>SLSW01000312.1 GCA_007130245.1 Micromonosporaceae bacterium
GCCTTCTGCGCCAGGAGCGTGAGCCGCGCGCCCCGATGGCCCGGGTCACGTGGACGCCGGCGCGGGTCACGCGCCACGCCGCGAGCGCGGTCAGCGCCAGCGGCAGCAGGCCCACCGCACCGCCGCCGACCTGCAGCGGTACGCCGTGGGCCAGCAGCCAGCCGGCGGCGGCCACGCGTGCGGGGGTGGCGACCGCGAACCCGTCCGCGTCCGCGACGTAGAGCAGCGTCACCACCAGCACCACCGGCGCGAGGGTGACCACCGCGGCCGCGGTCGCCGCCACCGCCGCGGCCAACGCCAACGGCGCCCGGCTCCGCGGAGCCGGGCCCGGTGGAGCCGACAGTGCGTCGCGGGTGGACATCACGGTTCACTCTCGCACGGTGCCCGGTCGCACCCGCGGCAACGCGGCCGGTCGGGCCCGGCCACCGGCGGTGCCCTACCGGGCGGAGAGCATGACGTCGCGCATCAGGCGGGCGGTCTCGGTCGGGGTGGTGCCGACCGTGACGCCGGCGGCCTCCAGCGCGACCTTCTTCGCCTCGGCGGTGCCGGACGAACCGGAGATGATCGCTCCGGCATGACCCATGGTCTTGCCCGGCGGCGCGGTGAAGCCGGCGATGTAGCCGACCACCGGTTTGGTCACGTTCGCGCGCACGAACTCGGCCGCACGCTCCTCGGCGTCGCCGCCGATCTCGCCGATCATGACGATGGCGTCGGTGTCCGGGTCCTCCTGGAAGGCCGCGAGCGCGTCGATGTGGGTGGTGCCGATGACCGGGTCACCGCCGATGCCTACACAGGTGGAGAAGCCGATGTCGCGCAACTCGTACATCATCTGGTAGGTCAGCGTGCCGGACTTGCTGACCAGGCCGATACGGCCCGGCCCGGTGATGTCGGCCGGGATGATGCCGGCGTTGGAGGCGCCGGGGGACACGATGCCCGGGCAGTTCGGGCCGATGATGCGAGTGGGCTGCCCCTTGGCCACGTTGTGGGCCCAGAAGGCGGTGGTGTCGTGCACCGGGATGCCCTCGGTGATCACCACCGCCAGGTCGATGCCGGCGTCGATCGCCTCGACGACCGCGGCTCTGGCGAACTTCGGCGGCACGAACACCACCGTGACGTCCGCGCCGGTGGCCGCCATCGCGCCGGCCACGTCGTTGAAGACGGGTACGCGCACGCCGTCGAACTCGACCTCCTGCCCGCCCTTGCCGGGGGTGACACCCCCGACGATGGTGGTGCCGGCGGCGAGCATGCGCCGGGTGTGCTTCGAGCCCTCGGAGCCGGTCATGCCCTGCACGACGACCCGCGAGTCCTTGGTCAGCCAGATTGCCATCTCAGTTGCCCCTCGCCGCCAGCTCGGCCGCACGCTCGGCGGCACCGTCCATGGTGTCGACCCGCTCGACCAGCGGGTTGGCCGCGCGGTCCAGGATCGCCCGGCCCTGCGCGGCGTTGTTGCCGTCCAGCCGCACCACCAGCGGCTTGTCCAGGGTCTCGCCCCGCTGGGTTAGCAGGTCCAGCGCGTGGACGATGCCACCCGCGACCTCGTCGCAGGCGGTGATGCCGCCGAAGACGTTGACGAACACCGACCGCACCGCCGGATCCGACAGCACGATCTCCAGCCCGTTGGCCATCACCGCGGCGCTGGCGCCGCCGCCGATGTCGAGGAAGTTGGCCGGCCGCACGCCGCCGTAGGCGGCGCCAGCGGAGGCGACCACGTCGAGTGTGGACATGACCAGGCCGGCGCCGTTGCCGACGACGCCGACCGAGCCGTGGTCGAGCTTGACGTAGTTCAGGTCCTTCTCCTTGGCCCGCTGCTCCAGCGGGTCGACGGCGGACCGGTCGACCATCTCCTCGTGGTCGGGGTGGCGGAACGCGGCGTTCTCGTCCAGGGTGACCTTGGCGTCCAGACACAGCACCCGACCGTCGGTGGTCAGCGCCAGCGGGTTCACCTCCACCAGGGTGGCGTCCTCGGCCACGAACGCGCGCCACAGCCCGAGCACGATGTCGGCGACCTGGTCGGCCACGTGGCCGGGAAACTTCGCAGCCGCGGCGATCTCGCGGGCGGTGGCCTCGTCGACCCCGGTGTTCGCGTCGATCGCGACCTTCGCGACCTTCTCCGGGGTCTCGGCGGCGACCTGCTCGATGTCCATACCGCCGGCGACGCTGGCGATGCACAGGAACGTCCGCTCTGCGCGGTCGAGCAGGTATGACAGGTAGTACTCCTCGGCGATGGCGGCCGAGGCGGTGAGCATCACCGCGGAGACGGTGTGGCCCTTGATGTCCATGCCGAGGATCTCTCCGGCACGGGCCGCGGCCTCGTCCGCGTCCGCGGCGAACTTCACGCCTCCGGCCTTGCCCCGGCCGCCCACCTTCACCTGGGCCTTGACCACCAGATCGCCGTCGATGTCCGCGGCGATCGCACGGGCCTCCTCCGGAGTCCGGGCGACCCCGCCGGGCAGTACGGGCAGTCCGTGCTTGGCGAACAACGCCCGCCCCTGGTACTCGTACAGGTCCACGCAGTCATCCTCTCGTACCGTCCGTGGCCCGGCCGTGCCGCCCTACGCCGGAGCCGCCAGGCCGCACCACGCTGCGCCATGCCTGCCGGAACCTTAACGACCGTGCGGTCCGCGGGCGCCGCGGGGGGCCGGCCCGGCGGCGGGGCCGGGTCACCCGCCCGGGCGATGCGTTACCTCATCCGGTGACCCTCGTTGAGCAGAGTGTCAGCGGGCGGTGACGGACGCTGACAGCGACGGCCGATGCCCTGCCGGTCGAGGGGTGGCGGCGGGGCGTCGTGCATATGGAGGGGCCGGACGTGTGAGGGGTGCGTCCGGCCCCTCATCTCGCGCGCCAGCCCTTGTGTGCGGTCGGTCGACTACGAGCCGACGGTGCGGCGCCCGTTGGCGCGCACCCACTGGACGATGGACTCGGTGCTGGCCCCCGGGGTGAAGACCTTGGCGACCCCGAGTTGCGCCAGTTCCGGGATGTCGGCGTCGGGGATGATCCCGCCGCCGAAGACCACGATGTCGCTGGCGCCGCGTTCGGCGAGCAGGTCCAGCACCCGGCGGAACAGCGTCATATGGGCGCCGGACAGGACCGACAGGCCCACCGCGTCGGCGTCTTCCTGGACCGCGGTCTCCACGATCTGTTCCGGGGTCTGGTGCAGGCCGGTGTAGATGACCTCCATCCCGGCGTCTCGCAACGCCCGGGCCACCACCTTCGCCCCTCGGTCGTGTCCGTCCAGCCCGGGTTTGGCAACCACGACCCTGATCCGTGAGCTCATCAGCAGTTGCGCCTTTCGTGAGCAGCGCCGGCACCGGCGCGACTGAACGAACCGTAACCCCACTCGACCAACGGTCGTGACGCGGGACTACCGTCCACCATCCTTACACGGATCCCGACCGCTTAGTAACGCAAGGTGATCGGAAGAATTTCGCACAAACACGGATCAAAGCTGTCGTATGTGGTTGCTTGCCCGGACAGGCACCAAGTTTTCCGCGTGGGTGGCTTGTGGCGCCACACGCCGCTTCGTTACCGTGTCCCAGGCGCTTTCCACGCGATCCCGCGTGGACGGCCCACCGCCGGGAAGCACGTAGGCATCGAAGCGTACGACTACCCAGCGTGACGTACCACGACCGTTGACGCGCAGAACCGACCAGGGAAGGTGTGCGTGGACGAGCGACCGTTAGCCGGGCGCTACCGAGGCAGGCGGCGGGTGCCTACCGCCCCGCGCAGCCGGTACGCCGCGGTCATCACCACTGCGGTGGTCGGTGCCGGTGTTGTCGCGATGGGCGCCGGCCAGGCCGTGCCCGACGCCAAGCTCGACCCCGAGCGGCTGTCGACCCTCGGCAGTCTCGACAATGCCTTCGAGGAGCGTTCGGCCGACACCGAGCGGGCCTCCCGCGCCGAACGGCGACGCGGCGGTCTCGCGACGTCGGTCACCCAGGCCGCACCGGACGTGTGGCTGCTGCCGGTGCAGGGCTACCGGTTCTCGTCGGCGTACGGCTGGCGCTGGGGCCGCATGCACAACGGCATCGACCTGGCCGCACCACAGGGCACCCCGATCGTGGCGGTGCACGCCGGCACCGTGACGATGTCCCGCTACCACGGCGGGTACGGTTACGCGGTCATCATCGACCACGGCAACGGCGTGGAGACGCTGTACGCGCACGCGTCCCAGCTGCTGGTCCATGAGGGCCAGGAGGTCTCCGCCGGGGAACGGATCGCACTGGTCGGCAACACCGGTTACTCCTTCGGCGCGCACCTGCACTTCGAGGTGCACGAGAGCGGCGTGCCGCAGAACCCGGTGCCGTGGCTGCAGGAACGCGGTGTGGACGTGGTCGAGCAGACCGAGGCCATCTACGGCACGACCACGGACGACTGAATCCACCTCCGACAGCCTAGTGCCGTCCGTTGTGCACGGTTTCGTTGCACGGTGCAATGACAAAGTTTTCTCGGTCACAGGGCTCAATGTGACCGCGACCACCGAAGTTGTGTCTGTTTTGTCGGATATTAGGGTGGAAATCGGGCGCGGATCTGGTCCAATTCCAGGTGATTCACCCTGATCGCCCGGACCCCCATTTGGCGGTTCGCCGGGCCATTGCGCACGATGGGGTTTCCGCGTTCCCCCCGCGACGGAGGTTCCCCCCCGTGCTGGACAAACTCAACACCACCCTGCGCAGCGTGCCGGACCGGCTGGACCGCGTAAGGCGCCACGTGTCAAGCGCCCTGCGGCGGCACACCTTCCGGCTGGACCGCTTCCAGCCCAGCTCCCTGCACGACCGTGACCGCATCGACGTGATCCGGCACCGGATCCGGGCCGGGCTCAACGGCCAGCGCCAGCTCGTGGTGGCACTCGTCGCGGTGGTCGGGCTCAGCATGGCGGTGGTCACCGCCAACGCCACGGTCGGGCCCGACGCCAGTCCGGCCTCCGCCGAAGCCGTCGCCGCCACCGACCAGGAGCGCCGGGCCGCCGCCGAGCGGGCCGACCGGGGTGAGCGGGCCGAGCCGGCCGAACCGGCTGAGCAGGTCACGGACAGCCAGACTGGTCGGGGTGCCGAGCCGGAGGCGTCCCCCAGCCCCGAGCCGCCGCCTGACTGGGTCCACCCGATGCCGGGCGCGCGCACCACGTCCTGCTTCGGCCAACGCTGGGGCACGCTGCACGCCGGCGTCGACCTGGCCGCCCCGCACGGCACCCCGATCCACGCCGTGGGCGCCGGCACCGTCACCCACTCCGGCTGGGTCTTCGGCGGGTACGGCATCTCGGTCGTGATCGACCACGGTGACGGCCACCTCACCCACTACGCGCACGCCTCCGAGACGAAGGTGTCGGTCGGCGACCGGGTCGAGCCTGGCGACGTCATCGCTCTGGAAGGCTCGACCGGCGACTCCACCGGCCCACACCTGCACTTCGAGGTGCACAAGGGCGGCCTCTGGAACGCGGTCGAGCCCACCCGATGGATGGCCAACCGCGGAGTGGAGATCCCCGGTTGCTGACCTGAGCCACTGACCTGTCCCTGTCCCCCCGGTCCGGTGGGGGCGGCCCTCCCCCGAGCCGCCCCCACCGGACGCTTCCCACCCCTGCCGGCGCCGCACGTGATGGGCCGGCAACCCGGTGACTGCCAGCCGATCTGGTTACCAGAGGATGGTCAGGAACTGACTAGATCTTCTCCAGCGGAGCGTGCCGCAGCACCAGCCAGAGCACCTGATCGCCGAAGTCGATCTGCGCCTGCGAGCGGACCCCGACGCCCTGCACCGCGAGCACCCGGCCCAACCCGTACCGCTGGTGGTTGACCCGGTCGCCGGCGCCCAGTGCCGGCACCTGCGGCAGCTGCGAGGCGGTCGTCAGCTCGCCACCGCGGCGCTCGTCGGCCCGCCCGGCCCGGTCGCCGGCGCCGGCCCGGCCGCCGACCCCGCCCCATGAGGTCACCGCCTCGGCCGTACGCTCCCACCGCACCAGCTCGGCCGGCAGCTCGTCCAGAAACCGCGACGGCGGATTGTACTGCGGCTGGCCCCAGGCGGAACGGGTCACCGACCGGGACAGGTAGAGACGGTGACGGGCGCGGGTGATCCCCACATACGCCAGCCGGCGCTCCTCCTCCAGCTCGCGCTGGTCACCGAGCGACCGGTCGTGCGGGAACACCCCTTCCTCCAGGGCGGTGAGGAACACCACCGGGAACTCCAGGCCCTTGGCGGTGTGCAGGGTCATCAGCGTGACCACCCCGGTCTGGTCCGGCTCGGCCTCGTCCGGGATCTCGTCGGCGTCGGCCACCAGCGCCACCTGCTCCAGGAAGCCCGCCAGCGTCGGTTCCGCCTCGCCGGTGGTCTGCGCGCGCTCGGTGTACTCCCGGGCGACGCTGACCAGCTCCTGCAGGTTCTCCAGGCGGCCGGCGTCCTGCGGGTCGAGGCTCTCCTCCAGCATCGCCAGGTAGCCGGACCGGTTCAGCGCCGCCTCCAGCACGTCTTCCGGCGGAACCTCGTCGGCCATCGCGCGCAGCTCGTCCAGCAGCGCCACGAACCCGGCGATCGCGTTGGCCGCCCGGCTGGAGATCCCGGGTGCGTCGGCGGCGCGCCGCAGCGCCTCACCGAACGCGATCCGGTCCCGGGCCGCCAGCGCCTCCACACACGCCTGGGCCCGGTCGCCGATGCCCCGTCGCGGCGTGTTCAGGATCCGGCGCACGTTGACGGTGTCGTCCGGGTTGGTCACCGCCCGCAGGTAGGCCAGCGCGTCGCGCACCTCCTTGCGCTCGTAGAAGCGCACCCCGCCGACGACCTTGTACGGAAGCCCGAGCCGGATGAACACCTCCTCGAACACCCGCGACTGGGCGTTGGTGCGGTAGAAGATCGCCACCTCGCCGGGGCGGGCTTCGCCCGCGTCGGTGAGCCGGTCGATCTCGCGGGCGATCCAGTCCGCCTCGGCGTGCTCGGTGTCGGCCACGTACCCGACGATCGGCTCCCCGTCGCCCTGCTCGCTCCACAGCCGCTTCGGCTTGCGCTCGGAGTTGCGGTCGATCACCGCGTTGGCGGCGTTGAGGATGGTCACGGTGGAGCGGTAGTTCTGCTCCAGCAGGATGGTGCGCGCGTCCGGGAAGTCGCGCTCGAACTCCAGGATGTTGCGGATGGTGGCACCGCGGAACGCGTAGATCGACTGGTCGGCGTCGCCGACCACGCACAGCTCGGCCGGCGGCGGGTCGGCATCCGGGGGTCCCACCAGCTCCTTGACCAGGGCGTACTGCGCGTGGTTGGTGTCCTGGTATTCGTCGACGAGCACGTGGCGGAAGCGCCGCCGGTATTTCTCGGCCACCTGCGGCATGGCCTGCAGCAGGTGCACCGTAGTCATGATCAGGTCGTCGAAGTCCAGCGCGTGCGCCTGGCGTAGCCGCTGCTGGTAGAGCGTGTACGCCTCGGCCAGCACCCGCTGGTGCGGGCCCTTGGCGGTGGGCGCGAAGTCCTCCGGGTCGATCAGCTCGTTCTTCAGGTTGCTCACCTGCGCGGCCAGTGCCCGCGCCGGGTAACGCTTCGGGTCCAGGTCGAGTTCGCGGGCCACCAGCTGCATCAGCCGCCGCGAGTCGTCGGCGTCGTAGATCGAGAAGGTGGACTTCAGCTGCGCGTGCGGGTGCTCGGCGCGCAGGATCCGTACGCAGGCAGAGTGGAACGTGGAGACCCACATCGCCCGCGCCCGGCCGCCGACCAGCGCGCCCACCCGCTCCTTCATCTCCCCGGCCGCCTTGTTGGTGAAGGTGATCGCCAGGACCTGGCCGGGATGCACGTCGCGGGCGCCCAGCAGGTAGGCGATCCGGTGGGTTAGCACCCGGGTCTTGCCGGACCCGGCACCGGCCACGATCAGCAGTGGCGAACCGGTGTGGGTCACCGCCGCGGCCTGCGGCCCGTTGAGGCCAGCCAGCAGCGCCTCCGGGTCCCGCCCGCGGTGCCGAGTGCCGGTGGGTCGGGCGTCGGTGGGTCGGGCGTCGGTGGGTCGGGGGTCGGTGGGTCGGGGGTCGGTGGGTGAGCTCACCTCGGGTAGAACACGCATCGCACCGGAAGTCTATGCCGCCGATACGACGCCATCGACGTGGCGCGTCCCGCATGGTGGCGAAACGCTTTGTGCCGGGACCATCACGTGGCATACTTCCTGGCGTGATCGGCCAGCGGTTCTACTTTTACTACGGCTCCGGGAGTCCGGCAGCCGTAGGTCGCCGCTGATCAACTGACCTACCAGGCCCCGGGCTTCCGGCCCGGGGCCTCGTCGTGGGCGTCCGGGCGCGGAACCGGGTACGACCCGAGGAGAACACGCACCATGACCGCCACCGCCGCCGTGAGCACCGGCCAGCCGGACTCCGGCGACCCGCGCATCGCGGCCCTCCGCAGTCGCATCGACGAGATCGACACCGCGATCCTCGCGCTGTGGCGCGAGCGTGCCGAGCTGTCCCGGCAGGTCGGCGCCGCCCGGGTGGCCTCCGGCGGTACCCGGCTGTCGCTGGATCGCGAGCGGGAGATCCTGGACCGGTTTCACGTCGCGCTCGGCCCCGAGGGCACCGAGCTGGGCATGCTGGCGTTGCGCGCCGGCCGCGGCCGTCTCTGAACCCCCCGACATCCCGTCGACGGTCAGGTGAGGCGGCGGTCGGCTGCCCAGCGCGACAACTCGTACCGGTTGGACATCTGCAGCTTGCGCAGCACGTTCGACGCGTGGGTCTCGACGGTCTTGATGGAGATGTAGAGCTCCTTGGCGATCTCCTTGTAGGCGTACCCGCGCGCCAGCAGCCGCAGCACCTCCCGCTCCCGGTTGGTGAGCTGGTCCAGCTCCGGGTCGACCACCGGCGCGTCCGGACGCGACGCGAACGCGTCCAGCACGAACCCGGCCAACCGCGGGCTGAACACCGCATCGCCGTCGGCGACCCGCTCGATGGCCACCACCAGCTCCCGCGACGAGATGCTCTTGGTGACGTAGCCACGGGCACCGGCGCGGATCAGACCGATCACGTCCTCGGCCGCGTCCGAAACCGATAGCGCCAGGAACCGCACGGCGGACGGGTCCGGCAGCTGCTGGCGCACCTGCTCCAGCACCGCCCGCCCACCGCCTTCGGGCATGTGCACATCCAGCAGCGCCACGTCCGGCTGCTGCGCCACGATCTGGCGTACCGCCTCCGGCACCGTACCCGCCTCGCCGGCCACCTCGACCGCGTCGGCGTGGTCGGCCAACTCGGCACGCACCCCGGCGCGGAACATCGCGTGGTCGTCGACGAGGAACACCCGCAGCCGACGTGGTGTGTCCGGCCCGCTCATCACGCCGCCCCCTCCTTCGTGTCCACGGTCAGCGGCAGCTGCAGCCGCACCTCGGTGCCCTCCCCCGGTGCGCTGATGATCTCAGCACGCCCGCCGTGGCGCCGCATCCGCTCGATGATCGAGCCGCGCAGACCGTGCCGGCCGGGATCCACCGCGTCGGGGTCGAAGCCGACGCCCCGGTCCCGGACGAACACGCTGACCTGGTCCGCCTCGACCTCCGCGTACAGCGACACCGTGGACACCCGCGCGTGCCGCGCGGCGTTGACCAGCGCCTCCCGCGCGGCGGCGACCAGCGCCTCACCGCTCTCCCGGTCGTCGTCCGGGTCGGCGCCCACCACCACCACCTCAACGGTGATCGCGTACGCGTCCTCCACCTCCGCGGCGACCTGCTCCAGCGCGGCGGCGAAACTCCCGGTCGGTGATCCGGTGGGCCGGTACAGCCAGTTGCGCAGCGTGCGCTCCTGCGCCCGCGCCAGCCGGTGGGCATCCGAGCCGGCGGGGGCGTGGCGCTGGATGAGCGCCAGTGTGTGCAGCACCTGGTCGTGCACCATGGCGGCGAACTCGGCGCGTTCCTGCTCGCGGATGCGGGCCTCGCGTTCCTGCCGCAGCGCGCCGAACATCCGCCACAGCAGCGGTGCGGTCACCAGTGCGACCCCCACCAGCGCCAGCAACGCGAACAGCAGCCCGTTGATGACCGCCGCCACGCTGCCGCCGCCCACCGGAGCGTAGACCGCGGCCAGCCCTACGGTGCCGATCGCGATCAACCCGCCACCACCGACGAAGCGCAGCAGGTAGGCGCGCCGGCCGGTCTCGGTGAGCATCGCTCCCAGCCACGGTGGCGCTCCCGCGGGCGCCTCCACCGCCGGCTCGCCACGCCGTTGCGCCTCCGATCCGCCGGTCTGGTGCCAGATGATGCCCACACCGACCGCGATCAGCGCAAACAGCCAGCCCAGCGCGGCGGTGGCGGGCTGGTCGCCGCCGACGATGGCGCGGGCGACCAGCACCCCCAGCGCCAGCGCGGCGAACGGCAACAGCTTGACCAGCCGTTCCTGCGGCGGGGTCCCGGCGCTGGTCGGCGGGGCGACCGGCAGCACCGCCCAGAACACCGCGTACAGCAGTGCCCCGAGCCCGTTGAACCCGAGCAGGACCACGAACGCCACGCGCACCGCCACGACCGGCAGGCCCAGGTGCTCGGCGATGCCGGCGGCCACGCCGGCAGCCAACCGCGCGTCCCGGCTTCGGTAGAGCCGGGGGGACTCGCGCGCCGTCGTATCGATGGCAACCTCCCGTGGCCTGGCCCCGCTCTCTGATCGTCACACGCGCGCGACCGGACCGACCACGCCATGCCACCCCGACATTCCCACCAGGTCGAATGTCAGGGTCCGGTCAGGGTCGGCGCCGGAGGCGCCGGCCGGGACCGGCGCGGCAGGATCGGGGGCATGAGCGAACAACCGCCACGGACGACCGCGTGGCTGGCCAACCGGTACGGGCTGGTGCGACCGATGCAGGGGCGGTTCGTCGCGGGCGTCTGCGCCGGTCTCGGGCGGGCGACCCGCACCGACCCGGTGCTGTGGCGGGTGGTGCTGGCGGTGCTGGTCTGCTTCGCGGGCATCGGGGCGGTGATCTATCTGGCGCTGTGGGTGCTGACCCCCGAGGAGGGCGACACGGCGTCCCCGGTGGAGGCGCTGTTCGGCCGGGGCCAGTCCCACACCTCGCCGGCGCTCGCGGTGCTGCTGTCGGTGGTCGCGGCGCTGCTGCTGCTCGTGATCCTGCCGCGGCCGCTCTACCTGGTGCTGCTCGGCGCGGTGCTGGCCCTGGCGGTGCTGCTGCTGACCAACCGGATCGGCCCGGCCAGAGCGCACGACGGCGCGTACCCGGACAGCGGGGTCACCCTGCCACGCCCGGAACCCGGCAGCGGCCAGACCCCGTTCGCGCCACACGGTCCGTTCGCTCCGCCGCCCCCATCGCCACCGCCACCGCGCGAACGCTCGGTGCTACCTGCGCTCACGTTCTTCACAATGCTGCTGGTGCTCGGTGCTCTCGGGACGGTCGACCTGGCCGGCGTCCTGGACGTGCCGGCCGCCGGATACGTGGCGGCGGCGCTCGCGGTGGTCGGCGGTGGGCTGCTGGCCGGCGCCTGGCTGGGCCACGCCCGTGGCTTGATCGCGCTGGGCGTGGTGCTCGCCCTGGCCCTGCCGGTGGCGCAGGCCGTCGACACCTGGGAGCACCCGGACGAGGTCGGCGACATCACCTGGGTCCCGCAGAACCGCGCCGAGATCGACGACCGTTACCACGTGCTGTTCGGTGCCGGGTTGCTCGACCTGCGGCAGGTCGAGGTGCCCGCCGAGGGCCTCGAGATCACGGTGGATGTCACCTTCGGCGACATCCGGATCATCGTGCCCGAGGACGTGGCGGTGGAGGCGACCGTGCAGACCCGCTTCGGTAGCGCCACCGTGTTCGACGCCACCAGCGCCGGGGTGACCAGGGAGTCGGTGATCGTGGACGCCGGCGCCGACGATCCCGACGAGGGGGTGCTGCGGCTGAGCCTGCGGGCATCGTTCGCGAACATGGAGGTGCATCGGTGAGAAACCGACCTGACCGGGTCGCGTTCGCGTTCGGCCTGGTCTTCCTGGGTCTCGCCGCGCTGTGGCTGGTGTCGCAGCTCGTCGGCCTGGCCCCGGTCACGGTGGGATGGATGGTGGCCGGCGGTTTGATGGCGCTGGGTCTGGCCGGGATCGTCAGCGCGCTGATCGGCACGCGTCGCCGCCACGCCGACGACCCACACCGGTGAGCGCACAGGTGGGGAATATGCTGGGCGGCATGACACAACCCGCGGTCGGCCCGCTCGGGCAGGTGTCCATCGGGGCGCCTGCCGCCCGTGCGCTCGTCACCGAGGTGCGGCGCCGCCCCGCCCCCAAGAGCGCCCTGCTGGTGGGCGCCGAACCCGGGGCGGCGGTGCTGCGCGCGGCGATCGACGCGCTGCTACCGGAGGACTCGCTGGCGGTGGTCGCCTCCGACCCCGCCGCCATGCGCACGCACGTGACCGGTCTGGGACGCTGGGTCGCCGACCGGGTGCGGGTGCTCGACTCGACCGCCGAGGCCGGTCCGGTCGACGTGGTGGTGCTCGGCGAGCCGGTGACCGGCACCTCCGAGCAGGTGCGCACCTCCCTGGACGAGCTGGCCAAGCTGCTCGCGCCCGGTGGCGTGCTGTGCGCCGCCACCATCGCCGTGCCCGGTGTCGCGCCCGGGGCCGCCGCCGAGCTCGACCGGCAGGCGGCGCTGTACGGGATCGGATCCGACCTGGTGCTTCGCAACGTGCCACCGGTGCGGGTGCACCGGCTACGGTGGACCGCCGCCGACCCGGCCACGGCCGACGGGCTGCTGCCGGTGGACCGGCCCTCCAGTGTGCCGGTGACCGGCCAGATGCACATCGACTCCAACGGAGTGGCCGCCGCCGGGCTGGCGCTCGGCACCGCGGCACTGCTCAAACTGACCCGCCGGCGTTCCCGCCTGTGGCTGCTGCCCGCGGCCGCGGCGCTGCCGGTGGCCGCGTTCTTCCGCGACCCGCAGCGGGACGTGCCCCAGGACACCTCGCTGATCGTGGCGGCCAGCGACGGTGAGGTGCTCTCGGTCGAGCACGTCACCGACGACCGTTTCACTCCCGACGGGGCCACTGTGGAATATCTGCGCGTGGCCGCGTTCCTGTCCGTGCTGGACGTGCACATCAACCGGTCGCCCGTGGCGGGCCAGGTCGTGGACCACTTCGTCACCGACGGCGGTTACGCACCGGCGATGAACGCGGAGGCCGAGCACAACGTCGCGGCGTACACGGTGCTCGACACCGGCCGGGCACGGGTGGTGGTGGTCCAGCGCACCGGCCTGCTCGCGCGCCGGATCGTGCAGCGGGCCCCGGTGGGATCGCTGCTGGCGCGCGGGGAGCGCTTCGGCCTGATCCGGTTCGGCTCGCGCACCGACGTCTACCTGCCGGCCGACTCCGTCGAACCGCTGGTCAGCGCCGGTGACCGCATCCGTGGCGGCGCGACCGCCATCGCGCGCTGGCGCTGAGCCCGGACCATCCTCAGGCGGCGCGGCGGCGCTGGTGCACCCACAGCACCGGGCCGCTGGCCAGGTAGGCGGACACCATCAGCACGAAGGTCAGCTGCGGGTCGACCAGCACACCGGCGATCGGCGCCAGCCACAGCCACACCGGCAGCCGCAGCACGACGCCCAGCGTGGCGTACGGGAAGCTGGACACCATCGCCAACGCCAGCACCGCCAGCCCGAGCAGTTGCCCTGCCGGTGGCAGCGGCAGCCCGATCAGCACCGCACACGCGAGCACAGCGGCGACCGTCGTCGTGGGCACGCCGGTGAAGAACCGACCGTCCTTACCGGAGACGTTGAACCGCGCCAGCCGGATGGCGGCGCAGCCGGCCACCAGGGCGCAGACGAGCGCAGCCGCCGGGCGGGGCACCGCGCCGGCCAGCGACGCGTAGACCACCACCGGCGCGGCCACCCCGAAGGCGACCATGTCGGCCAACGAGTCCATCTGCGCACCGAACGGGCTGGACACCCCCAGCCGGCGGGCCAGCACCCCGTCCAGGCCGTCGACGGCCACGCAGGCGACCAGGCACAGCGCGGCCAGCTGCACCTCGCCCCGCATCGCCAGCAGGACGGCCAGCACGCCCAGCCCCAGGCTGCCGAGAGTGCACAGATTGACGAGCGCGAACCGCACCTGCCGGGCGACCGTACGGTCGCCCGGCAGTAACGGCAGCGGTCCGGCGTCAGCACCCCGATCCTCAGCAGCGCCGCCCTCGGCGCCGCCGGTATCGGCGCGGCCGGTCTCCACCGTGCCGGGTGCGGAGACCGTCACAGTGGACGCCACCGGGCGGGCCCCGCGCGACTCGGCCGGGCGCGTACCACGCGGCTCCGGTGGGCGCAGGGGATGCGGTACGTGGGACGGCTGGTACGCGTCGACGGCGAGTGTGCTGTCAAGGCGGCGGCGGCGCAGAACCCGCCGGGCCAGCACGCCGCCACGACGCCACCGCCCGGACCAGCGGCGCCCGGCCGGGCGCGGGCTGTCCGCGGTGCGTCGCCGGCGCCAGAGGGTTCTCGGCACATCTCCTCCAACGACCGGGCCGGCGGATCGCCACCGCAGCGGGCCGCCCGGTCCTGCGCGGGATACACCATCGCACACCCCGGTGGGTCTGCGCGATACCCGCGGTAGTCTGCTCCGTTCAGGCCCCCCGCCAAGGCCACTCATCGCGAGCCTATGGCATCGCGGCCGCGGCGGCCACCTACCGGTAGCGGTCGATCATGGCTGCGGCGACGTCGGTCAGCGGCACCGAGGGGGTCTCCTCGGGCGTGAACCACCGCGCCGCCTCGGTCGAGCCACCGCTGTCGAGCACCTGCGGCACGGTCGGCCGGTCCACGGTGACCCGGAAAATCGCCCGCACCGAGTGCCAGTCGATCGGGTATCCCTCCGGCCCCAGCGCCGCGGGGTTGTGGTGGTGCACCACGGCCAGCAGGCCGGTGATCCGGGCGACCTGCCGGGACTCCTCGGTAACCTCGCGGGACAGGCCCTCGACGGGCTGCTCGCCGAAGTCGGTGCCACCGCCGGGCAGGTGCCACCGCCCGGCGCCGGGGTAGCCCTCCGCGATCAACGTGAGCAGCACCCGCCCGGCCGGATCGGTCACCACACCGTAGGCGCCGAACCGCTGACCCCGCACCGGCCGCGGCGGCGGGCCGTCACCGCCGCCGGCACCGGTGGAGCCGCCGGCCGGCC
>SLSW01000036.1 GCA_007130245.1 Micromonosporaceae bacterium
CTTAGACAGAGGATGCGAAGCTGCTCGGATACGACGGCTTCCCAGATGGCAGCCGCTGTGCCGGGCGTATGTTCGGTGCGGTAGTCGTCAAACACGACGATCCCGTGCGGGTTGAGTAGCTTGCGGGCCGATAGCAGGTCCTGGCGCACGTCCTCGTACTTGTGGGAGGCGTCGATGTGTATGAAGCGGCACGAACCAGCCGGAACGTGGCTGAGGATCTCGCTGGTGTTCGCACGCACGACCGTCGGTAGCTGGTCATGGAAAGCCAGGTAGTTGCGCTCGAAGCGTTGCTGGGTGAGGGTTGCATACGCACGCCGAGCGCCTGGACGAAGCGACTCGTCGTCGCGGGCGTGATCGAAAAGGTCACAAACGGTGAACCGCTCGCCGGCACGCAGATAGGATCCCATGTGGATGGCGGTCTTACCGAGGTAGGTTCCCAGTTCGAGCAGGTCACCGGGTTGCTGGTGCTGCAGGATCCACCGGAACAGTATCCTGTCGGTGTGTGTGAGCCAGCCGGGTACGTCGTTGAGCGTGCGGACGGTGGGCGCTGCGGTGTCGGTGTCATTCATGTTCTGCTCCTCGCGTGCTGGTGAAGACCGGCTCGTTGGCCTGCCGCGGGGTTGAGGCGGTCCTGTCACGCACCTCCTGCAGGGCCTGCTGAGCCAGGGCGGTCGCGCCCCGGCGTTGCCGCTGTCTGGTCTCGTGGTCCGGGTGCTCGAACGGGGCCGGGAAAGGGAAATACCGTTTCAGGAACCGTTCGACGAGGCGGGTCGTCGGGTCGCCGCGGTCGGCGAGCAGGTCACCGGAGTCGGTGTCGTTGAGGCAGAAGACCTGTACCGTTCGTCGGCGCAGCATTCGGTGCATGTGCAGCGGCGTGTAGGCGTGACCGAGATCGGCGTACACGTATCGGATCGATCCGGGCACCGCTCGTGCCGTCAGGAAGGCCCAGTAGTGGGCAAGTGACGACGGAATCGAAAGGTCTCCCGGGTGGCGGAACCGGTGTGCACCGGTGTCGTGGACCTGCATGGCCAGGCCCTGCTCGATTTCGGCGATGACGCTGCGACGCAGCGGGTAGGGTACGTGCCGCATCTTCTGGGTGATCGTGCGACCGAACCTGTCGATAAGGTGGCGGCGGTTGTTCTTGCCGGCTGCGGTCACGGGGGGATCCTGCAGGCTGGCCACGCCCGGTTCGATCTCTGCTGGCGAGGCGAAGAACTTCGCGACCCCGTTCGCGTGGAAGAACGTGTGCGGAACAACCGGGCAGCCGAGGAACATGTCGTCGTTGAAGTACAGGAAGTGCTCGGCCAAGCCTGGAATCCGGTGCAGGTAGGCCTCGATGGCGTGCGAGTTGAAGGTCGGCAGCACATTGGCGTCGGGGAAGATGTCCCGGTGGCGTATCCATGTGATCTTGGGGTGTGACACGTCGAGCCACGGGGGAAGCTGGTCGTCGGTAACCAGATAGATGTGTCTGACCCATGGTGCGAAGTACGTGACTGATCGCATCGAGTAGCGCAGCTCTTCTCGGTTGGCGTAGCGCGCGTCGTTGGCTGCAAGTGCGTTGAGCTCGGTTCCGGCCTCGTAGCCCAGCGCAGCGTTCTTGCGCAACTGCCACAGTGGGTCCGAGCCGTCCACCCACGTGTAGACCACGTCTATAGGAAACGACACATGATCGGCGCGGGGCAGCGCGAAGGCGGCTCGGGTCCGGTAGTGCGCGTCTGCACCCTCGATGACAAACCGGCTAAACCGGTTGCCCGGCGCGGTTGTGCAAGGATCCTGCTGCGGGATGCGGCCAAGTGGCCCCGCCCTCGGTGCCACCAGCCACCCGTCGGCCTCGGTCCAGAACTCGACGGTGCACTGGAACTGGCGCCCGAGAATCCAACCACCGACGCGATCGGTAAGCGGTTCAAACACTGTCAAAGTCCGAACAGCCGGTGCAGATCGTCGAGTGCGCGTAGTCCTGCGAGCGCCGGCCGGCGCCGGCCAGACGCAGAACCCCCGCGCGCCGAGCACCGACTGCAGCAGCTCGACCGTGCGACCTCGTCGCGTGTCAGAAACGGCCACGACGCTGCGGATGTCTGGTCCCGGCACGCAGAAGTAGTCGATGCCGGCATCGTCAAGCGTGGCGAGCACGGCAGCCAGGTTGTGCGCCCGGGCCTTGGCGGGGCTGGTGTCGGTGCAGATCCGGGCAAGAACGCTCTTGCCGGCGTGCGAGACGCGGACCCGGTCACCGACACGGCCCAACACCTTGCGGTCTGCCAAACGGCCCGCGGGCGTCCGCACCACCAACACCTGGATGAGCCGCCGCTGGAGGGTAGCCGACATGATGCCCAGCAACCACTTGCGAAACCACCTCGGAAGGCGCCGATACAAGGCCAGCACAAGCACCGATGCTCCTCGTGAAGCTGATTAACAAAATAGTCGCGAGCGACTAGGCTACACGGTTAGGTAGGGCCTCGCCGGCGCGCCTGGCGCATCAGAACCTCACCGGCTTTCATGCGCCATGACGCGGCAGTAGTCTCAGACGACATTAGCGGTATATATATGTTCGAGTGGTTCTATTGCTTTCGTCCGGTTCAGGGTTGGTTGGTCCGGCTGAGTCCGCCTGCGTATCCGCAGGTCCGGGCGCTGCGTCGGCGTGTGCCCTGCGGCCGTCAGCGGCGGCGTCCGGCCGCCGTGCGGCCCGTCCGCGGTGGTCCGCACCGGTGGATCGACATCCGAGCGACACCGGAGCACTATCGGAGCTGGCGTGTGCCCGGCGAGGGGCCCTGGCGGCGGGTGGCGCCGGCTTCTTGCGGAGTTGACGTAGCTGCGGAACTGGGTGTTGTCGGTGGGGCATGCGATAGGTTGGTGTAGGGAATCGAAGGGAGGGTGTGTGAGCACCGAGATCGGTATCGACCCGGCCGCGATGCTGGGTCCTGAGCTGACCGAGGCTGAGGAGCGCGCCGCCCTGGAGCGCGAGGTGCGCACCCACTTCAACATGTCGCTGGCCGAGTTCGAGCGCCGGTGGCGAGCCGGGGAGTTCCGCGACGTCGATGATCCACGGGTCACCAGCGTCGCTATGCTGCTGCGCTGATGCCCGGTAGGACGCCGTACGAGGCGTACCGCGCCTTCGTTGAGCCGCTGGCGGCTGCGTTGGCGTGTGTCGCCACCGCGAAGATCCAGCCGTCCGCGGGTGGGACGCACCTGCTCTTTCGAGACCAAATCCTGTATCTGACCCGGCAGGGCGACAGCCGCACGGTGTGATCAGCCGCAAGGGTGATTCGGTGGAGCGATGGGAGCCGCATGGCGGACGTTTATTCCTAAGATGTGTGGTGCTATGTTAGGAACATGGCAACGGATGTGATCTACACAGCCAGCGACCTCGACCGCCGTCGCCGCGAGGTCACCGACACCGCGCGGCGTGGTCTGGCCCGGATCCGCGACACCGACGGCACGGGACTGGTGTTGCTGCCCGCCCGCCATTATGAAGTGCTCGAGGCGGTCAGCCGCTGGTACGACCGGTTGGACGTGGTCGAGCGGGCACGCGCCAAGCCCGTCGCCGAACGCGCGCCGGCTGATTTTGGTGACCTGACCTGGCTTCGGCATCTCGACGACGACGACCTGGCCCAGTTCCTCCAAGAAGTGCGTGCCGCGGTGTCGGTGGCCTACCACGACGACGACCTCAACGAACTGGAGCAACTGGTGTATGACTGGCGGGCCACCGCCGACGAGCTCGCCGACCCGGCACGCCGAGAGGTGCTGCTGGGCGGGTTCGACGCCGCCGACTACGTCGAGGCTCCCAGGCCAGCGACGCGGTCGTGACCGGCGCCTACCAGCCGTACCGGCCCGCCCGCCGCCCCGGCGGCAAACCGCAGGCCAAGCCGCGCTACCGGGTGCTGGTGCACCGCAAGTTCGCCGAGCTGTGGCAGGCGCTGCCGCAGCGGGTCGGCGTGACCTCGGTGCAGCAGTTCTACGACCACGTCACCCACACTCCTGGCCAACCCGCTGCGATTAGGGTGCCCCGAAGTTTCCGGACAGTGAACCTAATAAGCTTCACGTCTGGAAATGGAGGGAACGATGCCCGAACGGCGGAAGAAGTTTTCGCCTGAGTTCCGGGAGGAAGCGGTCAAG
>SLSW01000370.1 GCA_007130245.1 Micromonosporaceae bacterium
ACCGACCACCACCGGTACGCCGGGTCGCCGCGCTCGCGGATCATCGTCTTGACGTACAGCGCGGTGCCGGCGAAGTACGCCAGGCAGGCGGCGAACACGCCGGCCACCTCTACCGGGTCGATGCCGGCGATGGTGGCGACCACGAACACGATCAGGCAGCTCTGCACCACCGCGGCCAGGTCGTTGAGCAGGGCCCGTTCCCGGCGCCGCCGGGCGTACCACGCGTTGACCCCCCACAGCGCGGCGAACGCCGGGGCGTACCACAGCACGGCCGGGCGGGCTGCCACCACCACTGCGGCCAGGGCGGCCGCCGGTACGGCGTACGCGATGATCTGGGTCCGGTAGCGCCGCGGCCGCCGGCTCTTGACCGCCTGGAACAGGAAGTACGACAGCAGGTATCCGGCCAGCCACGCACCAGCGAGCGGGGCCGCCGGCCAGGACCAGCCGGCGACCAGCACCCCGGCGACATAGGGCACCGCCAGCATCGCCCAGGCGCCGTGCTGCGGGGGCAGGAACCGTCGCATCAGTCGGTCACGTGGATAGCCCCGCGGGCGCCGCGGGCGGCGTCCACCATGGAGTGCGACACGAACGGGTAGGTGCCGGCCTCCGGCAGCACCGTCTCCACGAACCCGCCGGCCGACGGCGCCAGGTCCAGCGCCTGCGCACCACCGGGGTCGTCCGGGCGCAGTTCGTAGGCACCCTCCCGGTAGACGGTGTCGAACAGCCCACCCACCACGTGGAAGGCCGACCACCGGCTCGGGCCGGCGTTGAGCACCCAGATCCGCACCCGCTCGCCGGTGCGGGCCGCCAGCGGGCGGTGCGCGTACTGCGACACGTACCCGTTGAACACCACCGCGTCCGGCGTCTCGGCCTGCATTTTGGCCAGGTCGCCGAACTCGCCGTCGCCACCGAGATAGAGCTCCGACTGCACCAGCGCATATTCGCGGTCGACCGGCGCCAGGTCGGGCGGGTCGATGATCACCGCGCCGTACATACCGTTGCCGATGTGGTGCAGCATCGGCTCGGTGGAGCAGTGGTACATCCACACCCCGGCGTGGGTGGCGGTAAACCGGTAGGTCAGCTCCGCACCGGGTTCGATCGGGCGCATCGGCTCGTCCGGGGCCAGCGCGCCGGCGTGGAAGTCGATGCCGTGGTCGACGGTGCCGTCGTTGACGAGCCGGATCTCGAACACGTCCCCGACCCGTCCGCGCAGCACCGGGCCGGGGACAGTGCCACCGAAGGTCCACACGGTCTGGCGTACCCCCGGGGCGACCTCTTTCTCCAGCTCCTGGACGCGCAGCGTGTGCCGGTGCACCCGGGTGTCGGCATCGGCCGGCGGCAGCGAGGCGTCGCGGGCGGTGAACCCGTCGCCGGGGTCTACCATCGGGTCCACCACCGGGCGGTCGGCCGACGCCGCCGGGTCCGGGTCGCCGGCACCCTCGCCGGCGTCGTGGCCGGGATCGCCCGTGGTGGTGACGCGGAACACCATCCCGTCCTGGCGGTGTCCGGGCAGTGAGCACCAGCCGTCCATCGGGCCGGTGACCACACCGGCGTCCAGCGTCGCGGTGCGACCCTGGGAGATCGGCGGGGTGTGCGTGCCGTTGTCCAGCACCAGGTCGTGGCGGCGGTGGTCGACGTTGACCAGTTCGATGACCAGCCGGTCGCCCGGGTTCACCTCCACCTGGTCGGGGTAGAACCGCATGCCGTCGGCGATCACCTCCACGGTGACGGTCTCGCCGGTGGGGGTCACCTCGGCGCCGGTCGCCGCCGGCGCGGCCGCCCCGGAGTCGGCGGCCCGCTGCGCCACGGCGCCGGCCATGACCGCGACCAGCACCAGCGCCAGCCCGACCGCGACACCGCGCCACGGCTGCACCGGCGCGCGGTCGGGCGCGGCGGCGGTGGGACTCGACTCGGCGGTGGACACTACGACCTCCTCGACATGAGCAACACCCGGACCGCACCGGCCAGGAACTGCACCAGCGCCACGAACACCAGCAGCGACGTGGTGATACGCACATACGGCTCGGTCGACAGCAGGAACGCGGCGAGGGCGACGTTTCCCATGACCACCCGCTGCGACCAGTGCCGTTCCATCACCGCGGTACGCTCGCGCACCCGCGCCGGCCCGCCGCCGAGCACCACCGGCAGCAGGTACGCCAGTGCCCCGATCAGCACCTGGGCCACGAACCCGGCCAGCAGCGGCACCAGCACCGCACCGAACGCGGCGGCGGCCTGGCCCGCGTCGCCGGCGGTGAGCAACCGCACCGCGCTGACGGCCAGCGCCGCCAGCAGCCACCCGATGGCCGCCGCGATGGACCAGGCGGCGAACGACGACGGCGGCCGGCCGCGGGCGGCGGTCACCGCCGGCACCGCGATGACCACCACCGCGGCGGCGAACAGGGCCAACCCGGCGACCGCGAGCAGCGGCAGCCAGGCCAGCAGGGCAGCGCCGAGCAGCGCCAGCCCGCCCACCGCCAGCGGCAGCGCGGCGCGGGCCGCGCGCACCGCACCGTCGGCCATCCGGGTGCGCAGCACCGTGGGCCACAGGGTCAGCACCGTGCCCAGCACCGTGAGGCTGATCCAGCCCAGCACGTTGACGTGGGCGTGGAACAGGTGCAGGACGGCGGTGTCCTCGACGACCATCATCCAGGCGCCGGCCGGCACGCCCACCAGCAGAGCCACCGCCGCGGCCAGGTAGTAGTGCACGGTGATGCTCAGCGGCGCGGGCAGGGCCCGCCGCCACCGCAGCGCCAGCGCCGCCAGGTGCGCCGCCACCGCGGCGAACACCAGCGCAGCGGCGGGTACAGCGAGCCAGGGCGGGCCGGTGGTGCCGGCGACCAGCACCCCGAGCACCCCGACATTGAGCAGCACCAGGCGGGTCGCCTCCGGCCGGCGGCTGGCCGGCGCCGGGGCGCGCAGCACCGCGGCGGTGAAGTGGGTGCTCCACACCAGGATCGCGTTGGTGGCCGCGCCGAGCAGCAGCAGGTGGACCAGCAGCCACCGCCATTGCGGCAGGAACGGGTGCGAAACCCCCACCACCACGATCGCGATCAGGTACGCCACCGGGATCACCCCGACCCGGCGGTGCCACCGGGCACGCCCGGTACCCGGCGCCGTGGCAGCGGGCGTCGCGGTTCCGGCGCCTGCATCCACGGGCCCCACCCTGCCGGTCGGCGCCACCCGCCGGTACGGCCGAAGTGCCTGCCCGGTCCGGGACCAAGGACCCGGCCGCGCGCCGGGCCGGGGAACAGTCGACAACTGGCGATGGCCGGTGACCTGGCATAAGGTGTCGGTTCTGGGGCCATGACCCGCGGTTCATGTGCAGCCTTGTGCACATTGTTCAGTCCTGGCCAGCTTCGCGGGGGTGTCCGGAAGGAGGAACCTACCCGTGGAGACAACGAGTCCGGTCGAGCCGACCAGCCCGACCGATCCGGACGCCATATCCGACCGGCAGCAGTTCGCCGACGAGCTGAACCGGATCCGGGAGCGTGCCGGGCTGACAGTGCGCGACGTGGCCCGGGCCACCGGCATCCCCCACAGCACCGCGGGCGGCTACCTCAGCGGGCGCCACCTTCCGCCGGTCAGCCAGCCCGAGGTGCTGCCGAACATACTCCACGCCTGCGGCGTCGACGACGCCGACACGGTGGAACGGTGGTCGCAGGCGTTGGCGCGGCTCCGGCGCCCGTCCGGACCCCGGCCGGCGGACGCGACCACGCCATACCGGGGGCTGTCGAGCTTCCAACCGGAGGACGCCGAGTGGTTCTTCGGGCGGCATCACCTGACCCGCACCCTGGTGGAGCGGGTCGCCGAGCGCTGGGCCGGCGGCGGTGGGCCGGTGGCCCTGGTCGGTCCGTCCGGTTCCGGCAAATCATCACTTCTTCGGGCGGGCGTGATCCCGGCCCTGCGCGACGGCGCACTGGCCGACGGCGACTCCGCATCGTGGCCGGTGCTGCTGTTCAACCCCGGCGCTCAACCACTGGCAGCACTGGCAATGCAACTGTCCGCAATCACCGGGGGCGACGCCGACGCGACAACCGGTGAGCTGCGCGCCGACCCGGCGCTGGGTGCGCACATCGCGCGGCGCGCGGCCGAGGCCGCGCACACCGGTGCCGTGGGCGGCGTGGTCATCGTGGTGGACCAGTTCGAGGAGGTCTTCACCGAGTGCACCGACGAGGACGAGCGGCAGAAGTTCCTGGCCGCGCTGCACGCCGCCGCCACCGGCGCGCCGGCGGCGGACCACGCCGGCCACCGGCGGCCACCGGCGGCGGTGCTGCTCGGCTTGCGGGCGGACTTCTACCACCGGGCGCTGCGGGAGCACCAACTGGTCGGCGTCCTGCAGCAGGCGCAGGTGGCGATGGGGCCGATGAACCAGGCCGAGCTGCGGGAGGCGATCATCGCCCCCGCGCGCAAGGCCGGCCTGGAGGTGGAGGACGGTCTGGTGGAGGTGCTCCTGCGCGACCTGGCACCGACCACCAACGGTGGTGACAGCCAGGCCGCGCACGAAGCCGGTGCCCTGCCGCTGCTGTCACACGCTCTGCGTGCCACCTGGGAACGCGGAACCCGGTGGCGGCTGACAGTGGCCGACTACGAGGCCGTCGGCGGCGTGCGCGGCGCGGTGGCCCGCACCGCCGACGCCGTGTACGACTCCCTGACCGCCGCCGAGCAGGAGCTGGCGCGCAAGCTGTTCGTCCGGCTGGTGCGTGTCGGTGAGGACACGCCGAACACCCGCTACCGGGCCCCCCGCCACGAACTCGAGGCCCTGGCCGGCACGCACGGACGCGACGCGCTGACCGAGGTGCTGAACCGGTTCGTCGAGGAACGGCTGATCACCGTCGACGCCGACACCGTCGAGATCACCCACGAGGCGCTGGTGGCGGCGTGGCCGCGGCTGCGCGGCTGGATCGAGGCCGACCGGCGCGGGCTGCTGATCGCCCAGCGCCTCGACGACGACGCGCGGCAGTGGCGCCGCGACGGGCGCGATCCGGCCATGCTCTACCAGGGCGCCCGGCTGGCCGCGGTGCAGGAGTGGACCGAGACCCGGGGACACCGCGAACTGACCGCGATCGGTCGGGAGTTCCTGCAGGCCAGCATCCACCGCGAGCGGCGCCGGGTGCGGCTGCTCTACCAGACCATCACCGCGCTGACCGCGCTGCTGCTGCTCGCTGTCGGCAGCGGCGCGTACGCGGTGGTGCAGCACCGCGAGGCCGTCACCCAGCACGCCGCCGCCGAGGAGGAACGCAACCTGGCGCTGTCGCGGATGGTGGCGGTGCGTGCCGACCGGCTGCGCGGCTCCGATCCGGCCCTGGCCGGCCAGTTGGCGCTGGCCGCCTACCGGATCGCGCCGACCTCGGAGGCGCGTTCCAGCCTGCTCAGCGTCTCCGCCGCCCCCGCGGTCACCCGGATGCTCGGTCCCCAGGCCATCATGCAGGACATATCCTTCCATGCCGGGCGGAACCTGCTCGTCGCCGCCAGCGACGACACCGCCAGCGTGCTGGTGTGGGACGTCTCCGACCGGCAACGGCCGCAACTGCTGGCATCGCAACTGCCGGACCTGGAGGGGGTGGTCGTCAACTCGGTCGCGCTCAGCCCGGACGGCCGGGTGCTGGTCGCGGCCGGCAACGACGGAGACGTGTACCGGTTCAGCATGCGCGAGCCCGCCGCCCCGGTCGACATCGGCATGCTGGCCGGACCGGATTCCACCATCACCACGATCGCGTTCAGCCCGGACGGGCGCACGCTGGCCGCCGGCACCCAGGACGGCGCTGTCCACCTGTGGGACGTGTCCACCCCCGAGAATGTGTCCAGGTTGGGCGGACCGCTCACCGGTCCCACCGACGCGGTCACGTCGGTGGCGTTCAGCCCCGACGGCCGCACCCTGGCCGCGGGTAGCACCGACGCCGCCGTACACCGGTGGAGCCTGCTCGACCGCGCGCACCCGGTCGCGATCGGCGAGCCGCTGGTCGGGCCGGACCGCACGGTGCAGTCGGTGGCGTTCAGCCCCGACGGCGCCACGCTGGTGGCGGGCAGCGCGGACGAGAGCACCTATCTGTGGCAGGTCGCGCACGAGTCACCGGAGCCGGCGGACGTGCTGACCGGGCCCAGCGGCAGCGGGGCGGTGACCTCGGTGACCTACAGTTCGGACGGGCGGACCATCGCCACCGGCAGCGGCGACGGGTCGGCGCGCCTGTGGAACGTCTCCGACTCCCAGGTCACGACCGCACTGCCGCATCCCGGACCGGTGACCGCGCTCGTGTTCGAACCCGGTGGCCAGGGGATCTACACCGCCTCCACCGACGGCGCGGTACGCCGCTGGGCCCTGCCCGGCCCGGTCATGCGTTCCGCGACCGGGGCGGTGTCGGACCTGGTGCACCATCCATCCGCCCCGATCATGGTCGCAGGCAGCACCGACGGCCACCTGTACCTGTGGGACGTCGACGATCAGCAGCGACCCTCGTCGCTGTCGGACCCGCTGGCCAGCCCGGACGAGGAGAACCCGCTGGTCGGAACGGTGCGGATCAGTCCGGACGGGAACCGGCTGGCCGCGGTCGACCGCGCGGGCACGATCTGGCAGTGGGACATCTCCGACCCGCAGCGACCGACTCTGCTCAACCGATCGCTGTCCGGGCGGACCGGTCCCGCCGCGACGCTGGCGTTCAGCCCGGACGGGACCTACCTGGCTGCCGGAGGCGCCAGTGGCATCGTCCAGGTGTGGGATCTCAGCGACCTGACGCAGCCGACCACCATCGCCACCGTCGCCGAAGGTCGGGGCGACGTGCACTCCGTGGCGTTCAGCCCGGACGGTCAGATCCTCGCCGCCGGCGGCGCGGACCGGACGGTGTGGCTCTGGGACCTGTCTGAACCCGACCGGCCGACGCTGCTGACCGACCTGACCGGCGGGGACAAGCACGTCGACGCGGTGACGTTCAGCCCGGACGGTGACACGCTGGTGGTGGGCGGCGCGGACGAGTCGGTGCGGATCTTCGACGTAACCGATCCGCAGCGCCCGCAGGAGGGGCCGGTTCTGGGCGGGCCGAGCGGGTCGGTGCTGTGGGTGGCGTTCTCCCCGGACGGTCAACGGATCACCGGCGCCGCCCGGGACCACGCCCTGTGGCAGTGGGATCTCACCGACCCGGGTTCACCAGAACTGCACGCGGTGCTCACCGGCCCGGAGGGCGGGGTGAACGTGCTGGCCTACCGCCCGGATGGGCAGACGCTCGCCGCCGGCAGCAGCGACACCACCGTACGGCTGTTCTACACCGATCCGGAGCAGGTCGCGGCCCGGGTGTGCGCGACCGCGGGTGACCCGGTCACGCGGGAGGAGTGGGGACAGTACGTTCCCGGCCCGGAATACAACCCGCCGTGTCCGTGAGATCCGTCCGCCGCCGGGGGCTCGCGCCGTGTATGGCCTCTGATGCGGCGGGCCGCCCCCCCAGCGCGACATCCGCCGCATCAGAGGCCATCCCCACCCCCGATACTGCTGGCCCGGCTCCGCGTCCACGCGAACGTCGTCGCCGTGCCGTAAGTAATCACAACAATCACTGTGCGGCGGCACCACCCCGCAGCCGAAGGCCGTACAAGGCCGCACCGGTGTCGGACAAACTCGTACACCCATAACCAGGAACTTTGCGGATCGCCTGCCCTGTCAGACCTGCGCGAGACGCTGCTCGGCGTCCGGCTCGTCCGGCCCCTCGGGTTGCTGCGGCAGCTCGCGCATACCGCGCAACGGCGACAGCAGCACCGGCAGGAAGGTGACCATGCTGGCCGCCGCGATGACCAGCAACGCCGTGCGGGGTCCGAGCAGCTGGCCGAGGATGCCTCCGGCCAGGCCGCCGAGCGGCATCGTGCCCCACACCAGGAACCGCATGGTGGCGTTCATCCGCCCCAGCAGGTGATCCGGAGTGAGCCCCTGGCGGAAGCTGACCTGGATCACGTTGTAGATGACGGTGCCGGCAGCCACCACCAGCAGGCCGAACGCGCCCAGCCACAGGGTAGGACCAGGTTGCGCCATCGGCAGCAGCAGCCCGAACGGCATGGCGACCGCCACCGAGATCCAGATCGTGGGGCCCTGCCCCAGCCAGTCGACCACGCGGCGGACCAGCAGGAAGCCCACCACCCCACCGGCGCCGACGAACACGAACACCAGGCCGATCGTGCCCTCGCTGACCCCCAGCACCCGCGCCAGGAACACGATCTCCATCGCCGCGTACGCCGCCAGGCAGAAGTTGGCGGCGGCGGTGCAGATCGCGATCGGGCGCAGCAGCCGGTGCGAGAGCACGAACCGCAGCCCCTCGGCGATCTCCCGGCGCAGGTTCGCGTCCGGCTTGCGCTCCGGCTTCTCCTCCCGCTTGCGGATGCGCGCCACGAACGTCGCCGACAGCGCCATGGCGATCGCGTCGACCAGCAATGCCACCGGGGCGGTCAACGCCTGGATCAGCTGGCCCGCCACTCCCGGGCCGGCGACGTCCGACACCGCCCGCACACCCTCGAGCTTGGTGTTGCCCTCCACCAGCTTCTCGCGGCCGACCAGGTGCGGCAGGTAGCTCTGGTACGCCACATCGAAGAAGACCGTGAACACTCCGGTGACCAGCGCCACCACGTACAGCTGCCCGAGGGTGAGCAGGTCGGCCCACCAGGCCACCGGGATCGACACCAGCAGCGCCGCCCGGGCCAGGTCGCAGACGATCAGGACGTGACGGCGCCGCATCCGGTCCACCCACGCCCCGGCCGGCAGCCCGACCAGCAGGAACGCGGCGGTGGTGAAGGTGAACAGCAGCCCTACCTGGAACTCGCTCACGTCCAGCGCCAGTACCGCCACCAGCGGTAGCGCCAGCACGGTGACCTGTTGACCGAACTGGCTGACGGTGGTGGAGGCGAACAGACCCCGGAAGTCGTGGTCACGGAGCAGGCCCAGGCGCAGACGTCGCCACACGGTGGTCTCGCAATCTCCCTGTCACAGGGCTCGGGGTGTCGGTGCGGTCGGTGGTGCGGTCGGTGCGGTCACGGGTGCGGTCAGGGGCGCGGCGCCTGCCCCCGGTCGGCAGCGCCCAGGATCGCGGTCGTGGCGCCGGCGGTTTCGCCGCCGTCGATGATGATCTCCTGGCCGGTGATGAAGCGCGCCTCGTCGGAGGCGAGATAGAAGTACGCGTCCGCGATCTCCGACGGATCCGCGTGGCGGCCGGCCGGAATCCGCTCATTCACCTCGGCGAGCATCTGGTCGGTGTACTCGGCACGCTGCATCGGCGTCAACACCGCCCCGGGGGTCACGCACGCCACCCGGACGTACGGGCTGAGTTCGAGCGCGAAAGTCCGACACAGCGCCGCCACGCCCGCCTTGGTGGCGTTGTAATCGGCGTAGAACGGGTATCCGCGGTGCCCGTTGACCGATGCGGTGGCCAGCAGCACCCCGCGCCGGGCGGGCAGCATGCGACGTGCCGCGGCCTGCCACAGCCCCAGCACACCGAGCAGATTCACCTCGCAGATCCGGCGCGCCTGCGCCTCGGTCAGCTCCAGCACCCCCCGGCGGATGCTGATGCCGGCATTGGCGATGACGACGTCCAGGCCGCCGCGGGACCGGTGCACCTCGTCTACCGCCTGCTCGACCGCGGCCCAGTCGGCGACGTCGACGTTCATCCACGTCGTCGGCCCGGGTTCGGTCGGCTCGGCCGGATCCAGGTTCACCACATGGTCCCCGGCCGCGGCGAACCGCTGCGCGGTCGCCCAGCCGATCCCGCTGGACGCGCCGGAGATGACGACAGTACGCATGGTTGGCGTCCTTCCTGCTTGTCAGAAGAGCACACGCGGCCGGTAGGGGGTGGCGGCGAGCAGACTGCGGCGCAGGTCACGGCTGACCACCATCCGCTTCAACCAGCGATCGGTGCCGTCGTGGCGGCTCCGGAACGCCTTGCGGCCGTGCACCGCCAGGTAGTTGTCCACCACCAGCAACATCCCCGGCTCCAGCACCACCACCTGCTGCACCCGCTGCAACTCGGCCATGAGCGCGTCGAGCGCCTGTTCCGCCTCCGGATCCTCACCGACACACCGCATGAACGGGCGGTCGATGCGCAGGAACGGCCGTTGCGGGTCACCGAACAGCACCGGCACCGGGGCAGGCCGTTCCCGCATCTGCACGGCATGGGTCAGCGCAGGATGGTCCGGATACTGCTCCTGCAACTGCCGGATGTGTTCATCGTCGGGAAGGATGACGAACCGCGGTTGCGACAGCACCCGCGCCTGCTCGGCGGACAGCGTGACGTCACGCACCGACGCCAGGTACGTCGGCACCCGGTCGGGGTTGCGCACCCCCAGCAGCAGCAGGTAATCACAGCGGGCCGGGTGGAACCCGTCCTCGGTGTGGAACTCCAGCAGCGCCTCGCTGCCGTGTCCACTCTGGCGGTACTCGTCTCCGGCGATCGGCAGGATGTTCTGGACCATCGCCCCGGACTGCAGGGTCGCCCAGGTGAACGGTTCACCGAGGGCGAGCCCGCACATCGCCAGGTACAGCTCCTGTGACCCGGTGGTGTCCGAGTCCAGCGCCTGTCGCCAGTGACCGGGCGTCGGTCCCACCATCTCGTCCGCGACCGGGAACCCGTGCACGAGGCACGCCGCCGCCGGTTGACGGCGCCGGAAGTGTTCCAGGAACCCGTGCAGCCCGGCCGGCAGGTGGGCCGGCAGGTCCCAGTGCCGGTCGTAGAACTCCGGGTCCGTGGGCCGCCCGGTCACCCGGACAGCGCGCAGCGACTCCTGGAGCTCCTCGGTCTCGGCAGCACTGAGTCGGTACTCCGGTAGTGCGCTGGTGGCAGTAGTCACAGTGCTCACGGTGTGGTCCCCAATCCGGCGTCGACGCGCCGACGGCGTTCATACCCGTCGGGTAAACGATCATGGTGGGCTATCAGGCCGTCGACCGCCGCCAACCAGGTGTCGGCCAGCTCGGTCACCAGCTCCTCGCGGAGAACGGCGGCCGGCCACACCCACACGACGGTCATGGTGGACACGCCCAGGTGGTCCTCGGTGAAGGCGTCCACGGCGAGCTGGTGCGCCATCGGGGTGGCCGGGTCGGCGCCCGCCCGGATCACCCCGGGCAAGGTCGCCCAGTCATCGGCCTCGCTGACGGCGAAGCGTCCCAGGTAGTTGAAGACGATCCCCGGCCGTGGCAGACACTGCAGCACCGGCGCGGTCCGCGGGTTGAGGTAGCGCAGCAGCCCGTAACCCAGCCCGGCGTCCGGCGCCGCCCGCAGCTGCTCCTTGACCAGCGCCACCGCGCGGCCGGCCGCGGCGCCTCCGGCGAGGATCTCGTCCGGATCGAGCGCGCCGAGATCGAGCCGGACCGGGTGCATGGTCGTGAACCAGCCCACGGTGCGCGACAGGTCCACTCCGGGTAGCTCCTGCCGGCCGTGACCCTCCACGTCCACCACCGCGGGTTTGCCCGGCCCGCCGCGTGGGCGGCCACACCGGGCGACCGCGGCGGCCAGGGCGGTCAGCATGACGTCGTTCACGCCGCCGGCGGCGCGGGCCGGCACTGTCGACAGCACCGCGCGCGTCTGCTCCGGACTCAACACCCGCCGCAGTGCCCGGGCGGTGCCGACGGTGTCGCGTGCGGGGTCGAGCGGCTCGCCGGCAAGCTCCGCCCGCGGGCCGGACAGCACCGCACGCCAGTCGGAGAGCTCGGACTCGCGTTGCCGGGCCTGCGCCTGGAGCAGCTGCGCCCACCGCCGGAACGACGTGCCCACCGGCGCGACCGGCAGCCGCTGCCCCGCCGCCGCGGCCCGCCACGCCTCGGCCAGGTCCGGCAGCAGGATCCGCCACGACACCCCGTCCACCGCCAGGTGGTGCACCGCCAGCACCAGCCGGCCCGCACGGCCGGGTCCGGCGTCCAGCCAGTGCAGCCGCACCAACCGCCCGCGCCACGGGTCCAACCCCCGGGCCGCCTCCGACACCGCCGTGTCGATCTCGGCCTCGGCCCCGGTCAGCTCCGTCCGGCGTACGCACTCGTCGGCCGGCACCGCGCCCCGCGGGAGGACCTCGGCACCCCACCGCTGGTCCGTGCGCTGCAACCGCAGCCGCAGTGCGTCGTGCCGGTCGAGCAGCGCCTGCACGGCGGCCACCAGCCCCGCCTCGTCCAGCCCAGCCGGAGTGATGACCACGCGCACCTGGTAGATGCCGTCGATCAGGGGGCCCGCCTCCGCCAAGGTCTGGTGCATCACGGGTGTCAGGGGTAACGGACCGGCCGGCTCGTCGTCGCCGGCGGCGGCAACCTCCGCGGCAACCTCCGCGGCGGCCGGGCCGTCGGTCGCGTCCGCATCGCCGGCGACCAGGGCCGCCAGGGCCTCGACCGTCTGGTGCTCGAACACGTCCCGCGGGGTGACCCGGACCCCTTCCCGGCGGGCCGCCGCGGCCAGCTGCATCGACATGATGCTGTCGCCGCCCAGCGTGAAGAACCCGTCGTCGACCCCGACCGCGGACAATCCGAGCACCTCGGCGTACAGGCCACACAGCGTCTGCTCGACCGGGGTGCGCGGCTCGCGCCCGGTGCGGCGGTACTCCGGCGCCGGCAGCGCCGCCCGGTCGAGCTTGCCGTTCGGTGTCAACGGCAACCGGTCCAGCACCACGAACGCCGCGGGCACCATCCGCTCCGGCAACGCGCGCGCCGCCCGGCGCCGCAGCGCCTCCGGCTCCGGCGCCGGGGCTGCCGGGGCTGCCGGGGCTGCCGGGGCCGGCACCACATAGGCCACCAGGCGGGGATCGCCGGGCCGGTCCTCGCGCACCACCACCGCACACGCCGAGACCCCGGGCGCACCGGCCACCACCGACTCCACCTCGCCCGGCTCGATCCGCAGGCCCCGCAGCTGCACCTGGTCGTCGGCGCGCCCGACGAACTCCAACACCCCGTCGCCGCGGCGTCGCACCAGGTCGCCGGTACGGTACATCCGGCTGCCCGGCGCTCCGGACGGGCACGCGACGAACCGCGTGGCGGTCAGCCCCGGGCGACCGGCGTACCCGCGCGCCAGACCGGCGCCGGCGATGTACAACTCCCCCACCACGTCCGGCGGAACCGGCCGCAGGAACTCGTCCAGCACGTACAACCGGGTGTTGGCGATCGGCCGCCCGATCGGCACCGAGTCGGCGTCCCTCTCGTCCCGGCACCGCCACCAGGTCGCGTCCACCGACACCTCGGCCAAGCCGTACGTGTTGTACAGCGGCACACCGATGGTGCGTTCCCACCGCTGCTGGGTGGTCACCGGCAGCGGCTCACCACCACAGATGACGCGCCGCAGGTCGCCCCAGCCGGTGGCCGCCAGCTCGGGCAGCAACGCCGACAGCATGGATGGCACCAGGTCGACAGTGGTGACGCGCTCGCGGACGATGGCCTCGGCCAGGTACGCCGGATCGCCGTGACCGTCCGGCTTGGCCACCACCAGGGTGGCCCCCACCACCAACGGCCACCACAGCTCCGGCACCGACGGATCGAAGCTGATCGGCGTCTTCTGCAGCGCCCGGTCGGCGGCGGTCAGACCGAACTCCCGGCGCATCCACCACAGCAGGTTCACCGCGCCGCGGTGCGGCACCACCACCCCCTTGGGAGTGCCGGTCGTACCCGAGGTGTAGATGAGGTACGCCGGATGGTCCGGTGTCAGCGCGCGCGGCGGATCGTGCTCCGGCATCCGCGCGAGTTCCCCGGCCGTGCCCGGGTCGTCCAGCACCACGTCCGGCGCCGGCACCGGCGGCATCCCGGCCACCGTCAGCACCTGTACGGGACGGGCGTCCTCACACATGAACCTGAGCCGCTCCGTGGGGTAGTCCGGATCCAGCGGAAGGTACGCGGCGCCGGTCTTGGCCACCGCCACCACCGCCACCACCAGCTCCTCCGAGCGGCGCAGCAGCAGGCCCACCGTGTCCTCCGGCCCGACCCCGGCGCCGCGCAGATGGTGGGCCAGGCGGTTGGCACGACGGTTCAGCTCGGCGTAGGTCAGCACCGCCCTGTCCACCACCACGGCGTGCGCCCGCGGGTCGCGCGCCACCTGCGCCTCGAACAGGTCCGGCAGGCACTGCGTCGGCACCGCCGCGTCGGTGGCCTCCCACTCCGCCAGCATCAGCCGCTCCGGCGGCGTCAGCAGCGCCACGTCCGCGATCCGCCGGTCGCACCGCGCCGGCAGCTCGGTCAACAACCACATGAAGCGGTCCGCCAGCGCCTGCGCGGTGGTGGCCTCCACCACGCCCGGCAGATGTTCGAACCGGACCCGCAGCCGCTGGCCGGGCACCACCGCCACCGCCACCGGATAGTGGGTGGCGTCGACACTGCTGATCCCGGTCACGCGCAGTTCGTCGCCGAGCCGGCGTTCCGCCTCCCGGTACGGGTAGCTCTCGAAGGCCATCACCGTGTCGAACAAGTCACCGGCGCCAACCGTGCGGGTGATCTCCGCCAGCCCGACGTGCTGGTGTTCGAGCAGCGCCACCTGCTCGCGTTGCAGCCGGGCCAGCAGGTCGCCGACGGTCTCCTCCGGGCGCAGCCGGACCCGCACCGGCACCGTGTTGACGAACAGGCCGACCATCGTCTCCACCCCGGGCAGCTCCGGCGGCCGCCCGGACACCACCGCGCCGAAGGTCACGTCATGCCGTCCGGTGTGCACGCCGAGCACCAGCCCCCAGGCGGCCTGCACCACCGTGTTGAGAGTCAGGCCCCTGGCACGCGCCAACGTCGCCAGCGCCGCGGTCTCGGCCGGCGACAGCGTCACCTCCCGCACCTGCGGTAGCTCGCCCGGTCGGGTCGCCACCGCCGCCAACCGGGTCGGTTCCGCGACCCCGTCCAGCGCCGCCCGCCAGGCCGCCGCGTCAGCCTGGCGGTCCCGCTGCGCCAGCCACGTCAGGAACGTCCGGTACGGCGTCACCGCCGGCAGCGTCAGGTCCTCGCCTCCGGCGGCGTACAGCGCCAGCAGCTCGTCCACCAGCACCGCCATCGACCAGCCGTCCAGCAGCAGGTGGTGGGCGGTGAGCAGGAGCCGGGACTCGCCCGGGCCGGTGTGCACCAGGGTGCACCGCAGCAGCGGCGGGCGGGTCGGGTCGAACCGGCGGGTCCGGTCGTCGTCGGCCACCTGCTGCCAGGCGGCCTCGCCCCGGCCGGTCAGGTCCCGCTCGGCCACCTCGACGTCGACCTCACCGGGAATCACCTGCACCGGCCGTTCCAGACCCTGATAACGGAAGCCGGCGCGCAGGTTGGGGTGCCTGCGCAGCAGTGCCCGCAGCGCCTCCCGCAACCTGTCCGGTGGCATCCGGCCGGCCAGAGTGACCACCACCTGCATGGTGTAGACGTCCACCGCCTGCTCGTCGTAGAGCGCGTGGAACAGCAGCCCCTCCTGCAGCGGCGTGAGCGGAAGGACGTCCACCAACCGTGAGTTCGTCATGGCACCGCCTTCCAGTCGGCTTCCAGGCGCTCGATATCGTCCTGGCTGAGCGAGACCAGCGGCAGGTCCGACGGCGTCAGGCCGCCGGAGCCGGACCGTCCGGTGTGGGTGACCAGCGCCTCGACCGCGGCCTGCCACCGCTCGGCCAGCTCGGCGACGACGCTGTCGGGCAGCAACCCGGCAGGCCACGCCCACTCCGCGGTCAGAGTCGGTCCGTGCGGGCCGTCCTCGACGTAGGCGTCGACGCTGAGGTGGTAGCGAGGTGCCGCTTCAGCGCCACCGCCACGGAAGCCACCCGGGACCGGTTGCCAGTCCCCGCCCTCGCCACCTGCCAGCCGGCCCAGGTAGTTGAAGCCGATGGCCGGCCGCGGCAGGCGGGCCAGGTCCGGACCTGCCTGCGGGTCGAGGTATCGCAGCAGCCCGTAGCCGAGCCCGGCGTCGGGCGCCGCCCGCAGCGCCTCCTTCACCGTCTTGAGCGCCCGGCCGGCGGCCGCTCCGGCTGCCAGGATCTCCGCCGGATCCAGGTCGGCGAGGTCGAGCCGCACCGGATGTACGGTGGTGAACCACCCGACGGTGCGGGACAGGTCGGCACCGTCGAGGTCATGCCGACCGTGACCCTCCACATCCACCAGCAGCGCCCCATCGGCCTCGCCGCGCTCCACGCACCGCTGCCGCACCGCGGTCACGAGAGCGGCCAGCAGCACGTCGTCGACCCGTCCGCCGAACCACGCCGGGACCGTGCTCACCAGCGGCCCGGTCCACTCCGGCGGCAGCGCGCGGCGCATCGTCCGGATCGGCGTCCCCGGCGGCGGGGGCTGGCGCGGCGCCAGGCTCACCCCGCGATCCCGGAGCGTGCCGGTCCACATCGCCAGCTCGCTGCGGCGCTGGCCGGCCTGGGCCGCCAGCAGCTGTGCCCACCTGCGGAACGAGGTCGGCACGGGCGTCAGCCGGGGCTGGCGGCCGGTGTGGACCGCCTGCCATGCCGCGGCGAGATCCGGCAGCAGGATCCGCCACGACACCCCGTCCACCACCAGGTGGTGAGCGACCAGCACCACCCATCCCTTCCGGCCGGCACCCGGGTCCAGCCACACCGCCTGCAGCATCCGGCCGCTCCGCGGGTCCAGGCGGGCGACCGCGGTGTCGACCGCGGCGTCGACCGCCGCACGCCACCGCGGATCCGACACCGCCAGCGTCGAGGGCACCTCGACCCGCTCCACGCGGTCAGCCGCGCCGGCCGGCTCGACGCCGGGCACCTCCAGGTGCCACCCCCCGGACCTGCGCGCCAGCCGCATCCGCAGCACGTGGTGCACATCCACCAGTGCCTGCAGCGCGGCGGCGAGACTGTCCACGCCCAGTCCGGGCGGTGCCCGCAGCACCTGCGCCTGGTGGTACCCGGCGATGGACTCGCCGAGCTGTCCGAGCAGCTCGTGCATGATCGGTGTGAGCGGCACCGGACCGGTCGGCTCGTCCGCACCGCTGGCGGCGCCATCGGCCACGGAGGTCGCCGCGCCGGCCACCGCGGCCAGCCCGGCCACCGTCCGGTGCTGGAAGACGTCGCGGGGGGTGATCGCCAGGCCCTCCTGGCGGGCACGGGAGACCAGCTGGATGGACTGGATGCTGTCACCGCCCAGGTCGAAGAAGCTGTCGTCGACCCCCACCGCGTCCGCGTCCAGCAGCTCCGCGAACAGCCCGCGCAGGACCTGCTCGGTGGCGGTGCGGGGCTCCCGCCCACCCGTGCCGCGGTGCTCCGGCGCCGGCAACGCCGACCGGTCCAGCTTGCCGTTCGGGGTCAGCGGCAGGCTGTCGAGGATCACGAACGCCGACGGCACCATGTAGTCCGGCAGCGCCGCCGCCACCTCGCGGCGCAGCCATCCGGCGTCGAGACCGGCGCTGGCCACCACATACCCGACCAGCCGCCGGTCATCCGGCCGGTCCTGCCGCATCACCACCGCAGCCTGTGAGACTCCGGTCAGTCCCAGCAGCACCGACTCGATCTCACCGAGTTCCACCCGGAATCCACGTATCTTGACCTGGTCGTCGACCCGGCCGAGGAACTCGAGGTTGCCGTCCGGGCGCCACCGGACCAGGTCGCCGGTGCGGTACATCCGCTCCCCCGGCGCGCCGAACGGGCATGCCACGAACCGCCCGGAGGTCAGGCCCGGCCGGCCCAGGTAGCCCCGGGCCACCAGGCCACCGGCCAGGTAGAGCTCGCCCACCACCCCGGCCGGGACCGGCCGCAGTCGCCGGTCCAGCACGAAGCTCGCCACGCCGGGCAGGCTGCGGCCGATCACGCTGACCGCCTGCCCCACGTCGTCGCGCCCGATGTCGAACTGGAGGACGTGCACGGTCGCCTCGGTCGGGCCGTAACGGTTGATCAACCACGTCTCGCCCGGGTCGTGCCGCTCACACCAGCCGGCGAGCCGGCGGAAGTCAAGGGCCTCGCCGCTGAGGATGACCCGGCGCACCGCCAGGGACGACCCCCGCGCGGGACGGTCCGCGTCGGCCCGCACCAACTGGTCGAACGCCGACGGGGTCTGGCAGAGCACCGTGACCCGCTCGCGCACCAGCAGCTCCAGCAGGTCCTCCGGCGACCGGCTGACCAGGTGCGGGACCACCACCAGGCGCCCGCCGTGCAGCAGCGCCCCCCACATCTCCCAGACCGAGACGTCGAAGGCGTACGAGTGGAACAGCGTCCACACCTCGTCGGCGCCGAGCCGGCACCGGTCGCGGGCGCTGGCCATCAGCCGCGCCACATTGGCATGGGTCACCACCACACCCTTGGGCGCGCCGGTCGTGCCCGAGGTGTAGATGACGTACGCCGGGTGCTCCGGCGACAACGGTGCCCCCGCCCGGTGCGCCGGCGGCTCGGTGCCCGGCGCCGTGGCACACTCCTGCACCGTCACCACCGGCGCCGGCAGCGCGGGGGGTTCGACCCCGTGGGAGGTCAGCACGCACGCCACTCCCGCGTCTGCGCACAGGTAACGGATCCGGGCGGGAGGGTTGTCCGGGTCCATCGGCAGGTACGCCGCCCCGGCCTTGAGCACCCCCAGCACCGCCACGACCAACTCCGCCGACCGCGGCAGCAGCAGTCCCACGACGGCTCCGGTGCCGACGCCCCGCCGACGCAGCTGCCGGGCGACCTGCTCGGCGCGCTCGTCCAGCTGCGCATACGTCAGCGACCGCTCGCCACACACCAGTGCGGTCGCTTCCGGGTTGCGCGACACCTGCGCGCGGAACAGCTCCGGCAACGTGCGGTCCACCGCGTCGACCGGCTCGCCGCCCCAGCCGGTGAGGATCAGGTCGCGCTCGTCCGGCGACAGCAGGTCGAGGTCGGCCACCCGCCGGTGCGGATGGTCGACCAGGGCCAACAGCACATTCAGGTAATGGCTGATCATCCGCTGCACGCTCGCGCGGTCGAACAGGTCGGTCCGGTAGACGAACCGCCCGGACAGGCCGTCCGGCCCGGACGTCATCGACACCGCGACGTCGAAACCGGCCAGTTCCTGGCCGGCGGCCTCTGCCAGCGTCAGCGTGGCCGGGCTGACGCCGGCCAGCCGCAGCTGCGGCGAAGCCCCCAGCAGCTGGAACATGATTCTCGTCAGCGGATGCTCGTCGCGCCCGGCGTGCTGACCGGCGGCCTGCAGGATCCGCGACGTCGGCACCTGGGAGTTGGCCTGGGCACCGAGCACCGCCTCGCGCACTTCGTCCAGCAGCTCGTCGACGGTCACCGTCTCCCGGCACCGCGCCCGGACCGGCACCACGTTGACGAAGTAGCCGACCAGGCGTTCCCACTCGTGGCGGTTTCGGCCGGCCACGGGTACGCCGACCACCACGTCGTCACTGCCGGTGTAACGCGACAGCAGCACGCCGAACGCGGCGAGCAGGACCGTGAACGGGGTGACCCGGTGCTGCCTGGCCGCCTGCCGCAGCCGCTGCGCCAGGTCGTCGGGGACCGCGAACGTCTCCACGCGGGCGTCGAACGAGGCCTGCACCGGGCGCGGGTGATCGGCCGGCAGCTCCGGCGCCAGCTCGGCATCGCCCAGCCGCTCGCGCCAGTAGTCGAGCTGCTCCTGCATGGCGTCACTGTCGACGCGCTGTCGCTGCTGCGTAGCGTAGTCGCGGTAGCGCAGCGGTGGCGGGTCGACCACCGGCTGCTCACCTCGCCGCAGGGCGTCGTAGCGCGTCGCCAGCTCCTCCAGCAGGATCTCCAGCGACCAGCCGTCAACCGCGATGTGGTGCACCACCATGCACAGCACGTGCTCGCGCGGCGCCAGGCGGAACAGCCGTACCCGCAGCAGCGGGTCAGTGGCCAGATCGAACGGCAGCAGCGCCTGTTCGGCTGTCAGGCGCACCGCCTCGGCCGGTGGATCGGCGCTACCCGACACGTCGACGACGGCGAAGTCCGCCGGCTCCGGGTCGCGGACGTGGGCCCACGGCTCGCCATCGACCTGACGGAACCCGGTGCGCAGCGATTCGTGCTGGGCGACGACGCCGTCGAACGCCGACCGCAGCGCCGCGGCGTCGAGCTCACCGTGCAGCTCGGCGCCCAGCGGGATGTTGGAGGCGTTCCGGCCCGGAGAGAGCTGGTCCTGCAGCCACAGCTGCTGCTGCCCGATGGAGGGCCGGAACGGGGGGACCGCGGTGTGCATCGGCTACCCTCTCGAGGATTCGTCGGTCACGGAACCGAGCAGGCGGTGCGCCAGCACCAGCTGGTCGGCGGCGGGTAACTGACGAAGCACCGGCGCGAGAGCGGCCGCCGCGCCAGTGCCCGGCGGCCGGTGCGGCGAGCCCCGCGGCCGGTCCGGCGAGCCTGGTGAGCCGGCGGCGCGCGGCTCGCCCGTGGCGGCCAGAAGCTGGCGGTCGATCTTCCCGTTCGGCGTCAACGGCATGGTCGGCACGAACTCGATCCCGAGCTGGCGCAGGTGCGGTGGTAGCTGGTCACGGATGCGCTGCGTCAGCCGGTCCCGCGCCGCCGCGGGGTCCGGCTCCACGTACAGGCGCACCCAGGTCCGCCCGTCGTCCACCCCGGCCAGTGCCGCTGCCTGCCGGACCTCCTTGTGGCGCAGCGCGATCGCCTCGAGCTCACCGAGCTCGGTACGCACGCCACCGACCTGCACCTGCCGGTCGGTGCGACCGATGAAGTCCACCAACCCGTCCGGTCGTCGGCGCACCACGTCGCCGGTGCGGTAGACCGGCGCGCCGTCGCGGGAGTACGGGTCGGCGACGAACCGGGCGGCGGTCAGCAGGGGCGCGTCGTGGTAGCCGTCGGCCAGCCCGGCGCCACCCACCCAGAGCTCGCCGATCTCGCCGTCCGGGACCGCGGCGCCATCGGGGGCGACCACCCGCAGGTACGCGTACGGCAGCGCCCGGCCGATCGCAGGCAACCCGTCCGCACCCGGTGACACCCACCCGGCGGTGGCCACCACCGTGGCCTCGGTCGGACCGTACATGTTGAGCAGGCGGTAGGGCAGACCCTCCGGGACCGGATGCAGTCGGTCGCCACCGGTGGCGATGACCCGCAGCGTCAGCGCCGGCGGCTCACGCAGGCAGCCGACCAACTCCGCGATCGGGGTGGCCACGAACGCGCACCCCACCTCCGCGCGGTCGAACCACCGTGCCAGCCCGTTCGGGTCGGCCCGCAGGTGGGTGGGAGCGACCGCCAACCGCGCCCCGGCGTACATCGCCGACCACAGCTCGAAGACCGACGCGTCAAAGCTGACGCTGGCGGTCTGCGCCATCACCGTGTCGGGATCGAGCCCGAGTGCATCCGCCGCCCAGCCGGCCAGGTGATCCAGCGCGGGGCGGCCGACCACCACGCCCTTGGGCACCCCGGTGCTACCGGAGGTGAAGATGACGTACGCGGGTGCGGTCGACGCTGGCGGTGCTGGTGTGGACTCCACGCCCGCATCCCGTGGCCACCGGCCCACCACCTGCGACCAGGTCAGGTGTTGCACCATGGGGGTGGCGTGCCGCAGCGTCGCCGACACCTGCCGGTCGGTGTCCGCGTGCGCATCCGCGGCGACGTCGACGACCACCTCGCAGCCCGCCCGCTGCACGAGGTCGATCAGAGTGGCGACCGGCCGTTCGGTCGACAGCGGCACATACGTGGCACCAGCGTGCAGCGCAGCGTACGCACAGGCGAAGAAGTCAGTGGACGCGGCGCCGAGAATGCCGATGCGGCGGCCGGACCAGCCGAGCCGGGTGTGGGCGGTCTCACCGAGCGCGACCAGCTCGCGGTAAGCGACCTGCCGGCTGCCGTCGTCGATGGCCACCGTCGCGCCGTCCGGCGACGTGGCGCGGGCGACGACCCGCCGAACCACCTCACACGGGTCACCGGTGCCGGCAGGTGCCAGCGTGGGCGCCGGACCCGCCCACGTCCGCAGCCACTCGATGGTCATGGTCCACAGCGCCCACAGATCGTCCTCGGTGACCGCGGTGGCGTCCGCCTCCATCAGCAGCTGCACCCGGCTGTCGGCACCGGCACCCAGCACCACCGCGACCACGTTGACCGGGAACTTGGCCGCACCGCTGGCCACGGTGAAGTCGACCGCAACGGTCTGGCCGGCCACGTAGACGGTCTCCTCTGGCTGCTGGTGCATGCTGAACGCCGCGCGTATCAGTGCCTCGTCGCCGCGCCGCGCCGCGTCACCCATCGCCGCGACCACATCCGGCAACGGCACGTCCGCCCGCTGGATGGCCGCGGCCAGCGACCGGTCGGTCCGCTGCACGACCGCCTCGTGCGACTCGTCACGTTGCCGCTCCAGCACCACCGGCACCGTGGACACGAACATCCCGAGGGTCTCCTCGTGACCGGTCGGACGGTTGTCCACCGCGCTGCCGACCACGAACGTGCTGACGTGCTGGTGCCGCGCCAGCGCCTGCGAGAAAGCCGCGAACAGCCCGGCGAACAACGTCGTGGACGCGCGCCGCGCCGCCTGGCGCACCTGGTCCAGCAGCCCGTCCGGTAGCGTGAGGCGCAGGAACGGGTCGGTGGCCGCCGGGTGCTCCGGCACGTCAGTGAACAGGTCGAGATCCGCCCGCTGGCACTGCCGGGCCACCTGCGCCACCCGCTCCGGTGGGGCCTGCGGCTGGGTGGCCGCGTAGTCGAGGTATCGCCAGTCCGCCACCGGAGGCGACTCGTCCGACAGGGTCTCCAGGAACGTCTGGAACGACCGGCCGTCGTGGACCAGGTGGTGCTCGGCGTGCACCAGGGTCGCCCGGCCGTCCGGAAGGACCGCCAGCCGCCACCGCACCAGCGGTCCCGCGGGCAGGTCGAAAGGGGCGTCCGCCCCCACCGCGGTGACCAGTTCCTCCGGCGGGACCACCGGGGTATCCAGCCGCACCTCGCTGAGGTCGAGTTCGTCGGCGGTCACCGCGGAGCCGGCCACCGCCTGCCACGGTTGCCCGTCGTGGAACACCAGCCGTATCCGCAGCGCCGGGTGGCGCGTGAGCTGGCGGGCGAGCGCCTCGCGCAGCTGGTCCAGGTCCGGCGCGCGGTCGAAGTGGAGCAGGGCGTAGAAGTGGTAGCGGGGAGAATCCGGATCGAGCAGCGACTGGTACCAGATGACGCGCTGCTGCCAGGTCAGTGGCACCAGGGCGGCGTCGCGGAACGCCACCGACGGTGTCAGCGCGGCCGGGTCGATGCTCGCGGCCGGGTCCGGATGGTCGGCCAGCTCGCGCAGGAGACCACCCAGGTCGGCGGTGCGCAACAGCCGCTGGGAGTCCACGACCACCCCGAACTGTTTCCGCAAGGCCACCGCGGTCCGGACCGCGTCCAGCGAGGTCCAGCCCAGCGTGGCGAAGCGGGTCCCGTCGGGCGCCGGCAGCGTCGCGTCCTGCTCGCCGGCCCGGCCCGGGTCGCGGGCGGCGGCGAACCACCGGCACACCAGATCGTCGGCCGGCAGGTCCGGCAGCGCTGCGGCTTCCGCGTCCGGCGGTGGGGACAGCGCCTGCCGGTCGACCTTCCCGTTCACGGTCAGGGGCAGGCGGTCCAGCACTACGAACGCCGAGGGCACCATGTGATCGGGGAGCACCGCGGCCGACTGCTCCCGCAGTCGCTCCACGTCCACCCCGTCCGCGGTGGCCACCACGTAACCGACCAGCCGCCGTTGGCCGGGCCGGTCCTCGCGGACCGTCACCACGCACCGGGCGACCCCGGCGAGCCGGGTGACAGCCGCCTCGACCTCGCCCGGCTCCACCCGGTAACCCCGCACCTTGACCTGGTCGTCGCTGCGGCCGACGTACTCCAGCACGCCGTCGTCGCGCTGACGCACCAGGTCACCGGTGCGGTACATCCGCCCACCGGCGGGGCCGCGGGGGCAGGCCACGAACCGCTCGGCGGTCAACCCGGGACGGCCGGTGTAACCGCGCGCCAGTCCGACGCCCGCGACGTACAGCTCGCCGACATCTCCGGGCGTCACCATCTGCAGCGACCCGTCGAGCACATACAGCCGCCGGTGGCGGATCGGCGTGCCGATCGGCACCACTCCCCCGTCCGCGGCGGGGGTCTGCGGATCCACCCGGAACACGGTGCATCCCACCGTGGCCTCGGTCGGGCCGTACTCGTTGTAGACCGCCGTGCCGGGGTGCCGCCCGAGCCACGGCCCCAACTGCCGCCACGACACCGCCTCACCACCGACGATCAGCTGGTCGACCTCGCTGAACAGTGCCGGCGCCAGGTCCATCAGCGACAGGTGGGAGGGTGTGACGTCGAGAATGGTGGGCGGCAGCAGGTGCGCGTCCGCGTCGACCAGGTCGGCGACCTGGATGCAGCCGCCGGTGACCAGTGGGGCCAGCAACGCGGTGACGCACTGGTCGACGGCGACCGAGCCGTGCAGCCTGGTCCGGCCGCCGACCGCGGGGTACGTCCGGCGCACATGGTCCAGGTAGTCCACCAGCGCCTCGTGGGTCACGATCACGCCCTTGGGCCGACCGGTGCTGCCCGAGGTGTAGATGACGTACACCGCATGGGCGGGCAGCAGCCCGCGGGCCGGATTGTCGACCGGTTGTTCGGCGAGCCGGGTCGCCACCGCCGGGTCGGACATGCTCACCCGGGGCGTCGACATTGGCGCCCCGGGCATGTCGCCGCGCGTGACCACACACGCCACGTCGGCGTCGGCGCACATGAACGCGATGCGGTCGGCCGGATAGCCGGTGTCCATCGGCAGGTACGCTGCCCCCGCCTTCATCACGCCGACGACCGCCACCACCAGGTCCACCGATCGCGGCAGTAGCAGCCCGACGGTGTCCTCCGGTCCCAGTCCCCGCGCCTGGAGTAGCCGGGCCAGCCGGTTCGCCCGCTCATTGAGCTCCGCGTAGCTGACCACGGTGCCGCCGCAGACCACCGCGGGCGCCCGCGGTGTGCGCCCCACCTGTTGTTCGACCAGGTCAGGAACGGTAACGGGATCGCTCATGCGCATTCCCGGTCCAGGTGCGCCACGAGCGCGGCCAGGGTGGTGCCGCGCAGGATCAGCTCCAGCGACGGGGCACGACCCACCTGGTCGCGCAACGTGTTACGGAGCCGGACCGCCAGCAGCGAGTCACCGCCAGCCTCGAGAAAGTGCTCGTCGTCGGTGCCACGCGCCTCCGGCAGCAGGCTCGTCCAGGCCGCGACCACCTGCGCCCGGCAGGTGCTCGACCCCGACCCGCCCTGGATGGGGTCGCCGCCGGCGTCGCGCAGCTCCGCCAGGACCTTCGCCAGCTCCGCCGGGGGCGTGATCGCGGTGGTGATCTGGGCGGCGGTCCTCGCCGATGCGTCGATCGGGATCAGCCTGGTCTGCTGCCGGGTCGCCTCGCGCCAGGTGGTGAACCTCGGGTCCTGGGCCAGATCGACGGGCACCAGGGCGAACACCGGCACCTGCTGCAGTTGCTGCTCGTCCCACCGGTACGTCTCGTAGACCGCCAGGTCCGCCCGTACCGTCGCCTCGAACATGGCGAACACGTCCGGGTCGCCGGTGATCTCCGGCGGCATCAGGCCACTGGTCGTCACCTCCTCCCGCAGCCGGTCGGTCGGTGCCAGGTGGCTCTGACTGTCCCGGTAGCCGAAGTAGGGTGACCGGCCGACCATGGCCACCGTGGCCACGGGAACGACCTCACCCGTGCGTTCCAGTGCCCGCGCCAGCTCGTACGCCAGCAGCGACGTCGCGCAGTCGCCGACCAGCGCGAACGGTTGCCGCAGGTGAGCGGAGTGCGAGGCCAGACGCGGGGCGAGGTCGGCCACGCACTCGGCCATGCTGGCCAGCGGCGCCTCGTCCCGGCGGATCTCGCGCCCGGGCAACCGTACGCTGTAGACGTCGATGTCGTCGTCGGCCGCGCCGGCGAGGTCCCGGTGCACCGCGGGGCTCGCTCCGATCGGCGGCACGGTGTAGACCACCAACCGGGCGGCGTCCTGCCCGCTGCGCCGGTGTCGGCTCAACCAGGTCTGCGGGTCGGCCCGCCCGCCGCTCATGTGGCGTCCCGCAGGCTACGCGGCCGCAGGTCGGTCCACTGCTGCTCGATGAAGTCCAGGCACGCCTGGCGGTCGGTCTCCGGCAGGGCGACCGTCCATCCCTCCGGGACCGCCGCGAACGACGGCCAGAGGGAGTACTGCCCCTCGTCGTTCACCAGCGCGAGGAACGTGCCGTCAGGGTCGTCGAACGGATTCGCCACGAATGCCTCCTTGCCCGGGTCCCGGCCAGTGTGCGAGCCGGTGCTCGCCATCGGCTTGCCAGAGGCTCGTCACCGGTGTGAAGCCGCACGCGTACCCGCGGGTAGCGATCCGGGCCATCACGCCCGGCAGATGACCGCACTGGTATGGCCGCCCGACGGGCGACGCGCAGCACGGGTCAGCCCGATAGACGGGACGGGGTGGGATGGGGACCGGAGGTCAGCGGGGCTCAGGCGGCGACCTGCTGCTGCGGCAGCGGGTCGCCCCCGTCCAGAACGCTGCTGAGCAGGCTGTGCGCCAGCTTGAGCCGCTCGTCGGCGGGCAGCGACACCAGCGCCGGCCAGAGCAGATCCACCGCGGTGGGAACCGGATCACCGGCCCGCGCGGGCTCAGCGGTGGGCTCGGGCCGGGTGGCCGGGGTGGTGCTGGTGCGGGACTGCTCGGCGGTGACCAGGCATTCGTGCACCGACTCGGCACACAGCAGTTCCCGCAGGCTCAGCGTGATGCCCAGCTCCTGGTCCAGGGCGCTCACCAGCCGCGCCGCGTCCAGCGACGAGCCACCGAGCACGAACCATGAACCGTCGAGATCGGAGCTGTCCACATATCGCCGAGCGAGCTCGACCGCGCTGGTGTCCGCCCCGGAGGACGCCGCCGCTCGGCCCATCTCGACTCACCTCCACCGGCAGATCGCCGCTTCAGGATACCGGGGTGCGCCTGTCGCCACCAGTCCACCGGTCCGTCGCGATGTGTGTCAAAGTGAGGATGGGAGGAGCGCCGCCACGAGTGCGCCGAGAGCTATGGACGTTCGCCTGCTGGGACCGGTGGCCATCTGCCATGCCGGACGTGAGGTCGCCATGGCCAGGGCGCAGCAGCGGTGCGTTCTCGCGCTGCTGGCGATCAACGCCGGCCGGGCCGTCCCGGTGTCGACCCTGGTCGACCGGTTGTGGGGCGACCAGCCACCACCGAGCGCGGTCCACTCCCTGCATGCGCATGTGTCCCGGCTGCGGCAGGTGCTGGCACAGGCGGACAGCACCACCGGGCTGCATCGCGCCGGCGACGGATACCGGCTCGACATCCGCCCAGATCATGTCGATCTGCACCGTGCCCGGCGACTCGTGTCCGAGGCACGCGCGGTGCCGGCCACGGCCGGCGACCGGGACCAGCAGATGCTCCGGCGGCTCCGTGCCGCCACCACCCTGTGGCGCGGCACCCCGCTGGCGGGGCTGACCGGCGACTGGCCGCGGCAGGCGCGGGGGGCGCTGATGGAGGAACGCCTGAGCACATTTATCGAGCGATTTCGGATCGAGCTACGGCTGGGGGGACACGACGTGGCCGTGGCGCCGCTGACGGCGCTGCTGGCCGACCACCCGCTGGCGGAAGCGCTGGCCGGGCTGAAGATGCTCGCACTCTACCGGTGCGGTCGCCAGGCCGATGCGCTCGACGTCTACCGGCAGCTGCGGGCCCGGGTGGTCGCCGAGATCGGTGACGAACCGGGCGCCGAACTGCAGGCGCTGCACGAACAGATCCTGCGTCGCGATCCTGACCTGGGCGCCCCGGCGGCCGGTGACCACTCCGGCACGCCGGATCCCGCGGCGGGCGCCGGGGCGCACCGCGCGCCGCGCCCGGCGCTGGTGGTACCGCGGGAACTGCCGCCGGACCTGACCGGCTTCACCGGCCGCACCGCGCAACTGGCCCGGCTCGAGGCGCTACTGCAGCACCCTGGTGGGCAGGTGCTCATCGTTGCTGTCAGTGGCATCCCCGGCGTGGGCAAGACCAGCCTGGCGGTGCACTGGGCGCACCGCATCCGGAACCGCTTCCCCGACGGGCAGCTGTTCATCGATCTGCGCGGGTACGCCGCCTGCCCGCCCGCCAATCCCAGCGAGGTGCTGACCAGGCTGCTACCGACCTTCGGCGTGCCGCCGGAGAGGATCCCGGACCGCGAGGACGATGCGGTGGCCGTCTACCGCAGTCTGGTGGCCGACAAGAAGCTGCTGCTGGTGCTGGATGACGCGGCCAGCGCCGAGCAGGTGCGCCCCCTGTTACCGGGCGGCAACGGCTCGATGGTGCTGGTCACCAGCCGTCACCAGCTCACCGGCCTGATGGCTCGCGACGGTGCGCTGCGGATGCATCTCGGCGAGCTGCCACCGGATGAGGCGCAGGCGCTGCTGAGCCGGTCGCTGGCCGACGACCGGACCGACGTGAAGCCGGAGTCCGTGCGGCAGCTCGCCGAGGTCTGCGGATATCTGCCACTGGCGCTGCGGATCGCCGCGGCGAACCTGGCCGTCCATCCCGGACGGACCGTGTCCGAGCTGGTGAGCCAGTTGCGCACCAACGACCGCCTCGGCGTGTTGACGGTACCCGACGACCCGCGCGCCGCGGTGCGTGCCGCGTTCGACCTGTCGTACCTCCGTCTCCCGGAGACCACCCGGCGCGTGTTCCGTTACCTGGGACTGGCCACGGGTCCGGACATGGACGTCGAGGCGGTGGCGGCGCTGGCGGGGCTCGAGGTGACGCAGGCCAGGCGACATCTCGACGTCCTTACCAGTGCCCATTTTGTCCAAGAAATGTCGAGCGGCCGCTACACCCTGCACGACCTGCTGCGTGTCTACGCTAACGAGCGCGCCCACCGGGAGGAGCCGGAGGCGGCACGAGCGGCGGCGCAGACGCGGATCGGCGACCACTGGCTGTGCCACGTCAACGCGGCGATGGAGCTGCTACAGCCCGGAATGGTGCGGCTTCCGCTGCCCGCGGCCACCTCCGGCACCGTCCGCCACACCTTCGACGGCGCGGACGCGGCCCTGGCGTGGCTGGAGGCGGAACGATCGAACCTGGTCGCCGCGGCGCGGGACGCCGCGGCCACCGGGCGCCATCCGGTCGCCTGGCTGCTGGCCGACGCTCTACGCGGTTACTTCTTCATGTGCGGACACACCGCGGACTGGCACAACGTCGCCACGACCGGGCTCGCGGCGGCGACCGCACGGGGTGATCCCTGCGGCCAGGCCGCCGCCGAGCTCAGCCTGTCGTACCTTCGCCTGCGGCAGGGCCGCAACAGCGAAGCCGTCGCGCACGCCAAGAGCGCGCTACGCCACGCGCGGCGCGGCGGCTGGGAGTCCGGCCAGATGGCCGGCCACAATGCGCTCGGCGCCGCGTACATCGAGTCCGGGCAGCTCGAGAAGGCGGCCGACCATCTCCACCGCGTCGCCACCACCGCGCGGGCGACCGGGCAGAGTCGGGGCGAAGCTAGCGCGCTCGGCAACCTGGCCCTCATCTGCCGGGACCGGGGTCGGCTGTTCGCGTCCGCCAAGCGCGGCCGACGCGCGCTGGAGCTCAACAACGCGGTCGGGTCCTGCGCCGGCCAGGGTAGGAACCACTACCTGCTCGGCGACGTCTATCACCGGCTCGGCAACGTCGACCTCGGCCTGCATCACTACCACGAGGCGGCACTGTGTTTCCGGAAGGTCGGCGACGGCGCCTTTGAAGGGCTGGCCCTGTGCGGCCTGGCCACGATAAACCGCGACACCGGCGACCCTGCCGAGGCGCTGCGTCTGGCCGACGCCGGGCTGGCACTCGTGCGCGACAGCGGCCGGGAGGGGATCGAGGCGGACGCGCTGACGGTCCGGTCGAGCGTGCGCTGCCTGCGCGGCGACCGCGCGGTCATCGATGAGTGCCGGCGCGCGGTCGACATCGCCCAGGCCCACTGCGACCGGTACGTCGAAGCGAACGCGCTCATGGGGCTGGCCACCGCGCACCATCTCCACGGTGCGCCCGACGAGGCGCTGGCGCAGGTCGCGCACGCCATGACGATCTGCGAGGACGCCGGCTTCCGGCTGCTGCGGGGCGAGGCGCTGACCCTGTTCGCCGCGATCCGGCTCGGGTCCGGGGATGCGGCGGCAGCGCTCGAGTACGGCCGGCGGGCGCTACGGATCCATCGGGAGACCGGCTTCCGGCTCGGGGAAGGACGGACCCTGCTCGTCCTGGGCGCTGCGCTGGCCTGCGCCGAGCACTCCGCGGAGGCGTACCGTCACCGCCAGCGGGCGGTCGCCGTCCTCACCTCCCTACGCGTGCCGGTCGACGACCAGGTACGGATACTGCTGGCGACCGTGCAGCCCCCGGCCACGCGGTAGTGCGCCGGTCAGGCCGCCCCGGTCCCGGCGCCACCGGCGTCCCGCGGTTCCCGGCAGGCGTACACCCGCTCGACGATGCCGAGCTTGAGGCGCTGCGACTCGACCACGCGCAGGCCGGCGCCGGGCAGCAGCGGCTTCGGTCGGCGGGTGAAGTGTTCACAGGCGGCCGGGATGGTGAACCGCTCGACGAACCGCTGCAGGGCGTGCACCGTACGCCACCGGCTGGCGACATGGTCCAGCAACAGCAGCCGACCACCCGGACGGAGCACCCGCGCCATCTCGGCGATCGCCACGGTCTCGTCGGGGATGTTGCACAACGACAGGGTGCACACCACGGAGTCGAAGCTGTCGCTGGCGAACGGCAGCGCCTGGCCGTCACCTTCGCAGAGGTTCACCGGCAGCCCCAGCGTCGCCGCCCGCGCACGGGCGCGGACCAGCATGGCCGGGCTGATCTCGATGCCGGTGACGGCGACGCCGGGCGGGTAGAAGGCGAAGTTCAGACCGGTGCCGACCGCCACCTCCAGCACCCGGCCGGTGGCACGCGAGCACACCCACTGCCGCCCCCCACCGAACATGAGCGTCTCCACCAACCGCATGCTCCGGTCGTAGCGGGGCGCCATCTGGTCCCAGACATGGCGGGCCTTGGCGGTCGGATCCTGCTCGCGGCCCACACTGTCCTCCCGGCCGGTCGTGACCGGTGGTTACCGGTCGCCGGAATACGGGGGTTGCGGCGAGGGCTGGTCACACAGGTGGAGGTTGCCCCGGTCGTCCAGGCGGTAGTCGAGCTCTTTGCCGCCGGCCGCCACGACCACCCAGTAACCGTCCACGATCACCTGCAGGTATTCCGTATTCGGCTCGGGGCAGCCCAGCGAGCTGTCCTGCCACTGCACGGCCTCGGCCCGGATGACCTCGATGCGCTCAAACGGCACACCGGTGCGGCGGGCGGCGTCCGCGATCACCTGCTCCATATACTGCTCCGGCACCTCTGCGGACCTCCACTCCTCGTCACCGTCACCCGGCGCCGGCGACGGTCGCGCCGGGGGTGCCGGCTCCTCATCGGTCCGGCCCGGGGCCGGGCTCCCGGCCGCCTCCGGCGCCCCCGGCGACCCGGTCACGTGCGGTGACGGACCGTCGGGAGACGGCGGAGCGGCGTCTTCCCCGTCGCAGCCCGCGACGGCCAGCACCGCCACCGCCGCGAGGGCGCACCATCTGACAGCTCTCATACCGCCTTTGACGATACCGCCGCGGTTGTGGTTCCGATCGGTTGCTGGTGCGGCCATTCAGTGGGACCGACCCCCGGAGAGCGTCACCGGGCCGCCCTGCTCACCCCGGCGCCCAGCGACTCGTACAGCTGCACCAGCCGCCACGCCAGCCGCGGCCACGCGTACTCCTCCACCCGCGTGCGCGCCGCCGCGACCAGCCGCTCCCGCTTGCCGGCGTCCTCCAGCACCGAGATCAGCCCCTCGGCCAGCGCGACGTGGTCCGCCGGCGGCACCACCACGGCCTCCACGTCGTCCCGTACCACGGTGCGATAGCCCTCGATGTCGGTGGTGACCACGGCAGCACCGGCCGCCATCGCCTCCAGCAGCACGATCCCGAGCGCCTCGTAACCGGTGGACGGGGCGCAGAAGACCTGCGCGGTGCGGTAGTAGCGCGGCAGCTCCCGCTCGCTGACATGACCGATCAGCTCCACGTCGTCCAGTTGCCGGCGCGCCACCTCGCGGGTCCAGCGCTGCCGCTCCGCCTCGTCGAACCGGCCGGCTACCAGCAGGCGGGCCTTGGGCACCGCCCGCTGCACCAGGTGCCACGCGTCGAGCAGCACCGGAAAGCCCTTGCGGGGCTCCAGCCGCCCGACAAACAGCACGTGGGGACGCCCGTCGTCAAAGCGCTCCACCGGCAGCACCCCGGAGTCGCTGAACCGGGCCACGTCAACGCCGTCCGGGATCACGTGGTAATCGCCGGGGAAGTAGCGACCGACCCACTCCCGGGCGTCGACCGACACCGCTACCCGGGCTGACAGGCGACGCATCAGCCGGTCCAGTGGCCGCCGCAGCAGCCGGTAGGGCAGGTAGTGGGGCCGGTAGCCGTGGATGGTGCCGACGGTGACTGTCCGGGCGTGCCAGGTCGCCGCCAGCGCCACCAGCGGCACCAGTGGTTCGTGGATGTGGACCACGTCGAACTCACCGTCGCGCACCAGCCGCCGTACCCGCCACCACACCACCGGCAGCAGCGGGATCCGGGCGATGCTGCGCGCGGAGGCCACCGCGGCGATGCCGCCGTGGCCCACCAGCGTGACGTCGCTGTGGTCCGGGTCGTCGAACCGCACCAGGCCGGCGTCCTGGGAGGTGGCGGCGATGACTGTGACGTCGTGGCCCATGGCGCGGTGCTGCCGGGCCAGGTTGATCACGTGCTCGCGCACGCCCCCACACACCGCGTGGTCGTATGGCTGGATATGGGCGATCTTCACTGCGGTACCCACACCTCCCGGAAGGCCAGCCACTGCTCCGGCCGGGCGGCCACCTGCTCCTCCAGCGCGCTGACCACCGTCTGGACCGCGGCATGGACGTCCTCTGGGTCGGCGGACGAGCCCTTCAGCGGCAGCGGCGGGCTGATCCGCAGCCGCAACCGGTAGGGCCGCCCCATGTCCTCCCGCCAGCCGGTGGCCACCAGCACCGGCGCGCCGGTGCGCAGCGCCAGCCGCCCTACTCCCGAGGGCGCGCGCATGGGGCGGCCGAAGAATGTCACGGTGGCGCCGGTGCCGGTGGTGTCCAGGTCACCGGCGATGATCATGTGGCAGCCGGCGCGCAGCATGCGCAGGATGCGGTACGGCTCGTCGGTGCGCACCAGTTCCAGTCCCTGGCTGCGGCGCAGCCGCGCGAACAGCCGGAACATCCGCTCGTCGGCCATGTTCTCGACCACCACCGAGAACCGGTACTCGGGCAGCAACTGGGTCACCTGGCTGAACACCTCCAGGGTGCCGACGTGGCCGAACACGACGATCACCCCGGTGCGCGAGCGCGACGCCGCCGCGTGGAGGTGCTCCAGGCCCTCGATGTGCGCCTGGGAGCGCAGCTCGTCCAATCCGCGTCCGGCCACCCGGAACAGCTCCAGGTAGTTCCACACCAGATTCCGGAACGCCTGCCGGGTCAGCGACCGCAGCCTGTCCGGCGGTGTGCCCGTGCCGAGCACGACCGACAGGTTGCGGGCCATCTGGCGGCGGGTGCCGCGCGCGGTGGCGTACGCCGCGTCCGCCACCAGGGCGGCGGCGCGATAGCCGGGGCGCGCCGGCAGGCGCGGAGCGAGGGTCGCCGCCGCCTCGAGCAGGAAATACCGCAGGGTCGCGGCGGTCAACGCGTCCCGCCGGACAGGTTCCGCACCACCTGCCGCAGTCCGGTCGCCACCGGGCGCGGGCTCCACTCCAGTTCGGCCATGGCCTTGTCGGCGCGGATGTACGGCAGGCTGGGCCCCTCCGGTCGGGTGGGGTCGAAGATGGCCTTGATCTGATGTTCGGCCAGCAGCTCGGCCAGGTCCTGCAGTCGCACAGCCTCCGGTGAGACGAGGTTGTAGGTGCCGTGACCGCGGTCGAGCCCGGCCACGATCGCGTCGGCTACGTCGCCGACGAAGGTGTACTGGTTGCGGCGCTGCCCCCGGCCCCAGATCTCGATGGTCTCCCCCCGCAGTCCGGCCTCGACGAAGTCGTCCATGGCGCTGGAGCCCTGCCCGCCGTAGGCCGGTCCGATCCGGAACGTGGTCACGGCCAGGTCGTCGCGGCGCGCGTAGTCCGCGCACAGCAGTTCCCCCATGAACTTGGCCGAACCGAACAGCTCCATCACGCCCGGGTCCAGCGGCGTGTCCTCGTCCACCGTCTCGTCGGGCGGGCGCCCGTCATAGACGTAGAAGGTGCTGGCATAGCCCAGCCGGCGCACGCCCTGCACGCGGCACGCCTCCAGGACATTGAGCGTGCCCTGCAGTTGCAGGCTGGCACCCAGGTACGGCTGGCGGAACATGCCGGATCGTACGAACCCGGCCAGGTGGACGACCGCATCAGCGCCCCGGGCGGACTCGTGCACCGCTTCCGGGTCCAGCACCGAACCTTTGACGTAGTCCACCCCGCCCGCTGACTGTGCACCGTCGACGTCGACGTCGACGTCGACGTCGCCGGGAGAGGCGACGTCGAGCACGGTGACCGTGTCACCCCGCTCGCGCAGGCGCCGCACCACCCACGAACCGATGAAACCGGCACCGCCGGTGACCACGACATGCATCAGGCACCTCCAGGGCCAAGCAGGTGAGAACTCATCCGCTCGTCCACAGCCGCCACCACGTGGTCGAGCTGCTCGTCGGTGAGCGACGGATAGATCGGTGGACAGATGTGGCGCCGGCAGAGGTCCTCGGCCACCGGCAGTGGACCGTCGGCCAGGTGGCGCAGCACCGGTTGCTGGTGCAGCGGCACCTCGTAGACGTACCCGCCGAGCGCCACGTCGTGCTGAGCGCGCAGCTCCGCGCGCAGCACCTCCGGCTCCACGCCGTCCACCAGCGCGATCAGCTTGTAGAAATTGGGCGCGGCGCCGTCGGGCGCCGGCACCACCTCCAGGCCGGGCACCCCTGCCAGCTTGGTGCGGTAGCGCTCGGCGATCTCGCGCCGTCGGGCCACGAAGCCGGGCAGGCGCCGGACCTGGGTCAGGCCCAGCATGGCCTGCATCTCGGTCAGCCGCCAGTTGGATCCGACCACCTCATGGTGGTTGCCACCGCCGGACTTGCCCTGGTCGCGCAGCACCCGGACCGCCTCGTGCAGGTGCGGATCGGCGGTGAGGACCATGCCGCCCTCGCCGGTGGTGATGACCTTGGTGGAGAAGAACGAGAAGGCCGCGGCAGTGCCGAACGTTCCGGCGGTGCGTCCGTGCAGGGTGCTGCCGTGGGCGTGGGCGGCGTCCTCCACCAGCGGGATCCCCCGGTCCCGGCACAGCTCGGCCAGCTCCAGCGTGCCCGGCGAGATCAGGCCTCCGATGTGCACCGTGACCACCGCCCGGGTATGCCGGGTGACCCGGCGCGCCGCGTCGTCGGGGTCGAGGGTGAGATCAGTGCCGATGTCGGCGAACACCGGACGGGCGCCGGCGTGCAGCACCGCGAAGGCGGTGGCCGCGAACGTGTTGGCAGGCACGATCACCTCGCCGCCGCGCACGTCCAGGGCATTCAGGATGGCCTCCAGCGCCGACGTGCCACTGCTGGTGGCGGTCGCGAGCAGCTCGCCGTGCTGGGCGGCGAACGCCTGCTCGAACCGCTCGACGTGTTCGCCGAGCGTGAGGAAACGGCGCCGGGCCAGCAGATCCCGGAGTCCGGCGGTGAGGTGGTCGATGTCCTCGTCCGCCACATCGTAAACCTGTGCGAGTACCTTCATATCGGTTATGTCCGGGCTAGTTGGGATGAATCAGAGTTGAAGATACCGAACTTCGCGGTCGCGTAGGGCGGAGACACGCAACCCCGCGTGGGAAGCCAGGCTCAGAGTGCGAGCACGCCGGGGTTCAGGATCCGGTGCGGGTCGAGGGTGTGCTTGACCGCGCGCAGTGCGGACTGGTGCACCGGCGACGGCCGGTACCACGGCGCATGGTCGCGACCGACGGCGTGGTGGTGGGTGATCGTGCCGCCGTTGTCGAGCACCGCCTGCGACCCGCGGGCCTTGATGGCGTCCCACTGCTCCACCTCGCCGCCGGGACGACCGGAGGCGTAGACGGTGAAGTACGGCGCCGGGCCGTCCGGATACACGTGCGTGAACCGGCAGGTCGCCACCGCTGGGGCGACCGCGTCGATGACCGCGGCATGCAGCTGCTCAAAGCTCGACCAGGTGCACGAGGTCTCGAACGTCTCCACGATCACGCCGAGCCGGGCCAGCCCGTCGCGCAGGTACGGCGCGCGCAGGAACGTCTCGCGCCAACGGCCCGCGGTGGTGCCGCCGGTGGTGGGATCCGCGTCAGGGCCCCCGGCCGCTGCGCGCATCGTGGCCTCCTCGTCGACCACACCGCCGTGGTCGCGGCAGATCTCCAGCGCCCTGGCCAGCGCGTGGTCCACCGGATGGTCGGCGGACTCGAACCCCAGGATCAGTCGACTCGCGCCATCGACCCCGCCAGCGCCGAGCATCGACTCCAGGGGGTCGAGCAGACGACAGTTGGCCGGTTGCAACCCGGACTGCACGATCTCCCGCGTCGCTAAGACCCCGTCCTGGTATGACGAGAACGAAGCAGCCGCGCCCAACTTGAAGGTCGGCCGTCGCCGCACCCGCAGCCAGGCGGATGTGATCACACCCAGCGCGCCCTCGGAGCCGAGCCACAGCCGGTCGGGTGCCGGACCCGCGCCCGACGATGGCACCCGCTCCGACTCTGCCACTCCCGACGGGGTCACGATCTGGATGGATTCCACCAGGTCGTCGATGCGCGTGTCGCCGGTGGCGAAATGCCCGCCGGCGCGGGTGGCCAGCCAACCACCCACGGTGGAAAATTCGAAGCTCTGCGGAAAATGGCGCAGCGTCAGTCCGTACGGACGCAGCCGGTCCTCCAGCGCCGGGCCCAGGATCCCGCCCTGCACGCGGACCGCCAGGCTGGTCGGGTCAACCTCCAGCGTCGCGTCCATGCGGGACATATCCAGCGCGATGACGGGCCGGTCGGCGCCGCGGTACTCCACACCGCCCACCACACTGGTCCCCCCGCCGTACGGGATCAGCGCCGCGCCGTTCCGCGCCGCGAACTCCATCGCCCGCTCGATCGCGGCGACGTCACGCGGGTACCAGACGAAATCGGGCGGGTGGGTTAACTCGCCGCGCAGGTTACGGATGACGTCCCGATACGCCTTGCCGTGCGTGTGCGCCGCGCGGGGGGCATCGTCGGCGCGGGCGTCCACCCCCGGCGGTGGGGCCAGCCGCGGCGGGGCCAGCGCCGGCACCGGCGGCACCGGCAGCACCTCGCCCGACAGCGGCAGGAACGCACCGACCTGCGCCCGCAGCTCAGCAAGCTCCCGGCCCTCGACAGCCTGATCGGTCCAGCCCCAGCCCCACCACGATCGTTCACGCATCGGTTCATCATGCCCCGCGCGGCCCTCGCTTGCCGGCGGGCAGCATCCCGTTACCGAACATCGGCGCATCAGTCAGTCACGCCGGCCACCTCCGGTTCACCGAGCGCTTGCCGCTTGAACCGGCCGGTCCCCACCACGCAACAGGCAGAGCAGTGGGCAAAGTTCCTGGGCGACTCGTGGCGCTTCACGGCGTGCACAAGTGGATCGCGTCCGACCGCGTGAGCGGCGAGGTGCGCGTCGCGCATGACAGTCGCCGCCCGTTCATTGCGCAAGTGAAATCTGGAGCCGCGGCATGGTTCAAGGGGTGGCAGGAGAGCAGGACCACGCATCGTTCAAGGTGTATGTGCTGCTGCGAACAGACTGGGAGAGGTCCAGGAAGAAGCAGGTGAGTTCGCCTACTCCCTAAAGGATCGACGGTGGTGCGCCCGTGCTAGCGTGCCTTCGGAGGTGACGTGGTCACGGAAGCTCGCCGAAGGCCTCGCCGCCGGACAGCGCTGGTGGTCGGCCTGCTCGGGCTGGTGATGGTCGGCAGCGGGTTCAGCGTTGTCGTCAACACCGAGGTCACTTGCCACGGCCGCCCGATGGCGGCGGACGACGAATGTTTCCGCCGGTTCACCCCGAGGGCGGTCTATTCCCAGCCGTGGCCCAAACCCGCCCCGGCGTACGAGTACTTCACGACGTACCAGCAGGAGCAGCTGATCCAGCGCTGGCCGGGCGGGCTGCTCCTTGCCGTCGGCACTGCGCTTGCGCTCGGCAGCTGGCGCCTGTCACGGCGGCACGAACAGACCACGCAGGCCCGGCAACAGCACGCCGGGCAACGGGCCGCGGTTGCCGCGGCGCAGGGTTGGGTCTACCGCCGCCAGGATTGGTCGGTCACCCACGCCTGGCAGGACGAGCGCCTGCTCGGAGACCCACCGGCCGCACGGGATGTGCTCTCCGGAACCGCCAACGAATTACCGTTCCAGCTGTTCGACGTTGAGCATACGCTGCCCGAGGCGATCGATGTCCGCGGCGGAGTGCGCAGGTTCACGGTGTGTGCCGTGCCGCTTGGCTTCACGCCCCCGACCCTGCAGGTGATCGCCACGCGGGAACATCTAGCACACCTGCGGGTAGTGTCGCCCTTCCCCGCCGAGGAGGTCGACCTAGCGGAGTCGGATGCCGCGTTCAACTGGGCCGCGACCGTCCGGACCATGGCGGCCTCCGAGGCCATGGCCCGGGACCTGCTTACACCCGCAGTGATGGCGCACGTGCGCGCGCACCAGCTCAGCTTCGTGCTGCTCGGGCCGTGGTTGAGCGTCACGGTTCCACCGGTGCAGGACGCGGCAGCGATCCGGTCGCTGGTGGCAGTCAGCACCGAACTGGCCGGCCTGCTGGGTTGAGGTGCTGGGTCCGCGGTTGGGGTGGCGGATTTGTAGCCCGATCGACGTAACGCTGACCCCGAGGACCTGGCGGCGCTGGGCGCACAGCTGCATCCGGTGGCGGCGGCCGCACTCCTGCTGCGGCTGGGCCGCAGGCCCGCTCAGGCCCACGCCGCGCGGCCGGCCCCTGCGGTAACCTGCCGCCGCCTCAGTTTGACTTTGCGTAAAAGTACGCAGACGTGCCCCGGCCCGGCGGCTTCAATGGGTGAAGTTCATACCACCCCGGTGCACACGGTAATGCGAGGCGCTTCCATTGAGCGGCACTGATGAGTCGATGGCTGCGCAGGACCGGGACTGGGCAAGCAATTCGCCAGCCGGGGATCGACCAGGCAAGGCAGGCATCGAGCACTCCACCCGGCTGCCGGCGGAGCTGACCGACCGGCTGTTCGCTGAGGCGAGGCGCCGGGAGACCACTCTTGCCGAGGTGATCCGTGACCTGGTGGAAGCGGGCCTCACCGCCGCGGAGTTGCGAGCCGCCGCGAACCCGCACCCGGCACGCGGTGCGCCTCGGCGCCGCCCTCCCACCCGACCTGGCGCCGGCTGGGACAGCCTCACCCGCACCGAACGCGCGGTGGCCGAACTGGTCGCCGACGGCCTGATCTACCGGGAGGTGGGTGAGCGGCTGTTCATTTCCCGCCGAACCGTGGAGACCCACGTCGCCAGAATGTTCAGCAAGCTCGGCATCTCCAACCGTCGCGAGCTAGCTGTCCTACCCACAGAGGTTGGTGACGGGACACGATCGAATGATCTTGAAAGGTGAGGACCTCCGGGTGAGTGTGGAGCTACCACAAGTTCCGCACAAACCCCGGAGGTCCTCGTGCCCCACGCTAACGCAACCCTGACCGAACGTGGCCGGTTGAAGCTGGCCCAGTGCGTCGTCGATGACCAGTGGCCGCTGCGCCGTGCCGCGGAACGTTTCCAGGTCAGCGTGAACACCGCCAAGCGGTGGGCCGAGCGGTACCGGCAGCTGGGCCCGGCCGGCATGGTCGACCGGCCCAGCCGCCCGCACCGCAGCCCCCGACGCACCCGCCCGAAGATCGAACGCAAGATCCTGCACCTGCGGCGCAGCAGGGGCCTGGGCCCGGCCACGATCGCCGGCCGGCTAGG
>SLSW01000368.1 GCA_007130245.1 Micromonosporaceae bacterium
CCGGGCGGGTGATCATGCCGGCCTGGCAGAACCGGCAGCCGCGGGTGCAGCCGCGGAAGATCTCCACCGCGTACCGCTCGTGCACCGTCTCGGCCAGCGGCACCAGCGGCTTCTTCGGGTAGGGCCAGTTGTCCAGGTCCATGGTGGTGCGCTTGGCCACCCGGAACGGCGCCCCGGGCCGGTTGGGCACCACCCGCTGGATCCGCCCATCGGGCAGGTAGTCCACGTCGTAGAGCCGCGGCACGTACACCCAGCCGGTGCGGGCCAGCCGCAGCAGCAGCTCCTCGCGCCCGCCGGGGCGGCCCTCGCCCTTCCACCGCCGCACGATGCCGGTCAGTTCCAGCACCGCCTCCTCGCCGTCACCGAGCACCGCGGCGTCGAGGAAGTCGGCGATCGGCTCCGGGTTGAACGCGGCGTGCCCGCCGGCGATCACCAGCGGGTGGGAGTCGTCGCGGTCGGCCGCGGCCAGCGGGATGCCGGCCAGGTCCAGCGCGGTGAGCAGGTTGGTGTAGCCGAGCTCGGTGGCGAACGAGACCCCGAGCAGGTCGAAGGCGCCCACCGGGCGGTGGCTGTCGACCGTGAACTGGGGCACGCCGTGCTCGCGCATCAGCGCCTCCAGGTCCGGCCACACCGCATAGGTGCGCTCGGCGAGCACGTCGGGCTGTTCGTTGAGCACCTCGTAGAGGATCTGCACGCCCTGGTTGGGCAGGCCCACCTCGTACGCGTCGGGGTACATCAGCGCCCAGCGCACGGTGGTGGAACCCCAGTCCTTGACCTCGGCGCCCAGCTCGCCGCCGACGTACTGGATCGGCTTGCTCACCCGCGGCAGCAACGCCTCCAGCCGCGGCCACACCGACTCGACGGTCTCGACAGTCTCGACAGCCATACACTTCCCTTCAGGTCCAACTCTTCAGAGTAACCGCCGCCGGCGGGGCGATCACGGGCCGACCTCGCCGGCTGACGATCGGAGCCACGATGGAGCAGGTGGAGGTCGGCGGGCTGCGCATCGCGTACCGGCGAGCCGGCCAGGGGCCGCCGCTGGTGCTGGTGCACGGCGCGCTCGGTGACAGCCGGGTGTGGCGCACGCTGCTGGCGGATCTGGCGGACGAGTTCACGGTGATCGCCTGGGACGCGCCGGGATGCGGTGATTCGGACGACCCGCCGGAGACGTTCCGGCTGGGCGACTACGCCGACTGCCTCGCCGGTGTCATCTCGGCACTCGACCTGGCGCGGCCCTACGTGCTCGGCCACTCCTTCGTCGCGGGTCTGGCGCTGGAGCTCTACCGGCGCCACCGGTCGCTACCGGGCGCGCTGGTGCTCGCCGGCGCGTACGCCGGCTGGGCCGGGTCGCTGCCACCGGATGACGTCGCGCAGCGGGTACGGGTGGCCGAGCGCACGGCCGACGCGGCCGCCCGCGGCGAGTTCGATCCCCCGTCGGTGCCCGGGCTGTTCTCGGACGCGCTGCCGGCCGAGGCCAGGTCCGCGCTGGTGGCGATGATGTCCGAGATCCGGCCGGCCGCGACCCGGGTGATGGCGTACGCCTTCGCCGAGGCGGACCTGCGCGACGTGCTGCCGGAGGTCGACGTGCCGACGCTGCTGATCTACGGCGACGCCGACGAGCGCTCCCCGCTGCCGGTCGCGAGCGCGTTGCACGCGGCGATCCCCAGCTCGGAGCTGGCGGTGCTGCCCGGCCTCGGACACATGGCGTACCTGGAGGACCCGGACGCGTTCACGACCGAGGTGCGCCGCTTCCTGCACACTGTCGGCTGAGTTGACCCTGGTGCCAGTCCTGAGTGTCGGTGGGGAGCGCTAGTCTCCGCGCATGGCTGACACCGCGCTGACGGACTGGCTGCTCGACTCGGACCCGGCACTGCGCTGGCAGGTCGAGCGGGATCTGCTGCAACTGCCGGAGAAGGTGTGGGCGGCGACGAGAGCGAGGGTGGCCACGGAAGGGTTCGGCGCCCGGCTGCTGGCGCTGCAGGACCCCGACGGGCAGTGGGCGGGCGGGGCATTCTTCCCCGGCGACTTCGACTTCCAGGGCCCCGAGGCGGCCGACGGCGGCCAGCCTTGGACGGCGACCACCTGGACGCTGAACTCGCTGCGCGAGTGGGGTCTCGACGCGGGCGTGCTCGCCGGCACCGCGGAGCGGCTCGCGGCCAACAGCCGGTGGGAGTATGACAACCTGCCCTACTGGGGCGGCGAGGTCGACGCCTGCATCAACTCGTGGACACTGTCCAACGGGCTGTGGCTCGGCGCCGACGTGGACGGCATCGTCGACTGGTTCCTCGCCCACCGGATGCCCGACGGCGGGTGGAACTGCGAGTGGGTGGAGGGCTCGGTGAAGTCCTCGTTCCACTCGACGCTGAACACTCTGAAGGGCCTGCTCGACTACGAGATCTCCACCGGGGATCGGGAGCGGGTGAGTCAGGCGCGGCGGGCCGGGGAGGAATACTTGCTCGCGCGCGGGATCTACCGGAGGCTGTCGACCGGCGAGCCGGTCGCGCCGTGGGCGCTGCGGTTCGCCTACCCGTTCCGCTGGTTCTACAGCGTGCTCAACGCCGCAGACTATTTCCGAGCCGCGTCCCTCCACGACGGCGCCCCGCCCGACGAGCGCATGGCCGACGCGATCGAGCAGATCCGCGCCGACCGCCAGCCGGACGGCACCTGGCTGCAGGCACGGCGGCATCCTGGCCGGGTGTGGTTCGAGGTCGATGTCGACGCCGGGGAGCGGTCGAAGTGGCTGACCTTCTACGCCACCCGGGTGCTCCAGTGGTGGGATGAGCGACCGGCGGGCTGAGCCAACGCTGGTTACGCGCCGGTAGGCTGCCAGGCGTGAGCACTGTGACCCTCCCCCAGCGGCTGGCGGCGTGGAAGCACGCCTGGCAGACCACCAACCTGCCCGAGTCGGGCGTCGTCGACGGCGTGACCCGCTGGCTGGTGGTGACCCGCGCCGGGGTGCTGCCGATGACGCTGATCTCCGGCATCGTGGCGGCGCTGCTGGCATGGGCCGCGGCGGTGACCGTCGACTGGTTCAACGTCACGCTGGCCGTGGTCGGCATCGTCCTGGCGCACCTCGCCAATAACCTCATGAACGACCTGTCCGACACCGACGCGGGCGCCGACACCGCCGACTATCCGCGGGCGCTGTACGCGCCGCACCCGATCCTGTCCGGTCTGGTCACCCGGCGGCAGCTGGTCACCGGCATCCTGCTGTGCCAGGTCGCCTGCCTGGCGATCATGATCACGCTGATCGTCCGGGTGGACTGGTGGATCGCGTTCTTCGCGCTGGTGGGGCTGTTCCTGTCGTACGCCTACACCGCTCCCCCGCTGCGGCTGAAGAAGATCGGCCTGGGTGAGCTGGACGTGCTGCTGGTGTGGGGCCCGCTGATGGTCGGCGGGGTCTACTACGCCGGCGTCGGGTCGGTGTCGTGGCAGGTGCTGGCGGCGGCCACCGTGTACGCGCTGCTGCCGACCACGGTGCTGATGGGTAAGCACATCGACAAGCTGCCGTACGACGCGCCCGCCGGCACCCGTACGCTGCCGGTGCTGCTCGGCGAGCCGCGCGCCAAGCGGGCGACCCAGGTCATGATGGTCGGCTACTACGCCGGGATCGTGGCGCTGGTGGCGGTGCAGGCGATCGGCTGGCCGGCGCTGCTCACGCTCGGCGCGCTGCCGCTGCTGGTGCGATCGGTGCGGCAGTTCAGCAGGCCGACGCCTTCCGAGCCGCCGGCGGACTACCCGGTGTGGCCGCTGTGGTGGGCGCCGATCGCGTTCGTGCACACCCGGCGGGCCGGCGGCCTGCTGCTTGTCGGACTGTTCGCCTGGGCACTGTGGGCAACCATACGCTGAGGTGCGTTCGCATGACATCGCAGCGATATGCACAACGCGCGCGGTTGTGCATATGATGGATGGGTGATTCCGACCCGCGTGAAGGTGACGAGGACCGGGCAGGTCTCGCTGCCGGCTGAACTGCGTCACCGGTGGGGGGTGGGCACCGTGCTGGTGATCGATCGGGGCGACTACGCGATCGTGCGCCCGGTCCCCGCCGACCCGGTGGCGACGCTGCGCGGTGCCCACGCCGGGCCCGGGCCGGCCTCCGAGCGGGTGCGCGCCGACGAACGTGCCGCCGAGGAGGCGCGGGAGTCGGCCCGCACGGGCGGCCAATGACTGTCCTCGACGCCTATGCGTTAGTGGCGTATCTGCGGGACGAGCCGGCCGCGGAGGACGTCACCAAGATCCTCCGCGGTCCCACCGTGCTATCGCCGGTGAACGCCGCTGAGGTCGTCGATCAGCTGGTCCGAGTGTTCGGGCGCGATGCCGACGACGTGCACGCCGACCTCGCCATCCTCTCGCAGGCTGGCATGGACATGGCGCCGCTGACCGCTGACATCGGCAACGAGGCCGGACGCACTACCACCGCGGGAAACGCGCGGTGAGCTTCGCGGACTGCATTGCCGCAGCCACCGCGCTCACCCAGGCCCGACCGCTGGCCACGTCCGACCCGGCACTGGCGGCGCTCGTTCGCGACGAGGGCGGGCAGGTCCACGGCCTACCCGACAGCCAGGGCCGCATGCCCTGATATTCGGGACATGACGCACTCGCCCGGGCAGGCGCTGGCGGCCCGCTTCTACCGGAGTGAGGTCGCTCCGCTGCTGGGTGGCGCACCCCACGCGGCGGCGCTGCTGGGTGACGGGTCCGAGGTGCTCGGGTACGACGACCCGATCTCTACTGACCACGATTTCGGCCCGCGGGTTCAGGTGTTCCTCAGTCCCGCCGCCGATCCGGCGCCGGTGCACGCGGCGCTAAGCGCGCTGCCGGAGCGGTTCGAGGGACACCTGGTCACCTTCCCGGACACCGACCGGTATAGCGGCCGGCCGCACCACCACGTCGAAGTGACCACTGTGGAGGCTTACTTCAGCGGCATCCTCGGCACCGACCCGCTTGACCGCATGGGCCTGGCCGACTGGCTGCTCGCGCCTACCCAGCGACTGGCGACCCTCACCGCAGGTGTGGTGATGCACGACCCCGACCATGCCCTGGCCCGGCGCCGGGCGGCGCTCTCCTGGTATCCGGACGACGTGTGGCGCTACGTACTGGCCGCCGGCTGGCTTCGGGTCGGGCAGGAGGAACCGTTCGTGGGCCGCACCGGCGGCTACGGCGACGAGTTCGGCTCGGCGATCGTGGCCGCCCGGCTGGTCCGTGACCTGGTCCGGTTGACGTTCCTGGTCGAGCGCCGGTGGGCACCGTACAGCAAGTGGCTGGGTCGCGCCTTCGCCGACCTGCGGCTGGCCGGCGAGGTGGGTCCGCACCTGCGGTCCGCGCTGGCGGCAGACCACTGGCGGGACCGGGAGGCGGCCGTGTGTGCGGCGGCCTACGTGCTCGGCCAGGCTACCAACCGCCTGGGCCTGGCCGAACCGGTCGATCCGTCCTCCCGGCAGTTCCACGACCGGGACATCCGGGTGGTGGGAGCCGAACGGTTCACCGAGGCCCTCGTCGCCCCGATCACGGACCCCGGGCTACGCGGGCTGCTCGCTCGCCTGGGTCAGCGGACCGGCGGCACCGTCGGCGCCCTGCCCGGGGCTATCGACCAGGCGGTGGACTCGGTCGACGTCCTGAGCCACCCCGCCCGCTGCCGGGCCGCCGCGCCGATGCTCGGGCTGGCCTGACCCACGTCCATTCGGTTTGGGGATGGGTTTGGTCGCTGGAGCGACCAAACCCATCCCCAAACCGAATGATCAATGCGCCTACGGGGTCTTGCGGGGGGCGTAGCAGCCGGCGTGCTCCTGGCCGGTGAGCGCCTGGATCGCCTGCATCACCTCGTCGGTGAACGCGCGCAGTGACCGCATGTCAGCCCCCCACCCGTCGACCGGCAGCGGGTCACCGAACCGGATCGTCACCGGAAGGCCCGGTCGCGGCAGCCGCTGGCCGATCGGCTGTACCCGGTCGGTGCCGGCGAAGCCGACCGGCACCACCGGCACGCCGGCGGCCACCGCCAGCCGGGCCAGGCCGCTGCGCCCGCGGTAGAGCCGGCCGTCCGGCGAGCGGGTGCCCTCCGGGAACACGCCGACCAGCTCACCGTCGCGCAGCACCGGGATCGCCGCGTCCAGCGCGCGCAGCGCGGCCCGACCACCGTTACGGTGCACCGGGATCGCGCCCATTCCCCGCACGGCCACCCCGAACAGGGCGCCGCGCACACCCGGAAGGTGGAAGTACTCGGCCTTGGCCCAGAAGTGCACCTGGCGCGGCACCACCGCACCGAGGAACATCTGGTCCACCACGGACAGGTGGTTGCCGGCGAGGATGGCACCGCCGCGCGCGGGCACCCGGTCGAGACCGTCGACGGTCACCCGGCAGCCGTAGCGGAACAGGCTGCCGACGGTCAGCTTCCCGACCCGGTAGAACAGATCCACCTGCGCGACCTCCCGATCGTGGCGCACCGGCCCGCAGCGGCCGGCACGGCCACGCTAGCGGCGGGCCGGACCGGTGACGCGGCTGGGCTGCGCGGATGTGACCTGCCACGGTGCCCCGACCGGCAATCCGCTCGCCGCCGACGGCTTGCAGAAACAGCTCAACCAACGCGGCAGTCACCGTGGGCACGCTGATGCGCCTGCCGTGCATCATCGTGTTACCTTAGGGGCATGAGGACCACGGTCCGGCTTGATGACGACGTCTACAAGGCGATCGAGACGCTGCGACGCGAGCGGGGGTTGGGGACCTCCGCCGCGTTGAACGAACTGGTGCGCCGAGGGCTGCTCGCCTCCGCCTCGGGCGCTGCGGAGCGCTTCACGCAGCGGACGTCCTCGATGGGTCGGCCGCGGATACCGCTGAACGACATCGGCGACGCCCTCGAAGTCCTCGAGGGTGAGGCCCACCGGTGATCGTCGACGCTAACCTGTTGCTCTACGCCCGCAACGAGGCCGACCCGCGTCACCCCGTCGCTCGGGCCTGGCTCGAGGACGCCCTCAACGGCTCCACAAGGGTCGGGCTGCCCTGGTGGTCGCTGAGCGCGTTCCTGCGCACAGCCACAAACCCCCGAGCCTTTCCCGACCCGCTGACACCTGCCGACGCCATCGGCCAGCTTGAAGAATGGCTAGCGGCTCCCAGGGCGTGGCTGGTCGAGCCGACCCCGCAGTTCCGACACGTCTTCGCCGAGCTGGTCCGCACCTACGAGGTCCGCGGACCACTGGTGGCCGACGCCCAGCTCGCGGCGCTGGCGATCGATCACGGGGTCCCGATCGCCTCCAGCGACGGAGACTTCGCCCGCTTCAGCGAGGTCGACTGGATCAACCCCCTCCGCCAGGGCTCTATCCAGTGAGCTGGACTCCCGGCCGGTGCAGGCCAGCCCGGTTGCGTGGATACCGCTTCGCGAGCACGCGGGCCGTCAGCCGGCGCGGGTGACCGCCACTCGCACCGCTACGCCGTCACCGACCTCGCCGGCGGACGCGGCCGGGCCGGCGTCGCCGAACGACACCGACTCCGCCAGCACCTCGCCCGACACGAACGCCTCGTGCGCGCGTACCGCCGCCGCCAACTCGTCCGGCGCCTGCAGCGTCACCGTGATGCGGTCGGAGATGTCCAGGTCCGCCTCCCGGCGGGCCTGCTGCACCACCCGGACCACGTCGCGGGCCAGCCCCTCGGCGGCCAGTTCCGGCGTGACCTCGGTGTCGAGCACCACCACGCCCTCCCCGCCGGGCAGTGACGCGGTGTGCGCCGCCCCACCGCTGTCGGCGGCGACCAGCTTCAGCTCGTACTCACCCTCGGCCAGCGCGACCCCGGCGGCGACCGGCGCACCGTCGACCAGCTCCCAGTCGCCGGCCTTGACCGCTCTGATCACCTGCTGCACGGCACCGCCGACCCGCGGGCCGAGCACCCGCGGCACCACCGTGAGCACCTGCTCACAGTGGGCCGACACGTCGTCGGTGAAGCTCACCTGCTTGACGTTGACCTCGTCGGCGACCAGGTCGGCGAACGGCTCCAGCTCGCCCGCCCGCGCCGTGGCCACCGTCAGCGACGGCAGCGGCAGCCGCACCCGCAGGCCGCGGGTCTTGCGCAACGACAGCGCCGCCGAGCACACGTCACGCACCGCGTCCATCGCCGCCACCAGCTTGTGGTCGGCCGGGAACTGCGAGGCGTCCGGCCAGTCGGTCAGGTGCACCGAGCGGCCGCCGGTCAGCCCGCGCCAGATCTCCTCGACCGTCAGCGGCGCCAGCGGCGCGGTCACGCGGCACAGCGTCTCCAGCACCGTGTGCAGGGTGTCGAACGCGTCCCGGTCGCCACGCCAGAACCGGTCGCGGGAACGCCGCACATACCAGTTGGTCAACGCGTCCAGATAGGAGCGTACGGCGGTGCACGCACCCGAGATGTCGTAGGCGTCCATGCGGGCGGTGACCGCCTCGACCAGCTCACCGGTCTTCGCCAGCACGTACCGGTCCAGCAGGTGGCCACTGTCGGTGCGTCGGGTCGCCTCGTACCCTTCGGCGTTGGCGTACAGCGAGAAGAAATACCACACGTTCCACAGCGGCAGCAGCACCTGCCGCACCGCGTCGCGCACCGCGGTCTCGGTGACCGCCATGTCGCCGCCGCGCAGCACCGGCGCCGACATCAGTGTCCAGCGCATCGCATCCGAGCCGTACGAGTCGAACACCCCGAACACGTCCGGATAGTTGCGCAGGCTCTTGGACATCTTGCGCCCGTCCGAGCCGAGCAGGATGCCGTGCGCCACGCAGTTGCGGAACGCCGGCCGGTCGAACAGCGCGGTGGCCAGCACGTGCAGGGTGTAGAACCAGCCGCGGGTCTGGCCGATGTACTCCACGATGAAGTCGCCCGGATAGTGGTGCTCGAACCACTCGCGGTTCTCGAACGGGTAGTGCACCTGCGCGAACGGCATCGAGCCCGACTCGAACCAGCAGTCCAGCACCTCCGGCACCCGCCGCATCGTCGACGCCCCGGTCGGGTCGTCCGGGTTGGGCCGGGTCAGCTCGTCGATGCCGGGCCGGTGCAGGTCGGTGACCTTCACACCGAAGTCGGCCTCCAGTTCGGCCAGCGACCCGTAGACATCCACCCGCGGGTAGGCCGGGTCGTCCGACACCCACACCGGGATCGGCGAGCCCCAGAACCGGCTGCGGCTGATCGACCAGTCGCGGGCGTTCTCCAGCCACTTGCCGAACGAGCCGTCGCGTACGTGCTCCGGCGTCCAGCTGATCTGCTGGTTGAGCTCGACCATCCGGTCCTTGAACGAGGTGACCTTCACGAACCAGCTCGACACCGCCTTGTAGACCAGCGGGGTCTCGCACCGCCAGCAGTGCGGGTAGGCGTGCACGTACGGCTCCTCGCGCAGCAGCATCCCGCGCTCGCGCAGCTCGCGCAGCAGCGGCCGGTTGGCCTCGAAGACCTGCAGCCCCTCGAACCGCGGCGCGATGGAGGTGAACCGGGTGCGCTCGTCGACGGTGAGCACGGTGGGGATGCCGGCGGCGGTGCACACCTCGTAGTCGTCCTCGCCGTGCGACGGCGCGACCTGCACGATGCCGGTGCCATCCTCAGTGGACACGAAGTCGCCGGCCAGCACCGTGAACGCATTTGGTAGATCGGCCAGCTCATCACCCCAGTAGTCGGTGAGAAACTCGAACATCGGCTGGTAGCGGCGGCCAACCAGGTCGCTGCCGCGCAGGGTGCCGACCCGCTCGGCATAACCCAACTCGACCTCGTACGCCGGCAGGCGCGCCTCGGCCAGCACGTACCGGTGGCCGTCCTTTTCCACCACCGCGTAGTCCACGTCCGGGTGCACCACCAGCGCCGCGTTCGGCACCAGCGTCCACGGCATGGTGGTCCAGGCCAGCACCCGCTCGCCGGTCTCGAGCTGGAACCACACCGTGGCCGACGGGTCGGTGCGGTCGCGGTAGGTGTCCTCGTCCATGCGGGTCTCGGTGTTGGACAGCGGCGTCTCGCACCGCCAGCAGTACGCCAGCACCCGGAAGCCCTCGTATACAAGACCCTTGTCGTAGAGGGTCTTGAAGGCCCACATGACGCTCTCCATGTAGTCCAGGTCGAGCGTCTTGTAGTCGTGGGTGAAGTCCACCCACCGGGCCTGGCGGGTGACGTACCGCTCCCAGTCCTGGGTGTAGGCCAGCACCGACGACCGGCAGGCGTCGTTGAACGTGTCCACCCCGAGGTCGATGATCTCTGCTTTGGTGGAGATGCCCAGCTGCTTCTCGGCCTCCACCTCGGCCGGCAGGCCGTGGCAGTCCCAGCCGAACCGCCGCTCCACCCGATGCCCGCGCATGGTCTGGTAGCGCGGCACCACGTCCTTGACGTAGCCGGTGAACAGGTGCCCGTAGTGGGGCAGGCCGTTGGCGAACGGCGGCCCGTCGTAGAAGACGAACTCGTTGGCACCGTTCGTCCCGGCGGGGCGCGCTTCGACGCTGGCCTCGAAGGTCTTGTCGGCCGCCCAGTGGTCCAGCACTTCCTGCTCGACCGCGGGCAGGTCGGGGCTGGCCGGCACGGAGCCGGCGGGGTCGTGCAACGGATAGGCCATCGGTGGTCGCTCTCCTCGCTCCGGTCACTGCCTGCGAGGACGAGCGACCGCCTGGGCCGCCCGCGGTACCACCCCGCTTGGCCGGAAGCCGCGGCTTCCGACCCGCTCGTTGGCCGGCTGTGACGGGCCGGACCCGTCCGGTTCTACTGAGGCGCCGTGTTGATCGTGTGCGGTGCCCGTTCTTCCGGAGGCTCACCGGTGATGGCCGGGTCATCGCCTGTGCTGGGTAGGCTACCGCACGGCACCGCCCGGCATCGAGCCGATTACTCCTGCGGGTGGCGCGGCTGGCGGAGGATCTTGACCGGTTCCATGATCACCCTCTCAGCGAGGTGGCCGCTGTCGACTCGGCAAGCGCGTACGCGTGGTCGCGGCAGAACTGCGCGAAGCGGATCGGTTGCCGGCCGGTGAGGTCTGTCACGGCCGTGGTAACAGCTCGGCGTACGCAACCGCGCTGAAGCGGCCGCCGAGGCCATCCGGCGTCAGCGCCACCAGCCTGACACCCGGGTGGCGGCGTTGCCACGCGCCCGCCCCAGGCGGTGCCGCACCAGCGCCTGGATGTCGCGGATGGCCTGGTCGCAAGCGAGGTCGCGGCGGAGCGAGGGCTCAGGTGCGACCCGGGAACCAGAGCTCGATCTCGCGCTTGGCGCTGTCCGGCGAGTCGGAGGCGTGCACCAGGTTCTCCCGGTTGGACAGGGCCAGGTCGCCGCGGATCGTGCCGGCGGCCGCCTTACGCGCGTCGGTCGACCCGGCGAGGGTCCGCACCACCTCGATGGCGCTGTCGCCGGACACGATCATCGCCACCAGGGGCGAGCCCACCATGAAGTCCTTCAGCGGCGGGTAGAACGGCTTGTCCAGGTGCTCGGCGTAGTGGGCGTCGGCCAGGTCGGCGTCGATGGTGCGCATCTCGATCGCCTCGATCGTCAGGCCCTTGCGCTCCAGCCGGCTGATGGTCTCGCCGACCAGACCGCGCTGCACCGCGTCCGGTTTGATCAGCACGAGCGTCCGCTCGCTGGTGGTGGACACCGCTTCCTCCTTCGCACCGCTCCCGGCACGCGGGGTCCACCCGCCCCGGGGCGCCGACAGCCTACCGGAGCCCCGTGGACACCGCGGCCGCGCGTCCACCCTCGCGGGCGCCGCGGCGGATACCCTGAGCCTGGGTCGCGCGACGCGTCCACCCGACGCGCGGAGGAAGGGAGGGCACGTGGCCAGGAAGCGCCCGGGCCTGGTCGCCGTGCGCCGCGTCACCGGCGTGGTGCTGCTGTTTCTCGGCCTGTTCGTGATCTTCTTCGGGTTCGGGCTCGGCAACGCCACCGTGTCCGTGGCCGGTCTCGCGCTGGTGCTGCTGACGTTCGCGCCGCGACTGGCGACCGCGCTACGTGGCACACTGCGCCAGTGGGTCGTAGGCACCGGTCGGGTGGTGCACGTGTCCGACCCGCCGACCGCCACGCCGTACGGCCGGTGCCAGCTGGAGCTGGTCGTAGACGCCCCCGGTCTGCCGCAGGAGATGGTCGTCATCCGCGAGCCGCGGGTGCCCGTGGACAAGTGGCCCGCGGCCGGCATGGAGCTGCCGATCGAGGTCGCCGCCGACGACATCCGCAACGTGCGCATCCTGTGGCCGGACACCCTGCCGGAGGAGGACATCGACCCGGCCTGGGACGACGACCAGCCGAGGCCGGTGCCGGCCGTGCCGCCGCCGTCGCACCTGTCGGAGTCCGAGGAGTACGAATACGAGTGGTGGGACGACGAACCTGCCAGCCCGCACCCGCACACCCCCGCCCAGGAGCCGGACGACGACGTCGACTTCGCGCTGGACGACCCGCCGGCGCCGACCCGGCGCACTCCGGTGGCCGCCGGCGACATGAGCCCGGCCGACGAGGGTCGGCTGCACCGGCACGTGCCGCTACCGCACGAGGTGCGCACACGGGTGCCGTCGCCGCGACCCGGTCCCGCCCCGGGCCGGCGGCCCAGCCCCTCCCCGCGGCCACCGCAGTCACCGCCGGAGCACGCGCAGGCCGCGGTCTACCCGAGTGCCAACCCGTCAGCCAGCGGCGCCATCCACCGGGTGGGGGTCACGCTGCTGGTGGCCGACGTGGCCCGCTCGGCGGCGTTCTACCGCGACCGGCTCGGTTTCCACGAGATCGACAGCGGCCCGGACAGCGTCGTGCTCGCCTCCGGTGAGACCCGGCTGGTGCTGCGGGCGGTGCAGGAAATGGATCCGGTGCACCGGCGGGTGGCCCACCTCAACCTGGAGGTGGGCGACATCGACGCGGTGTACGCCGAGCTGAAGGATGCCGGGGTGAGATTCACCTACCCGCCGCGGGTGGTTGACCGGGGCAGCCGCTTGGAGCTGTGGGCGGCCGCGTTCAAGGACCCGGACGGGCACGGCATCGCGCTGACCCAGTGGCGTCCACTGGGCAGCGGGGAACGGGTCAACGGGCCAGGAGGCGGCGCGCGTCAGCGACCGTGAACACCGACCCGGTGATCACCACGCCGACTCCGCCCAATCCGGCATCCATGTCCTGCTCGGCCAGCGCCACCGCGACCTCCACCGCGTCCGGCAGCGACTCGGCCACCCGTACCCGGTCCTCGCCGAAGACCTCCACCGCGGCCGTACCGAGTTGCGCGGCCGGCATCGCGCGGGTGGAGCTGTTGCGGGTGGCCACCACCGCGTCACACACCGGCTCCAGCAGCTCCAGCAGACCGCCGGCGTCCTTGTCGGCCAGCATCGCCACCACCGCCACCAGCCGGCGGAAGTCGAACTCCTCGCCCAGCGCGGTCGCGGTGGCAGCCATGCCGTGCGGGTTGTGAGCGGCGTCGAGCAGGATCGTCGGCGCGGTGCGCACCCGTTCCAGCCGGCCCGGCACCTGCAGCTCGGCGAAGCCCTGCCGCACCAGGTCGGGGTTGAGGCTGCGTTCGTCCGCGCCGAGCAGCACCTCGGCGGCCGCCAGCGCCACCGCGGCGTTCTGCGCCTGGTGCGCGCCGTGCAGCGGCACGAACACCTCGTCGTACACCTCGTTCAGCCCTTGCAGGGTCAGCACCTGCCCGCCGACGGCGACAGCCCGGCGCAGCACGCCGAACTCGGCGCCCTCGCGCGCCACCGTGGCACCGACCTCGCCGCAACGTTGCAGCACGGCGCGCGCGGCGTCCTCCTCCTGCGCCGCGGCCACCACTGTCGCACCCTTGTGGATGATGCCGGCCTTGGCGTGGGCGATGTCGGAGATGGTGTCGCCGAGCCACTCGGTGTGGTCCAACCCGATCGGCGTGATCACGCACACGCCGGAGTGCAGCACGTTGGTGGAGTCCTCGGCGCCGCCCAGACCCACCTCGACCACCGCCACGTCCACCGGCGCGTCGGCGAACGCGGCGAAGGCCATCGCGGTGGTCATGTCGAAGAAGGTCAGCGTCTCGTCCCGGCGGGCGTCGAGCAGCTCGGCGACCGGCGCCACCTCCTGGTAGGTCGCCACGAACCGGCCCTCACTGATCATCTCGCCGTCGATGCTGATCCGCTCACGCACGGTCTCCAGGTGGGGGGAGGTGTAGCGCCCGGTGCGCAGCCCGTGTGCGCGCAGCAGCGAGTCGATCATCCGGGCGGTGGAGGTCTTGCCGTTGGTGCCGGTCAGGTGGATCGACGGGTAGGAACGCTGCGGACTGCCCAGCGCGTCCAGCAGCTCCTCGATCCGGCTCAGGTCGAAGACCATCCGGGTGAAGCCGCGCTCCATCAACTCGGCCTCGACCCTGGCGAACTCGCTCATGCCGGCGGGAGGTCGGTCAGGGCGGCGTCGATGCGGGCCAGGTCCGCCTCGGCGTCGGCCAGCCGGGAGCGCATCTTCTCCACCACCTCCGGCGGCGCCTTGGCCACGAACGACTCGTTGTCCAGCTTGGCGCGCGCCTGCGCGGCCTCGCGCTCGGCGGCGGCCCGGTCCTTGGTCAGGCGGGCACGCTCGGCGGCGACGTCGATCGCGCCGCGGGTGTCCAGCTCCACGGTCACCCCGCCGGTGAGTGCCAGCGTGGCGGTAGCGGCGAACCCGCCGGCCGGCTCGTCCAGCCGCGCCAGCGCCCGCACCAGCGGCTCGTGCGTCCCGATGCCGGACTCGCCCAGTCCGGTCAGCTGCGCCGTCACCCGCTGGCCGGCCCGCAGGCCCTGGTCGGCGCGGAACCGCCGGATCTCCGTGACCACCTTCTGCAGCAGCGCGATCTCCGCCTCGGCCGCCGGGTCGTGCCACGCCGCGTCCGTGCCCGGCCACGGCGCCACCACCACCGACTCGCCGCCGGTCAGGGCGACCCACAGCTCATCGGTCACGAACGGCATGATCGGGTGCAGCAGCCGCAGCAGCCGGTCCAGCACGTGCCCCAGCACCCGCCGGGCGGC
>SLSW01000035.1 GCA_007130245.1 Micromonosporaceae bacterium
CTCCTCGATCTGGGTGGGGAACACGTTGACACCGCGTATGATCATCATGTCGTCGGTGCGGCCGGTGATCTTCTCGATCCGCCGCATCGGTCGCGCGGTTCCCGGCAGCAGCCGCGTCAGGTCCCCGGTGCGGTAGCGGACCACCGGCATGGCCTGCTTGGTGAGCGAGGTGAACACCAGCTCTCCGGTTTCGCCGTCCGGTAGCGCCCTCCCGGTGATCGGGTCGACGATCTCCGGATAAAAGTGGTCCTCCCACACGTGCAGGCCGTCCTTGGTCTCGACACACTCGTTGGCCACCCCCGGCCCCATCACCTCCGAGAGCCCGTAGATGTCGATCGCGTGCATGTCCAGGCGCTGCTCCATGACGCGGCGCATGTCGTCGGTCCAGGGTTCGGCGCCGAAGATGCCCACCTGCAGCGAGGTCGCGCGGGGGTCGACGCCCACCCGCTCCATCGCGTCGACGATGGCCAGCATGTAACTGGGGGTCACCATGATGATGTCGGGCTCGAAGTCACGGATCAGCGTCACCTGTCGCTCGGTCATGCCGCCGGAGACCGGGATGACCGTGCAGCCCAGTTCCTCCGCCCCGTAGTGCGCTCCCAGGCCACCGGTGAACAGCCCGTACCCGTACGCCACGTGCACCCGGTCGCCCGGACGCCCACCGGAGGCACGGATCGAACGGGCCATCAGGCGCGCCCAGGTGCGCACGTCGTCCCTGGTGTAGCCGACGACCGTGGAGCGCCCGGTGGTGCCGGACGAGGCGTGCACCCGCGCGATCCGCTCGCGGGGCACGGCGAACATCCCGAACGGGTAGTGCTCGCGAAGGTCGGACTTACCGGTAAACGGGAAACGTGCCAGGTCGGCGAGATCACGGCAGTCGTCCGGATGCAGCCCGGCGTCGTCAAACGCCTGCCGGTAGTGCGCCACGTTGTTGTAGGCGTGGCGCAGCGACCAGCGCAGCCGTTCCAGCTGCAGGGCGCGAAGTTCGTCCACTGACGACCGTTCGACGGGTTCCAGTTCGTGCGGTTGCGGAACGCGGTCCTGCATGGGAATTCCTCCTCGGGGCTGTGAGGACCGGTAACGGGGTGCAACGGGCCGCCGCCAACGGCGGCGCCGGGTGGTCAGGGCATCTCCGTGGCCACCGCCTTCGCTGCGGCGACCACACGTTGCCCGAGTGCCGCCGTGTCGACATCGTCGGCCACGTACACCACCGCCACCGACGCGGCCACGCCCCCGCGGCGGTCGACCACCGGCGCGGCCACGGACCGCATGCCGGACAGGACCTCACCCTGTGAGTACGCCCATCCCTGGGTGCGTGCCCGGGCGACGTTGGCGGCCTCGCCAGCGGCCGGTGGGCGCCCGGCGAGGATCGCGATGCCGGGGGCGCCCCGGTGGATCGAGTGCCGCACGCCGGGGCGGTATGCGACATGCACCGCGGTGCGGCGCGGCTCCACGCTGAGCAGTGTCACCGCGTCGTCCCCCTCCGGCACCACCAGGAATGCCGTCATTCCGACATCATCGGCGAGTTCGGATAGAGCTGGCATAGCTGCAGACTGCAGCGCGGGGCTGACCGAGCGCGCCAGTGCGGCCAGTCCCAGACCGAGGCCGTAGAGGCCGTCCGCGCCACGGCTGACCAGGCGGTGGTCCTCCAGCGTCCGGATCATCCGGTAGACGATCGACCGATGCGCACGGACTTCCGCGGCGATCTCGGCGATCGTCATCGGCCCCTCCGCAGCGGCCAGCACCTCCAGCACCCGCAGTCCGCGGTCCAGAGTCTGGGAATGGGGTGACTGGGTCACTACGTCGATCCTTCCGGGTTTTCAAATGCCTCTTGTGCGGCGCAGGGGTGGAGGTTAACATCTCGACCACTATACGAACACCCCGTTCGATAATCGAACAAGGATATCCAGGCGGAGTCGGTCGACCTCGCAGGAACGTGCACCACAAGGGAGCAGACCATGGTTCAGATCCGCAGGCGCGGGGCCGTCGCCGCCATGATGGCGCTGACGTTGGCGGCCGCCGGATGCGCCGAAGCAGACATCGGGGACAGCGGCAGCGAGGACAGCGGCCCGATCACGATCGGCGCAATCCTCGACATCACCGGCGCCGGGGCCAGCCTCGGCGTGCCCGAGCGCCGGGCGCTGGAGATGTTGACCGAGCAGGCCAACGAGGCCGGCGGCGTCAACGGCCGCCAGATCGAGCTGATCGTCGTGGACAACCAGTCCGCTGAAGACGAGGCCGCCAAGGCCATGAACGAGATGATCTCACAAAACGTCGACATCGTTCTCGGCGCGAGCCGCACCGGGCCCAGCCTGGCCATGCGAGGAGCCGCCGAGGCCAGCCAGATGCCCATGATCTCGCTGGCGGCCAATGTCGCGATCATCGAAGGTACCGAGTGGGTCTTCAAGACCGCCCAGAACGACTCGGTGGTGCTGGAGAACATCATCGACTACGCGCACGCCAACGACTGGAGCACGATCGGCCTGCTGCGGGACGCGTCAGGGTTCGGCGAAGGGGTCGGCGAGACCCTCAGCGAGCTCGGCGAACCCTTCGGGATCTCGGTGGTCGCGGAAGAGAGGTTCGCCCCGGACGCCACCGATTTCACCGCGCAGATGATCAACCTGCGCAACGCGGACGCGGACATGAACCTGATCTGGGGCATCCCGCCGGCGGCCGCGCTGGCGCAGCGGGCCTACCGCGAGCTCGACCTCGAGGCACCAGTCATGCAGAGCCACGGGATCGGCAACCAGGTGTTCCTCGACACCGCCGGCAGTGCCGCTGACGGTCTCGTGGCACCGCTGGGCCGGTTGCTGGTGGCAGACCAGCTGCCCGACAGCGACCCGCAGAAGGAGATACTGATCAGCTTCCTGGCCGACTACGAGCAGACGTACGGCGAGACACCGTCCACCTTCGCCGGCCACGCGTGGGACGCTTTCTACCTGGCGATCGAGGCGTTCGAGGCGGTCGGCACCGACAAGCAGGCGGTGCGCGACTACCTCGAGCAGGTCAGCGGGTTCGTTGGCATCACCGGCGTGTACGAGATGACGCCGGAGGACCACTCCGGCCTGAGCAAGGACGCACTGGTGTTCGTGACCGTCTCGAACGGCCAGTGGCAACTCGTTGAGATCAGCTAGGTAGCGGCGCGACGTGACCGATCTTCTCCAGCTCCTCCTCGCAGGGGTCTCGATGGGGGCGATCTACGCCCTGGTCGCGATGGGGTTCGTCGCGATCTACACCGTGAGCCATGTGATCAACCTGGCCCAGGGTGAGTTCGCGGCCCTTGCGGGGCTGGTGGCGATCAGCGCGGTGGGCAGCGGTCTTCCGCTGCCCGCCGCCGTCCTCCTCGCGATCGCCACTGTGGTTATCGTCGCGGCGCTGATGCAGCGGCTGACCATCGCCCCGGTCAAGCGGATGACCACCCTGCTGTCGATCATCCTGACGCTGGGCGTGTCCACCACGCTCAAGGCCGGAATGCTGCTGATATGGGGACCCGAGGGGCACGACCTCACGCCGTTTCCCGGCGCGTCGTTCACCGCCCTCGGCGTCGCGGTGCAGTCACAGTACCTGTGGATTCTCGGGGTCACCGCGGTGGTCGCCCTGGGCGTCAACTGGTTCTACGAGCACACCCTGACCGGCAAGGCGCTGCGCGCCTGCGCCGAACAACCCACCGCCGCCCGGCTGGTCGGCATCTCCATCGCCCAGGCGTCGCTGCTGTCATTCGCGATCGCCGGAGGGCTCGGCGCCGTGGCCGGGGTCCTGGCCAGCCCGATCTACTTCACCTCCTGGACCGCGGGGCTCACGCTCGGGCTCAAGGGCTTCGTGGCCGCCGTACTCGGAGGGCTGGTGTCGATCCGCGGCGCGATCCTCGGTGGCCTGCTGCTCGGCGTGCTCGAGTCACTGGTCGCCGGTTACATCGACTCGGGCCTGCGCGACGCGGTGGCCTTCATCGTCCTGATCGTCGTCCTGGTGGTGCGTCCAGGCGGCTTCCTCGGCCAGCGCACCGTTGCGAGGGTCTGATGGCCAACGACACCGTGACACCGCGCCGC
>SLSW01000252.1 GCA_007130245.1 Micromonosporaceae bacterium
CCACGTGTTGGTGCCGTCGAGCGTCATCGGTGAAGGGTTGGGCGCGCGCACCAGCGTCGCCCACCCTGGCAACCGCTCCGTCACCGCCACCACCGGGGCAGTGACGTGGGCCACCGGATCGTTGCCCGCCATGCCTGCGATAGTACGGTCCCGCCGGGCGTGGCTGCGCGCGGTGACCTCGACGCGACAGGACCGCCCCCGGAGCAGGATCGCCACCGGCAACGGCTCAGGTGACCTCGGCGATGACCTCCACCTCGACCGGGGTGCCCAGAGGCAGCTCCGCGGTGCCCACCGCGCTGCGGGCGTGCCGGCCCGCCTCGCCGAACAGCTCGCCGAACAGCTCCGACGCACCGTTGATCACACCGGGCTGGCCGGTGAAGCCGGGAGCGGAGGCGACGAAACCGGTCACCTTGACGATCTTCACCACTGCACCGAGGCCGACCAGGTCGTCGATGACCGCCAGCGCGTTCAGTGCGCAGCGGGCGGCCAGCTCCTTGGCGTGCTCCGGTGACACCTCGGCACCGACCTTGCCGGTGGCGGGCAGCGCCCCATCAACGAACGGCAGCTGGCCGGACACGTAGACGTAGTTGCCGGTCCGCACCGCCGGCACGTAGGACGCCACCGGAGGACTCACCGCCGGCAGGGTCAGGCCGAGTTCGGCGAGCCGGGCGTGAATGTCTGCCACGGTCACTCCTTGGGACGCTTGAGGTAGGCGACGAGCTGCTCCGGGTTGGGGCCGGGAATCACGGCGACGAGCTCCCAGCCGTCCTCACCCCAGCTGTCCAGAATCTGCTTCGTTGCGTGGATCAGCAACGGCACGGTGGCATACTCCCACTTCTGCATTCCGGCACCTTAACAACCGGTCGACCGCAGCGGCGCCGGGCGACCGTGACGGCGCGGCGCCGGGGGTGACACCGCCAGGTAGAGTTCGGCTGACCTGGCTAAACCGACCCGTACCGGGAGAGAACCGCCATGACCCAGCCACCGGACGGCGACCGGCAGCAACCGCAGCCGCCCGAGTCCCACCCAGCGTCGTCGGGGCCGCACGCTCCTCCGCCCGATCAGCCCCCGGCGACCCATCGCGCCCTGGGCCGCGGTTCACGTCGCGGCCTGATGATCGCCGGCGTGATCGTCGTCGCGGCGCTCGTGCTGGCGGGCGTCTCGGTGGGTGCGTGGCTGCTGCTGAGCGACCCCGACCGGGACGGCGCGGCGACCCCGGCCGACGCGGTGGACGCCTTCCTCCATGCGGTCTACCGGGACCAGGACGCGGCCGAGGCGAGCGCGTTGGTCTGCTCGGAGGCGCGGGACGAGGAAGCGCTACAGGAGCAGATCGACGGCATCCGGGCGTTCCAGGACGAATACCCGAACCCGTCGTACACGTGGGACGAGCCGCAGGTGGCCGACGAGACCGATCAGCTGGCGATCGTGGCGGTCACGGTCACGATGATCACCGGCGACGAGCGCACGGCAGACCAGGAGCTGCGCGTCAGCGTGCTGGACAAGGCGCCGCACGGCTGGTGGGTCTGCGATGTGCAGTCACCACCCGACGGCGACGACGACGGCGACGACGACGCCGGAAACGACGACGCCGGAAACGACGACGGGGATCCGGATGCCGACGAAGATGACGGCGACGACGAGTAGCCTCAGATCGTGCAGGTGATGAGCGGACCGGTCCATCCGGCGTGGCCCGCCCGCCTGCATGTGGTGACGGGCAAGGGCGGCACCGGCAAGACCACCGTGGCTGCCGCGCTGGCGCTGGCACTGGCCGCGGGCGGGCACCGCAGCCTCCTGGTGGAGGTGGAGGGCCGGCAGGGGATCGCGCAGCTGTTCGGCACCGATCCGCTGCCGTACGAGGAGCGGACTATCGCCGGCACCGAGGACGGTGGCGAGGTGCGCGCGCTCGCCGTGGACTCCGAGCAGGCACTGCTGGAATACCTCGACCGGTTCTACCGGCTGGGGGCGGCCGGGCGGGCGTTGCGCCGCGTCGGCGCGATCGACTTCACCACGACGATCGCCCCCGGACTGCGCGACGTGCTGCTGACCGGCAAGGTCAAGGAGGCGACCACCCGCATCGAGAGTGGTCACCGCACCTACCAGGCGGTGGTGCTGGACGCGCCGCCGACCGGTCGGATCGGGCGGTTCCTCAACGTCACCGCGGAGACGGCGAAGCTGGCGAAGGTCGGGCCGATCAAGAACCAGAGCGAAGGGGTCTCGGCGCTGCTGCGCTCACCGATGACCGCGGTGCACGCGGTCACCGTGCTGGAGGAGATGCCGGTGCAGGAGACGCGGGACACCTTCGCCGAGCTCACCGCACTCGGCCTGCCCATCGGACGGATCATCATCAACGCCAGCCGGACGCCGCTGCTGGCCGGTGGTCGGGGCCCGGTGAGCCAGCCACAGTTACGGCGGGGCCTGGCCGCGGCCGGGCTGCCCACCGACCAACAGACCGTGCGCGGGCTGCACGCTGAGGCGCGCGAACGCCTGGCGCGTGAGCAGATGGAAGCCGACCTGCGTGCGGAGCTGGCGGGTCTGGGCAGGCCGACGGTGGAGCTTCCACTGCTGGTCGGCGGCACGGATCGGACCGCGCTGGAGACCCTGGCCGCCGTGCTGCGCCACGCCACGTGAACCCGGCCTCGCCGGACCTCACGCACCCGCGTGAGCTGCGGTGTCGGAAGGTTACGCTCGAAATGTGGCCGAGCACCTGACGATGGAGACCGACGCGCTGCTGGCAGACCCGGGCGTGCGCATCATGGTCTGCTGCGGCGCCGGGGGCGTCGGGAAGACCACCACCGCGGCGGCGCTGGCGCTACGCGCTGCTGAGACCCATGGTCGGCGTACGGTCGTGCTGACCATCGATCCTGCGCGCCGGCTGGCACAGGCGCTGGGCTTGACCGAGCTGGACAACACCCCGCGGCCGGTCAAGACCGACGGCGAGGGCGAACTGCACGCCATGATGCTGGACATGAAGCGCACCTTCGACGAGGTGGTGCTGGCGCACACGGACCCGCAACGCGCCGAGGAGATCTTCGCCAACCCGTTCTACCAGGCGATGAGCACCACCTTTTCGGGCACGCAGGAGTACATGGCGATGGAGAAACTGGGGCAGCTGCGCGGCACCGAGTCATGGGACCTGATCGTGGTGGACACGCCGCCGTCCCGCTCGGCGCTGGACTTTCTGGACGCGCCGGCCCGGCTGGGTCGGTTTCTGGACGGGCGGATGCTGAGGTTCCTGCTGGCACCGGCCCGCTCCGGCGGGCGCAGCATGTTCCAGCTCGTGACCGCATCGTTCGGGGCCTTCTCCAAGGCGGTGCAGCGGGTGCTGGGCGCCCAACTGCTCAGCGACCTGTCCGGCTTCGTCGCCGCGCTGGACTCGATGTTCGGCGGATTCCGGGAGCGTGCCGAACACACCTACCAGATCTTGCAGGATCCGCAGACGGCGTTCCTGGTGGTGGCTACCCCGGAGGAGGACGCCATCCGGGAGGCGTGCTACTTCGCCGAGCGGCTGGTCCATGAACGGATGCCGATGGGTGGTCTGGTGCTCAACCGGGTGCACCGTAGCGCCGTACCGTCACTGGACGCCGCTGACAGTGAGGCGGCCGCGGCCGCGGTCGGCGAGGACCACCCGGGCGCCGCCGCGGCGTTACGCGCGCACGCCGACCTGATGCGGCTGGTGGACCGCGAGCACCGGATGGCGGTCCGGTTCACTCGGGCGTTTCCGGCGGTTCCGGTGGCGGAGGTGCCCGCCCAGCCCACCGACGTGCACGATCTCGACGGCCTGCGCGTCATCGGCACCGCGCTGGTGTGACCGACCGCGAACATGCGTCGATCTAGGAGTTGTTCACCCCCGATCCGGGCGTCGCGCCCTGAACAACTCCTAGATCGAACGCTCACCACCGGAGGGCTGGTGGTCAGGCCGAGACCAGCTCCTCGTCGCGCATCGCGGCTTCAAAGGCGCGGCGCCAGCTGAGCACGTGCGGGTGCCGGCGCAGCAGGGCACGCCGCTCGCGCTCGGTCATTCCACCCCACACTCCGAACTCAATGCGGTTGTCCAGCGCGTCGGCCAGGCACTCGTACCGCACCGGGCAGCCGCGGCAGATCCGCTTGGCCACGTTCTGCTCAGCGCCCTGGACAAACAACGCGTCCGGATCTCCGTCCCGGCACGCCGCCAGGCTCGGCCAGTCCGTGATCATGCCCATATGTGCACGTCCCCCCTTTGATATCCGTTATGCCCCCTGCGCCGGCCGGTACGCTGCCCCCACGCCCGGTTGCGCGGTGCCGCGGTGTGGCCGACCCTCGGACATCATGCTCCGTAGTCGTCTAGTTACGCAACGTTCCCAACCAAAATAAGCCGAAACGGATTGTCGGTGCATTCCGGGCCGGTCCGCGGCAGCGCGGGCCGGCCGTAGCCCCGGGGCCACTCGCGTCGGCCCGCCGGGACGTCGCGAGTGGCGCCGCAGGGACATACCCAGAACTCGGCCGCCGAATGCCCACCATCACGGCCGCGACGTCCGCCACGGTCGGTCGGTGCGCCGGACACACTGAGTCGCTATACGACTACCGATCCGCGACCGTCACTCTCCGAAATCGACGGCACCGGTGACAACGGGGCAACAGCCACCGGTAGGCACTGTGGGAGGGGTCACGTAGGCTGGTCGCCGTGAGTTGGATGCGCCCCCGTGATCACAACATCTTCGTCAACGTGGGGTCGCTTGTGCTCTGCGGCGTGCTCGCAGGGGTCGTCGTCGCGGCCGCCCTGTTGCCCGCGGTCGCCGCGTCCGGGCTCATCGCCAAAGAGGGCATGGAGCGCTTCGACGAGCTTCCCGCGGAACTGACGGTCCTCGACGGGCCGCAGATCAGCTATGTCTACGCCTCGGACGGCACCACGTTGCTGGCGACGATGTACGACGAGAACCGCCGCAACATCGACCTCGACGCGGTGCCGCAGGTGATGATCGACGCTGTGCTCGCCGCCGAGGACAGCAACTTCTACGAGCACGTCGGGGTCGACGTGCGGGGGATCGCCCGCGCCTTCGTGGCGAACCTCGACGCCGGCCAGACCACTCAGGGTGCGTCCACCGTCACCCAGCAGTTCATACGGTTGGCCTTGACATACTTCGCCGACACTCCGCAGGAGATCGTCGACGCCACCGAGGAGACCACCGCCCGCAAGCTGCGCGAAGCCCGGCTGGCGATGGCGGTCGAGCAGCAGATGTCCAAGGACGAGATCCTGGAGCGCTACCTCAACCTCGCCTACTTCGGCGAGGGCGCGTACGGGATCTTCGCCGCCGCCCAGGTCTACTTCAGCAAGCGTCCGGAGGACCTGGAGGTCCACGAAGCGGCGTTGCTGGCCGGCATCATCCAGGCGCCGTCCATGCACAGCCCCGCCTCGGCGGACCGGGTGGCCGCCGCGACCGAACGCCGCAACTGGGTGATCGAGCGCATGGTCGACACCAGGGCGATCAGCCGCGCCGAGGCCAACGAGGCGAAGGCGGTCGAGATCGAGCCGCGCGCGGAGCGCCAGCCGAACGAGTGCGTCAGCACGGTGGAGAACCACTGGGGGTTCTTCTGCGACTACTTCTACCGGTGGTGGATGGAGCAGGAGGCCTTCGGCGCCACCCCGTGGGAGCGGGAACGCCGGCTCAAGGGCGGCGGCTACCAGATCGTCACCACTCTCGACGTCGACGTCCAGCATGCGATGAAGGACCAGGTCGACGACCACCTGGAGACCAGCGCTGACGAGCCGCACGCGCTGATGCTGACCGCCGTCGAACCGGGCACCGGCAAGGTGCGGGGGATGGCGACCAACCGGCACTTCTCGCTGGACGAGTCGGACAACGGGCCGCACACCGACCCGCTCCGACGCGCCCATGGCATGCTCGGCACCTACCCGAACACCACCAACCCGCTGCTGGCCGGCGGCGGCGACATCACCGGCTATCACGGCGGTTCGACATTCAAGCTGTACACGATGATCGCGGCGCTGGAGCGGGAGATGCCGCTGGACACCACCATCCAGTCCCCGTTCCAGGTCACCACCCGCTTCTACGCCGAACCGGGCAGCGGCGCCGCGTGCGGCAGCAACTGGTGCCCGCGCAACTTCAACCGGGACATGACCGGCACCCACACCATGTGGAACGGGTTCGGGTTCTCGGTCAACACCTATTTCGCGCAGCTCATTGAACGGGCCGGTGCCGAGCACGCGGTCGACGCCGCCAAGCGGATGGGCATCAAGTTCCGCGCCAGCGGCAGTGAGGAGTTCCCCCAGGATGCGCAATATGCCCAGCCGCACCGGGCTCCCGGCTGGGGCGTGTTCACCCTCGGGGTCAGCGACACCGTGCCGCTGGACCTCGCCAACTCGTACGCGACCGTCTCGGCCGAGGGCATCCACTGCGATCCGATTCCGGTCGAGGAGATCCGCACCGCCGGCGGCGACTCGCTCGACCTGGCGCGCCCGGAGTGCGACCGGGCGATCGACCGGGACGTGGCGCTGGCCGCCATCGACGCCGGTCGGTGTGTGGTCGGCACCCGGTCACACTTCGGCGAGTGCACCAACTCCGGCACCGCGCGGTTCACCCCGGAGGGTCAGGCCACCGTCGACGTGGTTGAGCAGCCGATCTGGGGCAAGACCGGCACCAGCGAAGGGGTGCGGACGTACTCGTTCGTGCTGTCGACCAGGCAACTGACCATCGCCGGGATGATGGCCGACCCGGACTGGGCCGACACCGACCAGGATATGGACGGCTTCGGCACGGTCCGGCCGAGCGTCACCTATGCCATGCGCGACGCCATGCGAGGCAAGGAGAGCCTGGACTGGGGTCCGCCCGAGGACATGGACCTGGTCTACGGGCCGCGGGAGGACGTTCCGGACGTGTCCTGTCTGCCGGTCTCCGAGGCGGAGTCGATCCTGGAGGACGCGGGCTTCGACGTGCAGATCGAGGACGACCCGGTGGACTCGGCCTGCCCCGCCGGAGACGTGGCGGGCACCACCCCGAGCGACAGCACCACCCGCGGGGGCGTGGTGACCATCCACATCTCCAACGGCTCGGACCACGAGGAAGAAGAAGACCAACCCGGCCCCGGTCCTCCGCCCGACGAGGACGAGGACGAGGACGAGGAACCCGACCCCATGCCGACGGTCCGCCCTCCGGGTAACCGCGACGGCGACGACACCTGAGCGGAGTCGCTAGCTAGCCGGCAAGCTGGCGCTTGACCTCGGCGGCAACCCGGGCGCCCTCGGCGCGGCCGGCCACGACCGCCTGCACGGCCTTCATCGCCGGGCCCATCGCCTGCATGCCGCTGAACCCGCCCTGCGCCAGCGCCTCCGCGACCAGCTCCGACAGTTCCGCATCCGACAGCGGCTCCGGCAGGTACCGCGCCAGCACCTGCTGCTCGGCCCGTTCCTTGTCCGCCAGCCCGGTGCGCCCGGCCTCGTCGTACGCCTCGGCGGCCTCCCGGCGCTTGCGGGCCTCCTTGGCGATGATGCCGAGGACCTCGTCGTCGGACAGCTCCCGCGCCGCCTTCCCCGACACCTCGGCGGAGCGCACTGCCGCCAGCGTCATCCGCAGGGTGGCGGTGGTTGTCTCGTCGCGCGCTTTCATCGCGGCGCGCATGTCCTCGTTCAACCGGTCCTTGAGCGTGCTCATGTGGATCAACCTACCGGCTCACGTCCGGTGGCATGCAGCGCAACCCGAACGGCGTGCCGACGTGTGCCGGCTGTTGCACGGGACACTACCCTGATCCCGCCCGCGCGCGACAACGTGGCGTGCCTACGCTGTCGGGCATGCGACTGCGTACGGCGGGATGGATCGGCGGCGGCCTGGTGGCCGCCGGGGCGGCGGCATTCGGATACGCCTCGCTGATCGAGCGCAACCTGTTCACGCTGCGCCGCTTCGACGTACCGGTGCTGGCGCCGGACGCCGAACCGCTGCGGGTGCTGCACCTGTCCGACCTGCATCTGACCCCGCGGCAGCACCGCAAGCAGGAGTGGGTGGCGGCGCTGGCCGGCACCGACCCCGACCTGGTGGTGGTCACCGGCGACAACATCGCCCACCCGGAGTCGGTGCCGGCGGTGGCGCGCGCGTACGGGGACCTGCTGGCGCTGCCCGGGGCGTTCGTGTTCGGCTCCAACGACTACGCGGGGCCGGTGTGGCGCAACCCGTTGAGCTACTTCGACCGGGAACGGGCGTACGTGCAGGGGGAGGAACTGCCGTACGAGGACCTGCGCGCGCTGCTGGCCAGTGGCGGCTGGGCCGACCTCAACAATGCCCGGACCGTGCTGAAGGCCGGCGGGCGGACGGTGGAGATCGTCGGCGTGGACGACCCGCACGTCGAGCGCGACGACTACGCCGCTGTCGCCGGCCCGGCGTCGGCCGACGCCGACCTGCACCTGGGGTTGACGCACAGTCCGGAGCCGTACGTGCTGGACGCGATGGCGGCCGACGGGTTCACGCTGCTGCTGGCCGGTCACACCCACGGCGGCCAGGTGCGGGTGCCCGGAGTGGGAGCGCTGGTCACCAACTGCGGCCTCGACCGGCGGATGGCGCGCGGGCTGCACCGCTGGCCGGGCGGCTCGGGGGACGCGCACGCGTGGCTGCACGTCTCCGCCGGGCTGGGCACCCACCCGACCGCCCCGATCCGGTTCGCCTGCCGCCCCGAGGCCACCCTGCTGACGCTGATCCCCCGCTGACCCTCCGCCTTTCAGCGATGTCCCGCCAACACCCCGCCCCTTTTCGGCGATCTTGGACGTCTTTCGCCCCGGGAAGGGCGCTGGCCGTCCAAGATCTGACCGGTCCTGCGGGGTGATATCCCCTGGGCCAGCCGGGAGGGCGTCAGCTACTATGGCTCGGGCACACCTCGGGGTGTGGCGCAGCTTGGCAGCGCGCTTCGTTCGGGACGAAGAGGCCGTGGGTTCAAATCCCGCCACCCCGACCAGATAGGTGCCCTGACCTGCGGATACGCGGTCAGGGCATCGACGTTTATGGGTGGCCAACTCGTCCACCCCTCGCAATCACGCAAAGCGCGCTCTCATGGCTGGGCAACCTGGGGTGGACCCCAACGGCAGTGACCGGATGGTTGGCGAGTTCGGCGGCGAGGCTCCTGACGATGCGGTAGATGGCGGCCTTCACCAGGTCGTAGTAAACCCGACCTGCGGGCGGTAGTTGGCGTTGAAGCTCGTCGTGCCCTCGTTGGCCTCCACTACCAACCCGGCACCGGTGCGCAGCAGCAGCGGGATGGCCACGGCGTTCGTGATCAGGTGGGTGTCCACACCCATGCGGAGCATCCGGAGCCCTCCGGGCACGTCGTGCTCCCACAGCGGCCGATCCCACTGCGCATAGCGATCCCCGCCTTGAAGATGTCGTTGACGAGAATTGCAGGCCGCCCGCGCTCGTCGTCGACCCCCCGTACCTATGCCGGTTCGAGATGGTCAACTCGTACTGCCGTGCCCTCGCCGCCCGCCAGCCTGATCAGGTCGCCGGTCTCTTCGATCGTCTCCGGGTGGTCGATGTCGGAACGCCCTCGGACCGGCTGCTGCGCCAGGTCGCGTAGACCTATCCACCCCGCTCAGGCCGCTACGCGGCGCCCGTAGCGCTGGCTCGCCGCCTGACCGGTGGTGCCCAGCAGAGCGCCGATGTCGGCCCACGTGTAGCCCGCGGCGCGGGCACGCTGGACCGCCTCGGCGATGTCCTGTTCGACCCGGCTACGGGCCGCCACGGCCGCCGCCAGCGCCCGGTGCGGCTCCGGGTCCCGCTCATCGTCGGGATCAGGCTCGTAGTCCTCGAACCGCCTAGCCAGATCATCAGCGTGGTCGAGGATCTCCTGCAAACTGCGTGGCATGTGATCACCTCCCGTTGAGGAACTTGTCGCGGGCGAGCATGGCGTGGACTATCAGCGTGAGATCGTCATGCATGACGTACCTGACCTCGAGGAACTTCCCGCTGGTGTCACCTCCAATGAACATCCGGAGGCTCTCTTCGAGATCGCATATGCGGATCGGGTGGCGGTAGGCGTGGAGCATGTCTTCGTCGGCGATACCGTGCTTGCGGGCGCTTGCGAGGATCACCGGCTCCGGCGTCACCCTGCAAACTTATCTTTCACCAACACGGCTGTCAAGTTAACTTTCGGAAACTGACTCATGCAGTCCGACCGGAGCAGGAGTCGTGCTCCACCTGCAGTTTCCACGCCGCCGCGACGGCATCCTCGATGGCGCCCTCGTCGAAACCAAGATCGGCGACGACCATCATGTGCCGGGCATAGCGCGGCGGCACCGCGAACGTGTCCGGGAAGAGCCGCAGCATCTCCTCGCGCAACTCGAACGACAGCCGGATAACCACATGGCCCGGTCCGACCTGGCGCGCTACCAAGCGGCCGTGGTAGCGGCAGTCCAGCGCCCCTTCGCGGATGCGCACGGTCACATGGTCGAGCTGTGACACCAGGGCGGCAAAGGCGGTGATGTCCATCCCCTGAGGATGGCAGGCCAGCGCCCGCCTGCGGGCGGTCACCGGCGACGCCACCAGGGTCGTCGGTCAGCGGAACTGCTGTACGTCCCGGCCGCTCTGTTCGCCGATTCCGTAGGCGTCGATGTAGCCCCAGCAGTCTGGCCGGGAACCATCGACATCGGTGACGTTGTACTCGTCGGCGAGTTGACGGGACGTCAGCACCTGGCCGGCAAATCGTGACACGCGCGGGTCGGCGGCGAGTGCCGCGAGCCCACGCGCGAGATAGGTGGGCGTCTCCGAGATCGCGAACCCCGGCACCTCCCCGCAAGCGTCGCGCCAGTTGTCCTCGGTGACGCCGAAGTGCTCCAGCATCTGCTCCGAACGCAGCCAGCCTGGTGTGACCCCGACGGCGGTGACCGGATGATGGGCGAGTTCGGCGGTGATACCGGTCAAGGGCTTCTGACCGGTCACCTTGGCAACCTACCTCCGTGGCTTCGGCCGGTTGAGGCGGGCAGCGGGCAAGGAGCCCCACCGAGCCAACGGTCCAGGCTCGCGGGAGTGGCCACCTCGCTGCCGCCGTAGGCGCATTGGTACGTGTGTTAGGGTTGGTACATGTCAATGAAGCGCACCAACGTCTACGCCGACGCCGAAGACCTCGCGTTGATCAAAGAGGCGGCGGCGCGGCGAGGCGTCTCCGAAGCGGAGATCCTGCGCGAGGCAATTAAGCTGGCCGCCCTAGGGGCCCGCATCTGGGATGAGCCGCTGGTCCGCGACGACGAGACGTTCGACCTCGGTGGGCCGATCTCCGCCGGCGACGTCCGCGAGGCTCGTTCGCAGGCTGCCCGGGCGAAGGCGCCGCGTAGCGAGGCGGGGCGTTGATCGCCATCGCCGACACCTCTGGCCTGCTCGCCCTGTTCAACCGAACCGACCCCGAACACACCCAGGTGGCTATTGCGACGAACGCCTGCGGTCTGCTGGTGGTCAGCCCACTGACCCTCACCGAGCTTCATCAGATCGCCAGCATCCGCGCAGACCGACGCGTCGCCGACGCCATCCTGCGTACCCTCGTCGCTCGGGTGGAGGCCACCCGGGTCGCCATCGCCGACACCACCCCGCGGCTGCTGACCACCGCCCTGGCCGTACGCGACCATTACACCGATCTGGACCTTGACCTGGCCGACGCCACCGCCGTCGGCCTGGCTGCCGAATACCGCACGGACGTGGTCCTCACTCTCGACCGGCGAGACTTCCGCGCCATACGTCCCCTGACCGGGCACAAGGCATTCCGCCTCCTGCCCGATGACCTGTAGGCCCCTGCGTGCCGACAGCGTCAGCCCGCGGCCGCCGCCGGCGGTAGGTCGAGGTGCTCACCGACCCCACCGGGCCCGCTCGTTATCCAGGTTTCGACTACCCGCCCTGCGGGTAGTCGAGCGTGGAGGAGAGCCGAAGGGGGGCGGCCATGACCGAGCTGCTGGAGATGCCGCAGGTCATCGAGTGCACCGTGACCCAGTGCGGTTACAACCACAACGGGTGTCACGCCGCGGCGATCACGATCGGGCGCGAATCCGCCCAGTGCGCGACCTTCATCGAGACGCCCACCAAGGGCGGCGTGGATGAGATGCTCGGTCGGGTCGGCGCCTGCCAGCGGGAGGACTGCCGGCATAACCTCGACCTGGAGTGCCGCGCTCCCTCCATCCGGGTCGCATCCGGTCTGGACGCGGCCGACTGCCAGACCTACGACCCCCGTTAGCGCGCTGATCTTCACCTTGGCGCCGCTTCGGCGCCAGGGTCAGATTGCCGTTCCAGGCGGGGACTTCAGCAGCGGCGCGGCCTCGACGGGATAACCACCCCGCCCATCCCGGAGCGCGCTCGCCGCGATGCGGATCAGGTCGACAGATATCCGGGTGGGGCGAGCTGCACCTTGTCAGCCGCCGACAGCGCGTTGAGCTTGGACTGGCCCTTGGTGTTGGCGTTCTCGACCAGGTTGCGGAAGTCTTCGGTGCCCACCAGAGTGACCTGATAGGAGCTCACCAGGGTGAGACCCCGCTCGTCGAGCAGCCGCAGCAACGCGTTGTGCACCACGGAAGCGCCGAACTGGCTGGCCAGGTCATCCCCGAGCAACGGCAGACCGGCCGCCTCAAACTTTTGCGTCCACACTAGATCGCGGCCGATGGCGTCGGAGGTGGTGTTGATGAAGGCGACACCGGCCCTGCAGGCGGCTTCGGCGTATGCCCGAGCCGTCTCCGGCCGGCCACTCGGCGCCGCGTAGAGCAGCACCTCCGCCCCTGCCAGCGCCGTAGCCACCCGATCCACCTCGGTGTCGTCGACGATACCCTTGTTCACGGGGACTGTCACGTTAGGAAGGTCGCAGTCCAGGCGGGGAAAGTTGTTGGGCGGCATGAGGATCGCCTCGGTGAGGTCCTTGCCGATCTTCTCCTCGGAGATGGCGAAAGCCGCGACGAAGGCGATGTCACCCACCCCGAGACCATCGACAGTCGGCCGGTGAACACCCACCAGGCTGCCGGTCTGGCGGTAAAAGGCGATCCCCTGCATGTCCATCCAGTGGAAGGAGGCGGCGAACGTGGCCACCCGGAAACTGCCCTGGCCGGCGGGAAACTCCTCCGCCCGGGCGCAGAACCAGCGCACACTGGTCACACCGCGATGGGCGGCCTGCCGCTCGGCCTCGGCCAGCATGTCGTCGTCCGGGTCGAGTCCGATGGCCTCGGTGAACTACGGCGCCAGCGCGAGGGGTCACGTTTCCCGGGCCGCAGCCGACGTCCAGAAGCCGTCCACGGCCGTCGAGGTCGAACCGGCCGGTCCGAAACCCTGATTACTCGTCCGCCGCGGACATCGGCTTCGGCTGACGCGCTGGCACGATCCTGGCCGCCGATTCCTGCTGAACGGTCACAACTGCCCGCTGCCCGGCGTCATATGGGTGGACCGCACACGGCCGCAATCGGCCAATCCGCCGGAGGGAGGCACCATCGACCCGTACCAGGTGCTCGGCGTGGCCCGCAACGCCTCCACCGAGGAGGTCCGGCGGGCGTACCGGAGCCTGGCGCTCCGACACCATCCCGACCGCGACCCCGGTCCCCGGGCCGCGGAGCGGTTCCGCCTGATCAACGAGGCGTACCGGATGCTCCTCGACGAACCGGCCCATGCCACCTACGACGCCACCCACGCGCCGACCACGCCGCCGGCCACGGGTACGAACCGGCTGGCCACCGCGTCGATGCTGGTCTGCATCGCCGCGGTGTGCCTGCCAGGTACGTTGCTGTTCGGGTGGTTTCTCGGGCCCGTCGTGGCGCTGCTGGGGCACGTGGCCCGGTGGCAGATCCGCCGCAGCGGCGAGGCCGGGGCCGGTCTCGCGCTCGCCGGAATCGTGGTCGGATGGGGGCTGACCGTGGCGGCGGTGGCCGCCACAGCGGTGGGTGTGCTGATCAGCCGCGCTCAGTAACAGTCGTGGCCGCCGTGCGACCGTCAGTGAGCTTTACCCTGTCCGTCCGGCAGCCAGCGCAGGTGCTCGTTATCCCCGAGCAACTCCAGGCGGCGCCACAGCGGGCTTGCGGGAACCGCCTGGCTGGGGTGGCATCGGACGGCCTCATGCTGCCGGGCGCGGTCGACGGTAACGGTCAGGTCGATGGCGGACGGCGGATGGCCGACGAACGAGGTGGCGTGCTCGGCGTTGACGGTGGCCGCCACGTCGGCGGGTACGGTCCAGCCCAGCACGCGCAAACCCAGGGTGCCCGCCGCACCCAGCGCCGCCTCGGTCGCGCGCCGGTGGTCGGGGTGTCCGGTCACCCCGGACGGGTCGAATACCAGCAGCCCGGTCGCACCGGTGCGGGCGGCGGCGGAGACCTGCGCGGTCAGGTCGGCCAGTGGGACCTCAGAGAGCCGCCCGTCCGGGTGGTCGAGCAGCTCCACCGAGATGACCCCGAGCGCATCCGCGGCGGCGCGCAGTTCCTTGGCGCGCACTTCCGTCAGGTCGCCGCTCACGCCGTGCAGGGTCGATGCCTCCCCGCGGGTGAAGCACAGCACCGAGACCTCCGCGCCAGCCGCGACGAAGGCGGCCAGCACCGCTCCGAGGCCGAACGACTCGTCGTCGGGGTGCGCGACCACGGCGAGGACCGACCGCCAGTCCGGCAGCCGCCGCCGGTCGGGCGCCGGGCCTGCCGGGACACCGGTCGCAGGGAAAGGCTCGGCACGGCTCGGGGGGATGCTCGCCGGGGGGTCCACGCGCCCATTGTGCCTCCCGCTTCAGGTCGCGGGCCAGGTGCCGCAGCCGCCAGGCGACCAGGGTGCTGCCGGCGACGCCGTACGTCACCGGGTTCGCCCCCGTCGACCGCGTTCGACGCCGCGCCCGGGTATCGCTTCACCAC
>SLSW01000054.1 GCA_007130245.1 Micromonosporaceae bacterium
ATCCGGGCCCCGTCGCAGTGCAGCCCGATGCCGGCGTCGTCGGCCACCCGCCGCAGCGCCCGCATCGTGTCCAGGCCGATCACCGCCCCGCCGGCACGGTTGTGGGTGTTCTCGATCGCGAGCGCGCGGGTCGGCACCGCGTAGAAGCCGTCCGGACGGATCATCGCCGCCACCGCCTCGACGTCGATGTCGCCGCCGACCGCCGGCCAGGTGCGGGTGGAGATGCCGCCGTAGGCGGCCGCGGCGCCGATCTCGTACGTCACCACGTGCGCGTCGGCGTCGCAGAGCAGCTCGGCGGCCGGCGGCACCAGCAGCTGCACCGCGATCTGGTTGGCCATCGACCCGGTGGGGGTGAACAGCGCCGCCTCGTGCCCGAACAGCTCGGCGACCTCGGCCTCCAACGCGTTGACGGTCGGGTCCTCGCCGTAGACGTCGTCGCCGACCTCGGCCTCGGCCATGGCGTGCCGCATCTGCCGGGTCGGTTTCGTGACAGTGTCGCTGCGCAGATCCACTAACGGGGTCATCCAGCCATGGTAGGCCGCTACCGGATGTCGTCCAGACGGCGCTCGCGCTCCGTTTCGGGATCGAGATCCAGGTGGTAAGAAACGATGCCTGTCGCCCCGGCGTCCCGCGGCACCCGACTGGCGCGAAGCGCCATCTACCCTTTGCTACCGATCCGCATAGTGATGGCGGCAGGACAGAATCTCTAGCTGATCGTGGGAGTCTACAACGCGGTATACAAGCCTGTGTTCTTCGTTGATGCGCCGGGACGCCCAGCCGGACAGGTCGCCCTTGAGGAGCTCGGGCTTGCCGATGCCCCCATCGTCGCCTCGCTGAATATCCTTGATGAGCGTGTTGATCCGTTTAAAGATTTTCCGATCGCATGTCTGCCAATTCACATATTCGTCCCATGCATCCGGGTGCCACATGAGCTTCACTCAGTGGTCTCAGCGTCGAGGTCGACCAACTCGTGCTCGACGCGTTCACCCGCTTCCATCTCTGCCATCCGGCGGCGCAGCTCGCGGCCGTGGGCGCCACGGGACAGGTACTCTGTCTCGCGCCACGCGTCGTAGTCGCTCTTGAGCATAACGACCAGCGGTTCGTGCCCGCTGCGAGTGACCACGAGGTCTTCAGCGTCACTCTCGATGGCGTCGAACGCGTTTGCGAGGTTGGCGCGCAGGTCCGACGCGGTAATCACCTTCATGATCCCTCCCATCCTTGTACATTATACCGTACGACGGCTGCCTTGTGGATGACCAGCCGCGCCACCCGCACCGACAGCGTGTCCACGAGCCGCCCGTGTTCGCGCAGCTGCACGCCGAACTTCAAGAGATCACACGCCTTGGTCTAGCTAGATGGGGAAGCCACGGGTGATCGGCACGAAAAGGTTTAATCTGTGCAATCAGCCAAGCCCTTCGCTCCGCATCAAGTGCGTGCAGGACCGCGAGAAAGTCTTCCGTGTCCTTCTCTCGAAGTTGTCGGGACTTGAGCAGCAGCACTACCTCCGGTGCCAGGTATGGCACATTGTCAACACCGAACAAGGTGACTTCATTTAGCGGCTTTCTAATCGAGCCATTGCCTCGGTGGTACACCCACTGATGCCCTTCAGAACGGGCTAGAACCATTTGCATGCCAGCGGTCACCTTGTCAGGTGCATCCCAGACGAGCGCATCTTTTCCCGCGACGAGCTGGGCGCCGGATGGCCATGGAGATCGTTCTCCGGTGTGCGGATTCTGAAGCAGAAGGTCGGGAAATACTGTTCGTAGTTTGTCAACGTCCCTCAAGAGAACTAGAACATCTACATCGCTGTGCGCCCGCATCCTTTGATTCAGGAACAAGCTAAGCGCCCACCCACCTGTTACCCAGAACGGCTGTTTGTATGCACACATCCTCTCATTAGCCTCAGTAACCGGGCGGAATGGCTTTTCTATGCTCATGCAAACTCCGCACTCTCACCGAACGTCACCGGCACATCGTACGGCGAATGGTCCGAGCGCAGCGTCAGCCGCGGAGCATCTCGGCTACCAGGAACGCCAGTTCAAGCGACTGCTGGGTGTTCAGCCGCGGATCGCAGGCGGTCTCGTACTTGCTGGGCAGGTCGGTGTCGGCGATCGACTGGGCCCCGCCGAGGCACTCGGTGACCGGCTCGCCGGTCAGCTCCACGTGCAGCCCGCCCGGGTAGGTGCCCAGCTGCCGGTGCACCTCGAAGAACCCGAGCACCTCGTCGACGATGCGGTCGAAGTGCCGGGTCTTGAACCCGTTGGACTCGAAGGTGTTGCCGTGCATCGGGTCGCACTGCCACAGCACCTTGTGTCCGGCCGCGTGCACCTTCTCCACCACCGGCGGCAGCACGTCGCGCACCTGGTGGTTGCCCATGCGGCTGACCAGGGTCAGCCGGCCCGGCACGTTGTCCGGGTTGAGCTTCTCGCACAGCTCCAGCGCCTGCTGCGGGGTGACCGTCGGGCCGATCTTGACCCCGACCGGGTTGGCCAGCCGCGACAGGAAGTCCACGTGCGCACCGTCGAGCTGCCGGGTGCGCTCCCCCACCCACAGGAAGTGCCCGGACAGGCCGTACGCGGTGCTGTCGGCGATGCGCGTCAGCGCCCGGTCGTACTCCAGCGCCAGCGCCTCGTGCGAGCAGTACAGCGTGACCGAGCGCAGCGCCTCGTCGTCGGTCATGCCGCAGGCCTCGATGAACGCCAGCGCCCGGTCGATCTCGCGCGCGATCGCCTCGTACCGCTCGCCGGCCGGCGAGTCGCGCACGAAACCCTTGTTCCAGTCGTGCACCGCGTGCAGGTCGGCCATGCCGCCGCCGAGGTAGGCACGCAGCATGTTCATGGCACTGGAGGAGTTGGCGTACGCGCGGACCATCCGGTACGGGTCGGCCACCCTCGCCTCGGGTGTGGTCTCCAGCGAGTTGATCATGTCGCCGCGGTAGACCGGCAGGCCGAACGCGTCGGTGTCGTTCGAGCGCGGCTTGGTGTACTGCCCGGCGACCCGCGCCACCTTGATCACCGGCAGGGACGCCCCGTAGGTCAGCACCACCGCCATCTGCAGCAGCGTGCGGGCGCCCGCCAGCAGGTGCTGCTCGGTGTTGTCGGCGAACGTCTCCGCGCAGTCGCCGCCCTGCAGCAGGAACGCACGTCCCTCGCAGGCCAGCGCGAGCCGCTCGCGCAACTGGTCGACCTCGTACGGCGCCACGATCGAGGGCACGTTGTCCAGCAACCGGCACACGTCGGTCACGGCCGCCCCGTCCGGCCACGGGGGTGTCTGGGCACGCGGCAGCTCCCGCCACCGGTCCAGCCCGAGCGTCTTGGCCTCGACCGGGTCGGTCGAGGGACGGGCCACCGAGAACACCGGGGCGTCCACCCCCGGGTGCGAGAACTGATGCCACTGCCGGCTCATGCCGCTAGCCTACGGCCGCGCCCCCGCCGGCCGTCCGCCGAGGGCACTGTTGTTCCTTTCACCGGACGGGGCCCGGTCGGCGGATCTACCCGGGCAGCGGGTGGTGCATCCCGCGGTGGTGGTCGGCGACCGCCGCGCCGGACAGCGTCGCCGGGATCGGCAGCACCTCCAGGCACAGCCGTACCGCCTCGGCGAGCACCGGGCGCGGCACCCGCATCGACACCGTGCAGTGCGGCACCCACGCGCCGGGACGGTAGTGCGGGTCGATGTCGATGCCGGCGGCGGCCAGCCGGGCGTGCACCGCCGAATGGTGGGCCAGCAGCTCGGCGGTCGGGGTGGGTCCCAGCCACAGCACCCGGCCGACGAACTGGCCCACGTGATCCAGGTCCACCCGCAGGGGTGGCGCCGCGGGCAGGCCGTCCAGGGCCGTGACCACCGTATGCGGGTCCAGCGTGCCCGCGCTGGCCAGCGACAGGTGGGGCCGGTGCCGGCGGTGGGTCAGATCGCGCAGGCTCGGCACACCTGCGGCTTCCAGCGCGTCCCACAGCGCCCGGATCCGTCGGGTGGCGGGCACGTCGAGGTAGCACTCCAGCGCGGCGACCATCGCTGCCAGGCTAG
>SLSW01000072.1 GCA_007130245.1 Micromonosporaceae bacterium
TCATCGCTCAAGGAAGCTCGAAGACTAGACGCCCTGGGTCGTCGCCTGAACTCCCCTTGCGCAAGGTATCTCATTCCTACGATCATTGCTCGTAGAATGTTCGACTTACCTTCGTTGTTAGGTCCGACCAGAACTGTCATGTTACCCAAACGGAGGTTCTGGGCCGCGCTTATACTGCGGTAGTTCTTGACACCGAACTTAACGAGACGCATTTCCTTATACTCCTGACGCGTGTGGCCATATGGGGGTGCTCAGCCTGGGTCGGCCAAGGTGCCGTCGGCCTAAGACGACCTCGCTGAGGCTGGACCAGGAACGTGCGGGGGGCTGTGGCGGGGGCCGTGGCCGGGTGGGGGGTCGAGGACGGTCTGGTAGGGCTGGCCGGTGTTGGCGGCCTCGGCCATTAGGTCATAGACCTGGAGGACGAGGCGTTTGGTGCGGAACTCGCCGTGGTCGCGTTCCTCGTATTTGCGGACCACGAAGAACGAGTCGAGGACGTGCTCGACCTCGGGCCGGGTCAGGCCGTAGACGTGGGACATGGCGGCATCGAGTTCGGCCCGGATCAGCTCCCGCCGCTCGGGCAGCCACCGGAACGGCGGGCCATCATCACCGAGATCGACCGCGTAGGGCCGGATCCGCCAGGACGTGTACGACAGCTCCAGCACCCGTGGCACCACCCATTCCCGCAGCACCTGTTCACCGGACCATGGCTGCGCGGCCTCGAACGTCTCCGGTGCCGGGCACGCAAGCTGCGCAACAATGCCGAACGTCAGATTAATGCCAGAGAGCTTTTGTCTCACGACGTAGTCAAATGCAAGCGATGACCAAAGCGCGTGCAGGAGGAATGTGCTGTCCGGCTTACCTGATAGGACGAGCGGGAAGGCGTGGTTAACGCCTGCTCGCGGAAGCACGCATGGGACCATCGAACGCGCGTCGCTGGCACGGGCGATGTTCCGCCAGCCGAGAAGCCAGTCACGATCCCAACGGTCGGCGATCGCCTTGGTGACGTCCGAGTCGCTCACCCAGTAACGCGCAAGTGGTTCGGCGTTGGGGTCGTCGTGCTGTTCTTCGGTGAGCTTGGGCAGCGACGTGCTCTCAGTACCCTCACGGAGATCTGTGTAGGTGGCGTAACGGTGGTCGAAGTAGTACAGCAGCTTCGCCTCGTAGAGCGGAAGCCACTGCTTCGTGCCCTTCGTCCAGGCCCAACCGTCGAAGTCGGCTTCTTCGGCTGAGAGGTCTCCCGCGGTGCGGAACAGCCCGGAGTCGCTCGCCATGTTGAAGAGTCCTTGTTTAAACGACAGTCCCCACGGGTTGCCGCTCTTGTCCCCGTCGCGGATGAGAACGGGGTGGCGTCGGTAGATCCTGACCGTGATCTCGGCGTCGACGCGGGATTGGAACAACGGTAGCGTGCCGGTGTTGGGGTTGAGAAGTAAGACCTCATCGGGTGCGAGCGCGAACTGTCTCGCCGACACGTCAGCTGCGCTGCTGATCACGAACGCGAGGCGTGCCGTGTTGACCGGCTCGCCCCCGGTCAAACACGTCAACGCGAAGCGGTACTGCCTGTGGACTCCGGGAAAAATCCCGGATCTGTTCTCAAAGTCGTAAAAGGCGGCTAGTTGCCGTGATCGCAGGACTTCGGCGAAGAACGCGGCCGTCGTCGCATCTGTCGCCAACCCGGTCGGGGTGATGACTCCCAACCGGCCAGTCGGTGCGACGATGGTGCGGAAGTGCTCGGCGAAGATGCTGTAAGTGTTGATCTTGCCGTGCGCACAGAGGGGATAGCGGCCGGAGGTGCGGGCAAAGTGGTTGATGGCTTGGTTGCGCCGTGATTCGGCGAGGAACTCGGCGAATAGTGCCGGGTTGTTGTGCTGCAACTCGGTGATCTTCTTCTTACGCGCTGCGGCGTTGGGCGCATCCGCGATCTCGGGTGCGCGGGAGGCGAAGAACTCCGTCTCAGACATCTGGACGGTCTCCCAGGGCGGGTTGCCGATGACGCAAGCGAAGCCTCCGGTCCACCCGGTCTCGGGTTCGGCGGTGTTGGACTCGGGCACCTGGAAGATGTGCGGGAACTCCAGGTGCCAGTGGAAGAAGCGGTAGTCGCGGGCCAGGTCGTCGACGACCTCACGGACCTCGTCCAACTCGGCGCCGGTCTCGCCTCGTTCGAGGCGTTCCAGCACGTGCTGGGTGATGGCGGCCGCGCGGGTCTCCTCGGTCCTGGGCTGCACGAAGGCGGCGCACCAGGCGTCGGCGACCTGCACGAGGCGGCGCCGCTCGTCCGAGTCCTCCAGCTCGCGGGCGCGGCGGGCCTGGATGTGCACGTCGGTCAGCGAGCGCGGCGTGGGCGCCCGGACGATCGTCTCGGCATCCTTGGCCAGGGCCGCGTTGGAGACGGTGATGCCGGCGCTGGAGAACAGGTCGTCGTCGTACTGGCGCTCCCTCTTGTTGTCCGCCTTGATGGCGGACACGATCTTGCTGTCGTCGCCCTCCAAGACCTTGTACGCGTCGTCCGGGATACCGCCGGCCAGCAGTTTCGGTGTGGTGCCGAGCAGGGAGTTGCCGATGCGGATGTTGGTGTCGAGGAACGCCAGCGGCCGGCCCGGCTCCATCGCCTCCAGCCACAGCGTCACCTTGGCCAGTTCGGCGGCCATCGGGTTGACGTCCACGCCGTAGATGCAGCGGCCGATCACCTCCCGCAGCGCCGACTGGACCGCTGCCGGGGACGGCTCCAGCTCGCCGGTGCGGGCGGCGGCGACCCGGCGGGCGATGCGGCGGGCGGCGGCGATGAGGAAGTGCCCCGACCCACAGGCCGGGTCGCAGACGGTGACCTCAAGCAGCGCCTCGGCCGGGTCGGCGGCCGACTCGGCCCGGTCGAGCACCGGGTCCAGCGCCGTGTCGAGGATCAGCTCGACCAGCGACGAGGGGGTGTAGTAGGAGCCGGTGAGCTTGCGCTCGTGGCCGGCGACCCGCTCCAGGGTGTATTCCCGCTTGTCGTGGTCATAGCCGGGATGCAGCTCCAGCAGTCCCTCGTAGACGCTGCCGAGCTCCTCGGAGCCCAGGTTGCGGAAGTCGACCGTACGCTGCCGCCCGCCGGCCTCCTTCACCCGCACCACCGCCAGGGCACGGACTGCGCTGAGCAGGGCGTGGTTGGGCAAGCGGGCACCGTCCAGCGGTTCGTCGAGCGGGCCGGGTTCGAACAGGCCGCCGATGCCGGGCAGCGCCAGCGGCGGGCAGCCGCCCTCGGCACCCAGGGCGTCGAAGACCAGCCGCACGCCCTCCCACAGGTCGTGGTGGCGGCCGCCGTGGCGCCGCAGCGCCAACCGGCGCAGCCGCGCCGACGAGTAGAACTCGTGGTAGCGCTCGGCGGCCTGGCGGGGCGCGTCCGGGTCGAGCAGCACATCCCGGTCCTCGGCCACCAACCAGAACAGCAGCCGGTAGACACACCGCAGCAGCGCCCGGTTCAGGTCCTCGATGCGCAGGTCGCCGCTGCGCAACTGCTCGCGCAGCCCGTGGTTGGACGCGTGGTCGAGGAAACCGGTGCCGAGCAGCCCGATCGCGTCCTCCACGCCGTCGCGCAGCTGCTCCAGTGCCCGCACCCCGCGCTCGTGGGCATGGTCGCGCCAGCTCTCCAGCCAGCAGGACGCCGGCCCGACCTCCGGGTCCTGCGGGGTGAAGCGGGAGCTGTGGCAGGTCAGGTAGAGCAGCACGAAGTCGCTGTACAGCTCGCCGTCGAAGATCGCCTCCAGGTCGAACTCGACGTAGGCGGTGCTGGCCAGCGAGGTCGAGTCGCGCAGCAGCCGCAGCGTGGCGCCGTTGGACAGCAGCGCCCACAGGTGCTCGCTGGACACGTTCAGCATGCGCTGCACCAGCGCCTGCGGGGCGGCGCCGGCCGCGCCGGCCACGCCCTTGGAGCGCACGTCCAGCGGGGTGTCCCAGCCCAGCAGGTGGATGGGCACGTTCTGCCAGCGGTGGGAGATCGGGAACCCGGTGCCGTCGACGGTGATGCCGCCGGCCGGGGTGGGGGAGACCTGGTCGAAGCCGAGCTCGCGCAGCAGGATCAGCAGCCACCGCTGCCGGGTCAGCTCGGTGTGCCGGCTGGTCGGCGCGTCCGCGAGCTGCTTGCGGAAGTCGCGCCAGGTGTCGACCAGGTAGCCCCAGGAGCGGGAGGCGTAGCGGCGCACCGACTCGCCGGTCTGTAGGCCGTAGGTGTCCGCGCCGATGCCGGGGATGTCCCGGTCGCCGGCGTCGATGCGTTCCAGCAGGTCCCGCGGCAGCAGGCTACCGGCGATGTCGTACGCCCCGGTGGTGGTGGTGCGGGTGCCGATCATCGGGTCACCTCCGGCAGGTAGACGTAGACGCCGAGCACGTCGGCCGGCTTCTGGGCCGTCACCGTGAGATCCCGCCGCACCCGCTGCCGGGCCGCCTCCCGCGCCCGCAGGTGCGACTCGCGCAGCCGTTCGGCCAGCTCGTCGGCGGTGGTGTCCAGGTGCGCGGCGACCGCGGCCAGGCCGTCGATGGCGCGTTCCAGCACCGAGCCGGCCTGATCGGGCGGCACGTTGCCGGTCGGCACCGCCGACAGCAGCGCCTCCACCTGCTGCTCGTCCAGCCACTCCGGGCTGGTCGCCGAGCCGCGGTACCCGACCACCCGCGCCTCCTCGGCCACGGTGCGCCGCGGGCCGTCGCGGCCCGGCAGGGTCAGGTGCATGCGGTAGCGCACCAGCAGCAGCGTGGTGCGCTTGTCGACCTCGCGGGTGCGCATCACCCCGCACCGGCTCGCCACCGGCGGCGGCCCGCCGTCGCCGGTGTCCAGCGCGGTCTCCAGCACGTAGCGCGCGGTGGCGGCCACGTGCGCGTCGGTGCGGTCCAGGTACGCCTCGCCGGGCGGGATCGGCAGGTCGCGGCGGAACGGCAGCGGCTGCGGGTGCCCCGCCGGAAGCGCCGCCTTCAGCCCCACCGGCAGCAGGCCGGTGGCGGCGGTGAACCCGTCGGAAGTGTCGGTGACGTCCGCGCCCAGCCCGGCCAGCGCCTCCCGGGTGAAGGTGGCGACCTCCTCCTTGGTGCCGAGGCTGGCGCGGATCTCGTCCAGCTCGGCGGCGACCTCGCCCGGCTGGATGCCCCGCTGGGCGTACTTGGTCTGCGACTGCTTCTCCGCCGCCACCGCGCTGTCCCACTGCCGGTGCAGGTCGTCGCGCTTCTCCGGCGCCAGCTCGAACAGGGCCGCCTGCTCCGGCTCGGTCTCGCGCATCAGCAGGCCCTCCATGATGGCCTGCATGACATCGTTGCTGCGGTCCGGTACGGGCACCGAATAGCCCAACGCCTTACGGATCTCCTCGTGCTTGCGCAGCAGCACCTGCAACACGATCCCGTCGATCTTGTTGTCGGCGCCGTAGATGGTCACCGCCCGCACCTTCGGAGACCGCTGGCCGAACCGGTCCACCCGGCCCTCGCGCTGCTCGTGGCGGGTCGGGTTCCACGCCAGGTCATAGTGGACCACCGCCTGGAAGCCGTCCTGCAGGTTCACGCCCTCCGACAGGCAGTCGGTGGCCACCAGCACCGGCCGGTGTTCGCCGGCGGTCAGCTCCGCCACCCGCGCGGCCCGCTCCTCCGGATGCAGCGCCCCGGTGACGCACGCGACCGCGGCATTCTTGCCGAGCGCGCCCTCCAGGTGCTCGGCGACATACTCGGCGGTGTCGACGAACCGGCAGAACACGATCGGGTTGAACCCGTCGGCCAGCAGCTCCTTGACCGTGTCGGTGACCAGCGCCAGCTTGCGGTCACCCTGGTCCTCCAGCTTCGTTGCCCGCCGGGCGAACTCCCGCAACTTGCGCCCCTCGCTCGTGGTCGGCGGCTCGTCCTCGGCGCCGGGCGCCACATCGCTCGCCTCGTAGGTCTCGTCGTCGGGCAGGTCCAGCACCGCCGCCCGGCCCAGCGCGTCGGCCTCCTCCGGGCTGCCGGCGTCGGCGTTGCGTGCCCGGGTCAGCAACGTGGCCGCCGCCGCCCGCGGCGACGACGCCAGCGCTCGCAGCAGCGCCAGCGCCGACCAGTAGCGCACCCGCTGCCGCAGCGCGTTGGACTCCGGGTCGCGCACCCGCTGCCGTACATGGCTGAGGACCTCGTCGAACAGCTTCTTGTAGTCGCCGCTGAGCTGGTAGGACCGTTCGCTGGTCTCCCGGTCCTCCGGAAACGGGGTGTTCTGGTCCAGATAGCGGCGGATGTCGGCGCGGCGGCGCTGCACCATGTGCCTCGCCAGCTCGTCGCGGCCGGTCACCTGCTCCAGGTCCAGCGTCGCCAGCTCCTCGTCCAGCAGCCCCAGCAGGTTGCGGAACCCGTCCTCCTTGCCGCTGTGCGGGGTGGCGGTCAGCAGGATCAGGTGCCGCTGGGCGTCGGCGGCCACCTTTTGCATCAGCTCGTGGCGCAGCATGCGGCTGCGACCGGTGTTGGCGCTGTCGACCACACAGGTGTGCGCTTCGTCGACGATCACCAGATCCGGACAGCCGTTGAGGAACTGCGCCCGCAGCCGCTCCTGCTTGATGAAGTCGGTCGAGATCACCAGATGCTGGTATTTGTCGAACAGGGTCTCGCTGGTCAGCAGGCCACGTTCCAGCCTGGACACCGTGCCCGGCAGCACCACCTCGGCGTTGATGCCGAACTTGCTGGCCAGCTCACCCCGCCACTGCTCGGCCAGCGCCGGCGGGCACAGCACCGCCAGACCGCGGGCATCACCCTGCGCCAGCAGCTCCGAGACGATCACCCCGGCCTCGATGGTCTTACCGATACCGACGTCGTCGGCGATCAGCATCCGCACCACGTCCTGGCGCAGCGCCATCAGCAGCGGCACCAACTGGTACGAGCGCGGCTCCACCCCGATGCGGGCCAACGACCGGAACGGCCCGCCGGTGGCGGTGAACCCGATGCGAAGCGCGGTGCGCAGCAACCGGGCACGGTCGGCGTTGCCGGCGTCGGCCGGGTCCGGCGGCGGGAAGGTGGCCGGCTCCACCTGCTCCAGCGCCGGCAGCACCCCGGCGCGCTCGGCCTCCGTGCCGCCCAGCGGCCGCAGCACCAGGAACTCCGGGGGATCGGACTCGGGCAGCACCACCCACTCCCGGCCGCGGGCCACCACCAGTGAGCCGATCTCGAAACTGGTCGTGGTGGTCATTGAAGTCCTCCCTTACGCGGGCCGAAGACGCTGGGATACCTGCCGACCGTGGCGTCGAACGTGTCGGACGGGCCGATGCGCACCACCGTCCAGCCGGAGTCCAACAGCGCTTCCTCCGCCGCGTCATCGCGACCGGCGGCCCGGTCAGTGCCGGCGTCGGTGTCGGTGTCGGTGTCGGCGTCGTGGATGAAGACGGCCACGCTGCCGTGGTCGAGGTGGTAGACCAGATCCGGCCGCGCCTGTGTGGCGTCCTCGGGTGAGCCGTTGGGTTGCCGGTGCCCGTGGGCACGCAGCCAGACGAGGAACTCGCCGGCGCGCCCAGCGGACACCACTGTCGAGGGTGCAGTCTGCTGCCGCTGCGGCTGGCCGGGCACCCGCACCGTGGCGGCCGCCAGCCGCTGCAGCAGGTCGCGCACCAGATGCCGGTCGATCTCGGCGTGCCAGCGCTGGTTGGCGTACGACAGCAGGCAGTCGTAGCACCCGAGCTGGCACGGCTCGCCACCCTCCGGCGCGCTGGCGACGTTCTCGCCGGTGTCCGGGTCGAAGTGGCAGATCGACAGCGCCGTGCGGGCCGCCCGCGCCAGCGCGTCCGGTTCCTGCACCAGCCGGCGCAGCACCCCGGCGCCGCCCTCGGAGCTCTCCACCAGCAGCGTGCGGGCGCGCTCCTCCGGGTCGGGCAGCAGCTCGCCGGACAGCTCCGCGTCCTCCAGCTGGAACTCCGCCTCGATGCCCCGTTCCAGCGCGTACGCGAGCGTCACCGCGGTCTGGTGGTCCACCTGGTGCGCCAACCGGGCGATCAGGATGTTTCGGCGGTCCTCCACGTACGGGATGACCCGCTCCTTGCGCTTGACGTCCTCGCCGGTGGCGATCTCCTCCTCGCTCGGGTCATCGGTGTCGGACTCCGGCAGCCACCGACCGCTCGTCAGGTCCACCAGATAGCCCTGCAGGTTCTTGTTCTTGCGCCGGGTGCGGCCCAGGTTGGTGCGCCGCACCGTGGCCGAGTCGCCGTAGGCCAGCTCCAGCAGGGGCGGGTCACCGGCGACCGCCACCAGGTGGCCCGGCCGGTCACCGTGCGCGTGGAACCGGTAGGTGGTGTCGATCTCGAAACTGGACCGGCGCCGTTCCTCCTCATCGGAGGAGATCCGCTCGCGGCGGGTCGTACGCACGCTGTGCAGCCGCAGCAGGCTGCGCTGGGTCAGCTGCAGCCGCGCGCCGCACAACTCGCAGGTGTCGATGCCCACCGCGTCGTCGTTCAGATAGCCACACCCCGGGCACGGGCGGGCGGACTCGGTGGCCACGCCCTCCTGACCCGGGGCGCTCGGCGGCAGCGTCACCGACGTCACCGCGTACCGGGTGCCCTCGTGATAGATCAGCGCCCCGGGGCCGAACTCGCTGATGCCGACAAAACGCGGCCGCTGGATGAAGTCGCCCTCCCGGCGGCCCGGCAGGCCGGGCACGTAGGCGGCCAGCGGCAGCCGCGGGAACGAATACCCGGGCAGGAAGCCCTCCGAGGCGAAGTAGCGGTAGGTGTAGAAGTCGTTCTGCGCGTAGTCCGACTCCTCGTTGCGCAGCAGGTTGAGCTGGATGCGGGCCTCGTTTGCGCGCGACGCCGCCTGGTTGCGGGCCCTCGGCGGGACCGAGAAGTCGACCTCCCGCTTCGACTGCGCCGCGTGTTCGGCAAGCGCGGTCTTGTAAAGATCGCGCCACCGGTCGCACGCGGCGTCGAACTCCTGCGGCGCGGCGGCCACCACGTGGTCGATCCAGCCATCCCGCCACCACGGGCTTTCCCGCAGCTCCGGGAAGATGTCGTGCAGCAGCGCGTTGGCCCGCTGCGCCGCGGCGCGCTGCGCTGCCGGGTCGGTCAGCCGCTCCTTCACCTCCGGCCGGATCGCCAGGCTCGGCGGGTCGCCGGACAGCTCCAGCACGTCGGCCAGCGACCGCCCGAGGTCCTGCCCGGTCTCCGCCAGCCAGATCGCCTGGATGTGAGAGCGCACCAGGTCCTCGTTGGCCACATCCAGCCGCGGCGGGGCCACCGAGCCGCCCACCATCTGGTCGCCGCGGCGGAAGTAGTACTGGTCGTGGGCGTTGCCGGTGGCGCAGTAGGTGACCACCAGCGCCGGCTGCCCGGAGCGGCCGGCCCGCCCGGCCCGCTGCGCGTAGTTGGCCGGCGTCGGCGGCACGTTGCGAAGCCCGACCGCCACCAGGGCCGGGATGTCCACCCCCAGCTCCATCGTGGGTGAGCAGTACAGCACCGGCAGGTCGCCCTCGCCGAAGCGCCGCTCCCGCTGCTGCCGGTCCTCCGGCGGCACCTGGGCGGTGTGCTCCTTGGCCTGCAGCCCGGCCAGCGTCGCGGCGGTCTCCCGATAGAGCTCCACGAAGAACGGGTTCACCCGGGGGCCGCTCTCGTTGTCCAGGCTCAGCCGCACCCGGTCCAACACCCCCTCGGTGCCGTCACCGGCGCGCCAGATGATCGCCGACGACAGCAGCCGGTAACCCGGCGGATAGTCGTCGCTGCCGGGCACCGCCTCGGTCACCAGGCCGTGGCGTGCCAGCAGCTCCAGCAGGTCGCGGATCAGCTCCTGCGCCTCGGCGTGGCCCTTGACGGCGTTGCCGTACTCCCGGCGCAGGTAGCGCCCGAACGCCGACCGCCCCGAGATGTGCAGGTCCCGCCGTTTCGTACGCCGCTGCGCCGGACCGGGGAACGCCACCCCCGCCGTTGGCGGCTGCTCGCGCTCGGCCAACTTCCACGGATCCGCCAGGTGCTGCCCCGACAACTTGTGGATGACGGAGAAGCCTTCCTCGCCGAGGACCGGCACGTCGATGGCGAGGTTGCGGCGCAGCTCGTCCAGCAGGGTGCTGGCCACCTCCCGGCGGTGCTCGGGCCGGTCGTCGCGCAGCGCCATGTGCAGGCGGTCCCACGACGGCTCGTCGTGGCAGATCTCCACCAGGTCCGCATAGTCGATCTTCAGCAGGCCGCACTGCTCCAGGTTCGGCATGGTGACCCGCCAGCCGCGTTCCAGGTCCAGGTAGAGCCGGTAGCCGACCACTTCCCGCAACGCCCGCCACGCCTGGTCCCGCTGCCCGAACCTCGCCTCCGGGTTGCGGGCGAAGTCGGCCATCTCCAGATTCAGCGCGTCAGTGACCCTCGACGCGATGTTCTCGTGGGTCAGCCCGTCCGGCGTGTCCTCCATCGCCCGGAAGAGCGCGCCCCGCAGCTGGGTCACCTGCACGAAGTCATTGAAGTGGCCCGCCTGCAACGAGGCGTCCTGGCGGTTGTCGACAAACGTCAGCAGCTTGCGGGCCTGCGGGTCGAGCGCGTCGCCGGTGGCCCGCAGCGCCCGCACCGTGCTGGCCGACACCAGCGACATCGCCGAGCTGCGACCCTCCACCGACAACTTCGCCAGCTTGGCGAAATCGCTGCTGCGCACCTGCTCGTAGGAGACCCGGCAGCGAAGGCAGAACTGCAGCGGACTCGGGATGTACGCGGCGGACAGGCCGCCGGACGTTTCCCGGCCGGTGACGTCGACGCGCACCAGCTGCGGATAGTACTTCTTCTTCGACGACGCCAGCACCGGGCCGGTCGGGTTATCGTGCTCCACCCAGGAATAGGGCAGCCGGGTCTCGCTGATCGCCTGCTCCACCGTCGGCGGCCACGCCCGATCGTCGCTGACGAACAGGTAGCCGGTGGCGGCGTCACCACCGGAGGCGTCGGAGTCCTGCCGCGGCGCGAACCTCACCCCGTGGTCGTCCTCGATCCTGGTCACGATCAGGTAGTCCTGGCCACACTCGCGGCAGAACGCCAACGGGAACAGGGTGCGCCGCGTGCCGCCTCCCGGCGCCACCGCCTGATACTGGCTGGTGACGTGCCGGTCCGCCTGGGACTCCAACGTGACGTAGACGTTGTCGCCCTTGGACAGGAACTGGTGCAGCCGGAACGCGAACAGCGGCCGGTGCGTGTCCGGGTGCAGCACCGACGCCCCGGTCTGCAGCAGCGCCTCGATCGCGGACCGGCTGTCCGGCTCCGGCTCACCCGATTCGGCGGCGAGCTTCCGGGCGGCGTCGATGAGCCGGCGTGGCACCCGGCGCCGCGTCCACCGCGGCGCATGCGGATCCCGCTCGATGCCCATGGTGGTCTCGACCCAGGCCGCCAGCGGATCGGCGATGAACTCCTCATATCGCGGCGTCTGCGGTGGACCGTCGGACAGCTCCCGCACCCGGGCAGCCAGCGCGTCTTGCGATGCCGGCACCTCTTCGGTGACCCGCTGGAGTGTCTCGCCGATGACGTGCTCCGGCTGCACCGGCACCCCGAACAGTCTGGTGGCCACCTCGGACACCGCCTGCCGCTGATCGGTGTGGGTGCCCTCGCTGCTCATCGTCGCCGATGTGCCCACACACTGCACGTCCGGTGCCTGGCAGGCGTCACGCACCCGGCGGACCAGCAGCGCCACATCCGCGCCCTGCCGGCCGCGATAGGTGTGCAGCTCGTCCAGCACCAGAAACCACAGCCCCTGCGCGGCCTGGATCAGCTTCTCGCGCTCGCGCGGGCGGGTCAGCACCAGCTCCAGCATCACGTAGTTGGTCAGCAGGATGTCCGGCGGATCGTTGAGGATCCGTACGCGCTCGTCCTCGCTCTCCTGGCCGGTGTAGCGCTCGAACCGGACCGGCTCCCCGCCGTCCGGGTAGCCGTGCTTGAGAAACTTGGTCAGCTCCCGCAGCTGGCTGTTGGCCAGGGCGTTCATCGGGTACACCACGATCGCCTTCACACCCGGGTGCCACGTGGCGTCGCGCTTGGCCCGCAGCACCCGGTCCACGATCGGGATCAGGTACGTCAGGCTCTTGCCGGACCCGGTGCCGGTGGTCAGCACATAACTGTGCCCGCCGCGGGCGACCTGGACCGCCTCCTGCTGGTGCTGGTGCAGCCGAAGCACCGGCCCGTCCGCGTCGTCCTTCTCGGGCTTGATGCGAAAGACCCGGTCGCACTCGGCATCCAGCAGTCCGTTGCCGACCAGTTCGGTGATCGAACCGCCCCGGGCGAAGTTCGGGTTCAGCGACAACCACGGGTCTGGCCACTGGTAGCTGCCGAGGGTGCGCTGGTCCACATGCTCCCGCACCCGGGAGTCGTGGATCGTGACGAAGCTGCCAGTGAACTCGCGGTAGTCGTCCACCAGCTGGTCCCGCACCGTGAAGACGTCCATGAAAGCGACCTAACTCTCTGTCGTCGGTGTGAGAGCGTCAGGGACGTCAAGTCCGAGCAGCTTCGCAAGGTCGTCAGCCGACAGCCGTTGACTCGCCGAGGCCCGACCGTGCTTGTCGAATACAACGCCCTCCGACTCGAGCACGTCCTGCTGGGTCTCCTGGCGGTCGTCGCCATCCAGCCATGCGAACTGTGGTGATGACTTGCCCTCGCTGGTCAGCACCCGCCAGGCGTTCTCCACGCGCTCGTTCGACAGATGGACGCCGACCGGGACCGGATGACTCCCGATGAGCTCGGCGAGGTCACCGTAGGCGGTCCAGCGACCGGAGGGGAGGAGAGCCAGGGCACGGTGGAGCTGGCTCCAGTCCCGTCCGGCCAGATCGTCATCGGCCGCCTCGACCGGACCAGGCCACATCGAGATCGCGCGGTCGGCCAAGCGGTCGGCTCGCTCGCTGATCTCCTGCCTTCCCCAGGCGGGAGTGGCGGCGATCTCCTGATTCATCGCGAGCGCACTGCTTGACAGGATGTCCTGCTTGCGCTTGAACGGATGATTCGAAAGCTCGACGTTGCGCCCGCTCAGCGTCAGGTTGCCGAGTGTGTGCACGAGGGTGCTGTGAAGGTCGCGTACCGTGAGCTGCGCGTCGACAGCGTCGTCCTCGAGCGCTGTGGTCCAGGCCTCGCTGAGGGTCTGGGGCATGACATGTTCGATGGTCAGGGCAGCCTTGTCCCAGTCCACCGGCTCGAGCGAGCGGTAGCTCTCCTCAATACGGCGGAGAACGAACGTCTTCTGGTTCGCGCGGCCGTGATAGTAGAAAGGCTTCGTGTGGATCGCCTGCCGAAGCTGCGCATCGGTCGGCCAGTACCGTCTCGTGCCAGAAAGGTAGCGGTGCAGGTCGTTCACCACGTCGGTGCTGCCGGCCAACTCTCGCGGTGCCGCATTGAAGATCCGGTTCAGGTTGTTGGTCGGGACTCCGGCGATCATCCGCCGGACCAGGAAGCCCTCAACTAGCCGCAGCGCCTCGGCAACGTCATCTGTCGACATCACGCCCTGGTCTCGCTGGTCCAACAGCAGCATGGTGACCGGATAGGTAGTTTGGCCTCCCCACTCGTTGATCCGCCGGAGCTGTGCTCGCAGCCTGTCGTCCCGTTCCTGGCTCGGGTCAAGGATGATCAGCAGGTGGCGCGACCGGCGGGCAAGCTCAACAACCTCCGCGACGATCGTCTCCTCGTCGAGACCGTCTGCCTCCAGCCTTGACGCCTGCGCACGGTAAAGGTCGGACTGCTTCGCCTTGTCGTCGCCTCGCAGGACGAGGTCCAGCCACATGAGGGTCTCAAGACCGTCGTCCTTGAGCTGCTGCTGCATGGGTAGCCACGTGTCTCGATAGACGTCTTCGGCCTTGGTCGGCATCAGCATGAACAGGAAGTTGCGGAGGAGATCCGCTTGCGTGAGGTTAAGGCCGGTGTTGTTCAGCGACTGGAAGATCCGATGCACGTTGTCGCCACTTTCGGCGGTGATCTCGACCAGCCGCAGGCGGGTGCGGATGACCTGTTCGATGCGCTCGAGGTGCAGGTCATTTTCTTGCTCAGCGTCGATCAGCCACGCGCGAAACAGGCGGTACGCCTTCCCGACGTGGTTGTTGCCGACCGTGGCCGCTTGCCCGAGGACACAGGCACGGAAGGCATCCCGGTCGTGCTGGGTCGGCAGCACCCGTAGTCGGCTGTCTCCCTCCTGCCAGCGGTTGATGAGGTACTCCTGCTCGATACGTTCCGCTTGACCGGGATGCTCCTTGACAATGTGGTCACGCAACGCCGCCAAAGCGAGCATGAGTGCGGTGAGCCGCTGCTGGCCATCGACGACAAGCCAGCTCTGTAGACCGCCGGCGTGTAGTGCGGGCGTTGGCGCAAGCACCACGGAGCCGAGGAAGTGGCCGGTGGAAGCGGCGTCGTCCAGGCGCTCCACTTCACCGACGATGTCGCTCCACAACTGTTCAAGCTGCTCGTTGCGCCACGAGTACACACGCTGATACAGCGGCACCTGGAACTGCTTCGTCCCTTGAATCAGGGTGATCAGGTCCACCTCGTGTGCACGCATCCTCGTCTCCCTCTGCTCTCTCTACTCGGGTCGCGCCGGTTTCCGGATGGCTGCGTAGCTGGTCGGGAGGATGGTGCTGGGGGAGTCGACCCAGCCGAGCCACAGCGCGTCCCTTGCCCTGGTCATCGCCACGAATAGCTGCCGGCGCAACAGATCCATCCGCTCGGCGTACGAGGCGTCGTCCTCACCTTTGGTGCGCGCCTCTTTGAGGCCCTCGGCGTCCAGCCGCGGCAGGAACACCTGTTTGAACTCCAGCCCTTTCGCGCGCTGGTAGGTGCCCACCTTGACCAGCTGGTTCGGCGCGCCGTCGTAGTCGGCCAGCTCCTGCGTCGGCA
>SLSW01000140.1 GCA_007130245.1 Micromonosporaceae bacterium
GTTGCATGCACGGGGCGAACCGGTGCGCGGGTCTACCGGATCGTTACCGTAGGCAGATGACCGACAGCAGACCGCCCGGGCCGACGCCGGAGCGTCACCGGGGCGCGGTGACCCTCCGCGGAGAGGCGATCCCGCGGCTGACCGAGGACCAGCGGCTGCTGGACTCGCGTATCCGCGACGGCTGGAAGACCAAGGACGCCTGGCGCGCCCTGCGCATCCTGTCCGAGTTCGTCGAGGGCTTCGACGAACTCGCCGAGCTGCCGCCGGCGGTGAGCGTGTTCGGCTCCGCGCGCAGCGCGCAGGACACCGAGGAGTGCGTGATGGCGCGCCAACTCGGCGGCGCGCTCGCCCGCGCCGGCTACGCGGTGATCACCGGCGGCGGTCCGGGGGTGATGGCCGCCGCCAACCAGGGCGCCACCGAGGCGGGCGGGCTGTCGGTCGGCCTGGGCATCGAGCTGCCCTACGAGCAGGGCCTGAACGACTGGTGCGAGATCGGCATCGACTTCCGCTACTTCTTCGCGCGCAAGACGATGTTCGTCAAGTACGCCCGGGCGTTCGTGGTGCTGCCGGGCGGTTTCGGCACCCTGGACGAGCTGTTCGAGGCGCTGACGCTGGTGCAGACCCGGAAGGTGACCCAGTTCCCGGTCGTGCTCATGGGCGGGTCCTACTGGCGGGGCCTGCTGGACTGGCTGCGCGACAGCATGTGCGCCGGGGGGAAGATCAGCCAGGCGGACCTGGATCTGATCTGCGTCACCGACGACGCCGACGAGGCGGTGCGGCACATCGTCAAGGCCGACGCCGCCCTGGCCGCCGAATAGCGTCGAACCGGCGGCCACCGGTCATAGAGTCGGTGCGTGGCGGGTCAGGCGTTTGGCTGGGCGGTGCTGGCGGCCTCCGCGCTCCTGATCGGCGCTGTGCTGGCGCTGGTGGTGCGGGTCGGGCGGCGCGCGCTCGGGCTGGCGATGGCCTTCGGTGCCGGGGTGCTGATCAGCGCGGTCGCCTTCGAGCTGGTGCATGAGGCGTTCGCGGTCGGTGGCGGCGGCGAGGTCGCGGTCGGCCTGGCGGCCGGCGCGCTGGTGTTCTACCTCGGTGACACCGCGATCCACCGGCTAGGCGGGGCGCACCGCAAGCGCTCGCACGGCGGGCAGGCCGGCGGGTCCGCGTTGGCGATCGTGCTCGGCACTGTGCTCGATGGTGTGCCGGAGTCGATCGTGCTGGGGCTGACCGTGCTGGACGCCGGGACGGTCAGTGTGGCGGTGCTGGCGGCGGTGTTCCTGTCCAACCTGGCCGAGTCGCTGGCGGCCACCACCGGGTTGGCAGCGGCGGGTTGGCCCCGTACGGCCGTGCTGGGCATGTGGGCGCTGGTGGTCCTGACCTGCGGCCTGTCGGCGCTGCTCGGGGTGGCGGCGCTGGCTGGTGCGGGGTCGGGGGTGGTGGCGTTCATCCTCTCGTTCGCCGGCGGGGCGATCCTGACCATGCTGGCCGACACGATGATGCCGGAGGCGTTCGAGTTCGGCGGGCGGCTGGTCGGCCTGTTGACCACCCTCGGGTTCGGACTGGCGTTCGCGTTGTCGGTGCAGGCGCCGCTGTAGCCGCCGCCGGGCGCCGGTGTCACGGTGTCGCACCGGCGTGGTGGGATGGCGGCTGTGAGCGCGAGGAGCCAGGCCTACCGGTTGGTCCGGCGACCCGGCATCGCGACCCACCGGGACCTGGACGACCCGCAGCGCGCGGTGGTGACACACCAGGACGGTCCGTTGCTGGTGGTGGGCGGCCCGGGTACGGGCAAGACGACCACCCTGGTCGAGGCGGTGGCCGCGCGGGTGGCCGGGGGTGTCGACCCGGAACAGGTGCTGGTGCTCACGTTCGGCCGCCGGGGCGCGGGCGCGCTTCGGCGTCGGATCGCCGCCCGGCTGGCGCGGCACGGCACCGCACCGGAGCCGATGGTGCGCACCTTCCACGCGTACGCGTTCGCGCTGCTGCGCCGCGCCGCGGCGGCGCGCGGTGAGCCGGCACCGCGGCTGCTCACCGGCCCGGAGCAGGACGTGATGATCCGCGACCTGCTCGCCGGCGCGCCGGAGCGCTGGCCGCCGCGGCTGCGCGCGGCGCTGCCCACCCGCGCGTTCGCCGCCCAGTTGCGCGACCTGCTGCTGCGCGCCGCCGAACGCGGCATCGACGCGGCCGAACTGCACGCGCTGGGTGCGGCCACCGGCCGCGACGACTGGCGGGCGGCCGCGGCGTTCAAGCAGGAGTACGACGAGGTGCTGGCGCTGCGGGACGCCACCGCCCGCGGCGCGGTCGGGTACGACTACGCGGAACTGGTGCGGGCCGCGGTCGGGCTGCTGGCCGATGACCCGGCGCTGCTGGCCGCCGAGCGACGCCGGCTGCGGATGACCTATGTGGATGAATACGCTGACACCGACCCGGCGCAGCGGGACCTGCTGTCGCTGGTCGCCGGCGACGGCGCGCCGCTGGTGGCGCTGGCCGACCCGGATTCGTCCACGTTCGCCTTCCGCGGCGGCGACCCGGGCGGCGTGCGCGAGTTCTGCGACCGGTTTGTCACCGTGGCCGGTACGCCGGCGCCGACGGTGACGCTGACCCGGTCGTACCGGTCGGGTGCGCCGCTGCTGGCGGTCACGCGGCGGGTGGCGCGGCGACTGCGCGGCCCGGCCCGCCATCGCGACCTGCGCCCCGGCGGCGACGGGGCGGGCGCCCACGCGGCCGGTGCGGTCGAGGTGCGCACCTTCCCCTCGGCGGTCGGCGAGCACACCTGGCTGGCGCACCGGCTGCGCGAACTGCACCTGCGACATCAGGTGCCGTGGTCGCGGATGGCGGTGCTGGTGCGCGCCGGTTCGCAGCTGCCCCGGGTGCAGCGGGCGCTGCGGGCGGTCGGCGTGCCGGCCGCGGTGCACGCCGAGGACCTGCCGTTGCACTCCCAGCCCGCGGTGGCGCCGCTGCTGCTGGCGCTGCGGTGCGCGCTGGAGCCGGCGCACCTGGACGAGCAGGCGGCGGTGACGCTGCTGCACTCGCCGCTCGGTGGTGCGGACCCGTTCACCGAGCGGCGGCTGCGGCAGGGCCTGCGGGCGCTGGCGTTCGCCGCCGACGACCCGCGCCCGTCCGGCCAGCTGCTGACCGAAGCGCTGGCCGACCCGGCGCAGCTGGCGATGGTGGAGCGGCGCTGGGCAGCGCCCGCCAAGCAGGTCGCCTCGCTGCTGGAGGCCGCCCGCCGGGCGGCGGCCGAGCCGGGCGCCACGGTGGAGGACGTGCTGTGGACGGTGTGGCAGAGATGCGGGCTGGCGGAACGCTGGGCGGCCGCAGCCACCCCGCGTGCCGACCACCACCGCGCGGAGGCGGCCGACCGGGATCTGGACGCGGTGGTGGCGCTGTTCGACGCCGCGGCCCGGTTCACCGACCGGCTGCCGGGAGCGCGCCCGGAAGTTTTCCTCGACCACGTGCAGAGCCAGCAACTGCCGGCCGACACCCTGGCGCCGACCGCCGACCGGGGTGAGGCGGTGCGGCTGCTGACCGCGCATGCGGCCAAGGGTCTGCAGTGGGACGTGGTGGCGATCCCGGGCGTACAGGAGGGGGTGTGGCCGGACCTGCGGCTGCGGGGCAGCCTGCTCGGGTCCGAGCAGCTCGTGGACGTGCACGCCGGCCGGGACCTCGGTCCGGTGGGGCAGGCGTCGGCGCTGCTGGACGAAGAACGCAGGCTGTTTTATGTCGCGGTCACCCGGGCGCGCACCCACCTGCTGGTCAGCGCCGTCGCCGCCACCTCGGTGGGCGAGACCGGCAGCGAGGAGCAGCCCAGCCGCTTCCTGCGCGAGCTCGCCACCGGCTCCGTCGATCCAGGACCGGTCCCGCCGGATCCGCCGGAGGCTGACCTGGAACCCTGCGCGATCGACGAGAGCGGGCGGGTGCCGCGCGGGCTGACGCTGCCGGCGCTGGTGGCCGAGCTGCGCACCGCGGTGGTGGACCCCGCCGCCCCGGCCGACCGCCGCCGCGCTGCGGCGGGCCA
>SLSW01000160.1 GCA_007130245.1 Micromonosporaceae bacterium
CCACCGCCTGATCGGGGTCCTCCGCAGCGGCCTGCAGGAAATGGTCGACCAGCTGCTCCGGCGAGTTGGCGTCGTCGGGGCCGGGCGGCACCAGCGGCTCCGGATCGTCGATCGGCTCCGCGCCGGCGAACGGCCCGTCCACGGTCACATCGGTGTGGGTCGGCACCCCGCAGCCGAAAAGCAGCGCCGCCGAGGCGAACAGCACCAGCGTCCGCGCCGGCCAGCCGGTCCTGCGCCAGGAACTCCGCGCCGCGGTCATGCCTCACCCCTCGGGGATGTGAGCAGGTCGCCGCTGCCGGGCGGCCGCGACACCGGCGACGGCGTGGAGGGGCCGCCATCGGCGCGGTGGTCGGCCGGCATCAGCGGCAGCGGGGACGAATCCAGCCGTTCCCCGGCCCGCAGCGGCACGGTGAGCCGGAACTGGGCGCCCCGACCGGGGACGCCCCACGCCTGCAACCAGCCGCCGTGCAGCTTGGCGTCCTCCATGCTGATCGACAGCCCGAGGCCGGTGCCGCCGGTCTGCCGTGCCCGGGACGGGTCCGCCCGCCAGAACCGGCTGAACACCTGTTCCTCCTCCCCCGGGCGCAGGCCGACACCATAGTCACGCACTGTGATCGCGGCGACGTTGGCGTCGCTGGCCAGGGTCACCACCACCGGGTTCCCTTCGCCGTGCTCGACCGCGTTGCCGATGAGGTTACGCAGGATGCGCTCCACCCGCCGCGGGTCCACGTCGGCGATGACCACGTCGTCCGGCAGCCGTATCCGCACCGGGGTGTCGGCCCGCTCACACATCGCTCCCAACCGCTCCACCGCCTGTCGCACGATCGCACCCAGGTCGGCCGGCTCATGGTCGAGCGTGGCGAACCCGGCGTCGAACCGGCTGATCTCCAGCAGCTCGCTCAGGAGGTTCTCGAACCGGTCGAGCTCGTGCTGCAGCAGCTCGGCGCTGCGGGCCACCTCAGGCGGGTACGAGTCACGTTCATTGAACAGCAGGTCCGCGGCCATGCGTACGGTCGTCAGCGGGGTGCGCAGCTCATGGGAGACGTCGGAGGTGAACCGGCGCTGCTGTCTCGACATCTCCTCCAGCCGGACGATCTGGCGCTGCAGGTTCGCGGCCATCTGGTTGAACGACTCACCCAGCAGCGCGAGGTCGTCCTCACCCTTGATCATCATCCGCTGGTCCAGCAGACCGGCCGACAGCCGTTGGGCAGCGCGGGAGGCGAGCCGCACCGGGCGCACCACCAGCCGCGTGACCAGCCCGGTGACCACCACCAGCAGCAGGATCAACGCGGCCCCGGTCACCAGCACCGTGTTGCGCACATCGGCCGCCGCCTGCTGCTCGGCGGTCAGCGGGATCAGATGGTAGAGCTCGAACGGCATGCCCTCACCCCACCCTGGGCTGACCGGCGCGCCGTAGATCAGGTACGTCACCGGGCCCTGCTCGGGGTCTACGGTGACGGTCACGATCTGCCGCGCGAGCTGGCCCTCGGACACCTCGGCCGAAAGCTCCTCCGGGATCACCTGCACGATCGGCAGCTGGCGGGTGGCCTCGGGCGAGACGTGGGTCACGTTCGGAGGCGGGACCAGCGCCGCCAGCCGACCGCCGTCCGACTGCCGGTGCACCTCGCTCCGCACGGTCTCGCGATCGACGTCGGACGGGCGTACGGCGATCGCGAGCTGCTCGCTGGCGGCCTCCGCACCGATCTCCACCTGCCGCCGCGCGTCGTCGACGGCGCGCTCCAGCGCGCTGTCCGTGGTCAGCGTGACCACCAGGTAGCCGAACATACCCACCAGCACCGACGAGGCCACCAGGGTCGTCGTCACCATCCGCAGCTGCAGCGAGCGCCGCCAGTTGCGCCGCAGCGCGTCGACCGGGCCGGTGACGCGGTGGAGCAGGGCGTGCCACACCGCCCGCGGGGCCACACCCGCCCGCGGCGTGCTGCCCGGCTCGGCGGCTCGCTGAAGATCGATCACGGTCTGCCCCAGTCTATCGGAGCCCCGCCACCGCGCCCGGCCGCGCGCGGGCCGGCGGCCACCGTCACCCGACCTGCTGTGCGGTGCCGGCCTTGTAGCCCACGCCCCGCACCGTCAGGATCACCTCCGGCCGCTCCGGGTCCTGCTCGATCTTGGCGCGCAGCCGCTGCACGTGCACGTTGACCAGCCGGGTGTCCGCCGAGTGCCGGTAGCCCCACACCTGCTCCAGCAGCACCTCGCGGGTGAAGACCTGCCGGGGCTTGCGTGCCAACGACACCAGCAGGTCGAACTCCAGCGGGGTGAGCTTGACCTCCTGGCCGTCGCGGGTGACCGTGTGCGCCGGCACGTCGATCGTGACCTGGTTGTGCGGCGGGCCGATCACCAGGTGCTCCGGCGGGACCTCTTCGCTGCGGCGCAGCCGGGCACGCATCCGCGCCACCAGCTCCTTGGGCTTGAACGGCTTGACCACGTAGTCGTCCGCGCCCGACTCCAGCCCGAGCACCACATCCACGGTGTCGGTCTTCGCGGTCAGCATGACGATCGGGACCCCCGACTCGACCCGGATCGCCCGGCACACGTCGATGCCGCTGATGCCGGGCAGCATCAGGTCCAGCAACACGATGTCCGGCCGGTGCTCGTGGAAGGCCTCCATCGCCTGCTCCCCGTCGGCGACGAAGATCGGGTGGAAACCCTCGTTGCGTAGCACGATGCCGAGCATCTCGGCCAGGGCGGGGTCGTCGTCGACCACCAGTACGCGAGCTCTCACGCGCTCCAATATCGCACGACGGCGCTCGTGGTGGTGTGCGGCAGTCGCGCCGCAGCTCAGGCGCCCGGTCGGGTCGGCGTGCCGTCATCGGGCGGCACCAGGTCGCGCTGCGGGGCCAGTGGGTGCCCCTGCCGCAGGTCGGCCAGCGCCGCCACCCGCGAGATGTCGCGGGGCGACACCACGGCCATGACCCGACCCTGCTCGTCGAGCACCACCGCGCGCCCGTCGGCGCAGCCGGCCAGGCGGGGCAGCAGGTCGGCCAGCGGCTCGTCCGGTCGGGTGAACGGCACTTCGTCCGGCGGGCAGGCGATGTCCTGCAGCGTGATGTGCGCCCGCTCCTGCGGCGGCACCTTCCGGATCCCGCCGAGGGTGACCAGGCCGGTCAGTTTCCCGTCGTGGTCGACCAGCGGGTAGGTCGAGAACGACTGCCGGAGCACCACCTCGTCGATGAACCTGCCCAGCTCGGTGCCGGGCGCGGCGGTGAGCGGCGGCGGCGACATCACGTCGCGCACCCGCACCCCGCGCAGCTGCTGGCCCACCAGCACGCTCTGCTCCTCGGCCATCGCGGCGTGGACCAGGAAGAACCCGATCAGCGCCAGCCACAGCCCTCCGAACCAGGCCCACAGCAGCGCGCCACCGATACCGAACACGATCAGCGCAAGGCCGAAGAACCGTCCCGACCGGGCGGCGAACACCGCCGCCTTCACCCGGTCGCCGGTGCGCCACCACAGCGCGGCCCGCAGCACCCGGCCGCCGTCCAGCGGTGCCGCCGGCACCAGGTTGAAGATCGCCAGGAGCACGTTGATCACGGCGAGATAGCCGAGGGTGGCTGCCACCAGCCCGGTGCCGGCGAGCGCCACCCAGGCCATGGTCAGCACCCCGAAGATGCCGCCGAGCACCACGCTGGTCAGCGGGCCGACCGCGGCGACGGCGAAGTCCACCCGGGGCGACCGGGGCTCGCCGCGTAACTGTGCCACCCCGCCCAGCAGCCACAGCACGATCCGCTCGACCTTGATGCCGTTGGCCTTGGCGACCAGGGCGTGCGCCAGTTCGTGGACGAGCACGGAGCTGATCAGCAGCAGCGCCGCAGCGGCACCGGCGACGACGTACGACCATACGGGCAGCCCCGGATAGAGGTACGGGAAGTGCCAGACCCCGAGCAGGAACCCGACCAGCACCAGGATGACCAGCACCCCCGCGTTGGCGCCGACGGGTACGCCGAACCACCGGCCCAGTGACAATGTGGCGCGCATGGCATGCCACCCCCTCG
>SLSW01000056.1 GCA_007130245.1 Micromonosporaceae bacterium
ACTTCATGTTCAACTGGGGAGGGCGTTTCGGCACGCTCGGGGCGCCGCCTTTCGGGCTCGTGACGCGGGTCAATCTCGTTCCCGCCCGCGACGGATGGCAGGTAGGTCTACGTCTCTATCCGATCATGATCGATAACCGCGCGACCGGTCATCGCCCAGCCCCCGTTGACGCCAGTGAATTCACACAGGTGTGGGATCTGCTCCGGGATAAGGACCACGATGGTTCATTCAGTGACCGGGCGCGCCGCGAGCAGGACTCACTCGGGTGGCACATAGCCTACGACTTCACCACCACGCCGACGGAGGCGCTGGTGACGGCCGAGCGCGCCCCGACGGCCGGGGCGGCGCACGCGTCACGAACCACATCTTCTACGCAGACATCCGCCGCACACGGTGACTCGCCCAATGTCTACGACGACGCCGAATCGCGGGACATCCTCCAGCAACTCGACCGCAGGTTGCTGAGCTCAATACTGCTCGCTCGCGAAGCGGAGAGGGACGGTGCCACGGTCGAGTGGCTAGGAACGGATTCATTCCTCGCTGCGAAAGCCGGGCGAGAGCTTCTCTTTCGTGGCAATCGAAGCGCTGAGTCCCTTGTCGCGACTCGTGTCGTCCGCAATAAGGCGCTCCTGAAGGGCCTGTTGCGTGACGCCGGCGTCCCCACTCCGCGTGGCGGTACCGCGTTCTCGCGCGAGGAGGCGACTCAGCTCTTCCACAAGCTGGGCGCGCCAGTCGTCGTAAAACCCGTGGATGGAGACCGTGGTGCCGGCGTCACGGTCGGCGCCACCGACGAGTCGGAACTGGCGCGAGCTTACGAGGCCGCATCAGGACCGGCCGGTGTCATTGTTGAGGCTTTCGTTGAAGGCACTGAGCTTCGGTGCGTGGCCACTAACACGGAGTGTGTCGGTGTTATTAGCCGCGACCCTCCTAACGTCATCGGCGACGGCCACCACACAATTCAGCAGCTGATCGAGAAGAAGAATGCCTACCGAAAGACCAACCCTCATCTCCAGAATAGACTGATAAAGGTCGACGAGACCCTCGTTGATTATCTAATGCGAAGCAGGGTGGCATTGGAGACGGTGCCGGAGGCGGGCAGGAAGGTCTATGTCGGCGGTGCGGCGAACTTCACAATCGGCGGCGACAGTATCGAACTCGCGGAAGCGGTGCCGCACCTCGTCGAGCGGACAGCTGTGGCTGCTGTATCTGCGGTGCCCGGACTGAACCTGGGGGGCGTTGACATCATCCTCCGAAGGCCGCACTCCGGTGAAGAGGCTCAGGCCGAGGTGTTTGTGCTCGAGATCAATGTCAACGCCGGCATAGGAGGGCTTCATTACCCGATGTATGGGCGTCCTCGAAACGTGGCGCGTTACATCTGGCGGCAGCGGTGGGAGTCCAAGCCCACCATGCTTCCTCGCCCCCCGGTAGCGCGGTCCGCGAAGCCGGTGGGGGCGGCCGAGAACAGTTGCGTCTCCAGCGGCCCAGAGAACGGAAAGGTCGATCTTGGCGCACGGCTTGCTGCGCTCGCCCGCGACGACGGTTGGGATGTGGAACAGTTAACGCCACGCATCGTGCGCGTGAGCAACGGCTCTATCATGACTCTGTTTCATGGCTGTTCGGGAGTTGACGATCGGGCGATCGTGGCACAACTTGTCACGCGCCGGTCGGTGCTAAGGAAGCTGTTGCGCAGACGGGGAATCCCTACTCCCCCGGGCAGAATCGCGAAGTCAGTGGATGACCTGCGCACCTTCGTGGCGCAGGCGTCGGGCCGAGGGGCGGCACTGTTGCCATCGCGCGGCCGAGCGGGACCACTTCCACTGACTGTTGTCGATCAGATGTCCTCACCAGAAGAGGTCAACGCAATCTGGGAACGGGAGGCGAGCCGCGGTGGCCCACTGTTCGTCCAGGAGTACCCGACCGGCGCGCGGATGAAAGTCATGGCAACCAGGCGGACTGCCGTTGCTGTCCTCTGCGATGAGGAGTCCCTGCAGCTTCCGCTGACGTCCGGAGTACTAGAGTCGGCGAAACGCTTGGCCGTCTCCGCGGTCTGCGCTGTTCCCGAACTGCGGTGGGCGGCAGTCGAGGTCGTCGTCCCCGCAGAGTCGGAGCCTTTGCTCGGCCAACACGTTATGGTCGAGACCCTCCGAACAGAGCCGACCATACGTGCGGGTGAGTGTGTGGTCGACGGCGATCTCGATGCACTCCTGCACGGTGTTCTCCTGTCCGCGACGCAACGCCGTCCGCGCGGAGAGGCGGGTCTAAGGAAGCTCTGGTCATGGTGGCCACGCACAAGGCTGCAGAAGTGACCTTCGTCGTGCAACTATCAGGGAGCAGGTTCCGGAAATGATCAGGCTACGACGGAAGACCACTACCAAGTCGCGTAACGAACCCCGCATACCTGATGGTGTCGCTCCCCACAGTCAGGCATTCCTGATATCAGAACGCGCGGTGGCACGCGGTATCGAGGTGACCCTGTTACCAGATCGAAGACTGCAACTGCGCCACGACGGGCAGACCCACCGCTTCCGCAGCGGCTGGTCAACCCTGAACCATCCCCTCGCACGCAGGTGTACCGCACAAAAGGAAGTGACAAGCCGGTTGTTGCGCGAGAAAGGGCTTCCTGCGCTGGAGAATGTGGTTTTCAAGGCCGACGACCTGGCGCGTGCGTGGGCGTGGGCGGAGCGCACGCTGCCCGTTGTGGTCAAGCCGAACGCCGCCAACAAGGGAAAGATGGTTCACGTAGGTGTAGGCAGCTACGACGACTTCGCAAAGTCGTTCCGTCTCGTCGCCGCCGAGTACGGCCAGGTTCTCATCGAAGAGTTCGCCGAGGGGGGCGATGAACACCGCTTCTCGGTGGTGGACGGCAGCGTCATCGCCGTCACCAAGCGCGTACCGCCCCACGTCATCGGCGATGGTGCCTCTGATCTCTCCACTCTGCTCGAATTGAAGAACAAACAGCGCGAGCAACGTAACAACCCGCTGCACCGGCGGCCGATAACCCTTGATGACGCCGTGCTCGGCACGATCAGGTCGCAAGGGCTCGTTCTCGAGTCAGTGCCCGCCGGAGGCGAGACGGTCTGGCTCCGGCGGACCTCGAACATCTCGATCGGCGGGGAGGCAGTCGACCGGACCGACAATGTCGCAGCGTCACACGTCGAGATGATCGAAAAGGCCGCTCGCGCCATTCCCGGCCTGCGCTTAGCAGGTTTCGACGTGCTGCTTACCGAAGCGAGCGGTGAACCGCGAATCATCGAGGTCAACCCGAATCCGATGCTCTCCATGCACGTCTTCCCGTGGAACGGCCGCGCGCGCGAAGTCTATGAGCCGGTGCTGAACGCGATGTTCCCTGCTACGTCGACTCCCCGGCGGGACGGCTGAACGCTGCGACGAGCAAGGACTTGATGATCTTGTCCACAAGCTCCGGGGCACCATTCCATACCTGCAACGAGGGGTCAACGGTGTCAACCGCGTCGCCGTACGACGACGTCCGCAGACGCACAGTGTGGCAAACACCAGCCACGGTGAAGTGGACCTCGACAGCAATACGCCCGACAGCTGCGGCTAGAGTGCCCGAACCGGCCGGTGAGGCGGCTACGACCTCCCCGGCGACAACGGCGACCTCGACCGGCTGACCATCCAGCTGCCGCTCAAGGATCACCAGGGCACGCCCATCGGGCGCCGACTGCGCAAGCTTCTGCCATACCTCGTGGAAGGACGCGACGTCGCTCACGGTGCGGCCCAGGTCATCGTCCGCCACACCGGCCAGACGCATGCGTACCGGGAAACCGAGCTGTTCTGCCGCGCGCAGCGCGAATCGCGCGTCATCGAGACCGACCAGCCGGGTCGGGACGACCGGGATGCCGTGGTGCGCCAGATGGCTCCGCAGCCAGGCGTCGTTTCCGCACAGCACGTGCGCCAGCTTCGAGGAGGAGCTGCTCGTCAACCCGTGGAACAGCACACGATGTTCACCGTCACTGCAGAGAACGAT
>SLSW01000052.1 GCA_007130245.1 Micromonosporaceae bacterium
AACGGGACACACTGGACGCACGGGCCAGCGGATCACTACGTCCCGACCTCACCCGCAAGATCACGCCAGGCGAGAGCCCTCACCCCAGGACCGACTCCACGGATTCAGGTTAAGAGGCCTCAACACCGGTTCCTCACGTATACCTTCCCGTCTCGCTCACCAGGCCCGACCCGTCCGGCAGTACCGGGCCGACCCGACTTCGTCGCGGCTGCTCCCACCCTCCCCACCGTCCCGCAGGTCAGGCTGCCGCCAGCTTCGCCCGACCGCCACGACGGTCAGGCGATGAAGGTCTCCCACCTCCATCCGGATCAACAGCGCCTCGTGGCGCACCACCGTTGCTCGGACAGACCCACGCAAGCTTGGGGCGAGTTGCATCTCGACGCCGCCGAACCTTACGCCGGCAAAGAGTGGACCGACAGCGCGCAGGCGCGTGACCGGCGAGCGCTCAAGCAGCGGGCCACCGGTGAAACCAGGACGGTCCCGTGCCCGCCGGAACTGACCGCGAGCATCCACGCGCACATCAACCAGTTCGGCCTCGGCCCCGACGGCAAGCTGTTCGTCGGCGAGCGCAACGGCACCCAGCTGCCGAAACTCACGATCATACGGATGTGGAAACGGGCACGTGCGGCGGTGTTCACCCCCGAGGCGTTGGCATCCCCGCTCGCGGCCACGCCCTACGACCTACGTCACGCCGCCGTATCCGGATGGCTCAACGCCGGCGTGCCGGTACCGGAGGTAGCCGAATGGGCCGGACACAGCCCCGAAGTCCTCCTCAAGACCTACGCCAAATGCGTCGCTGGCGGCATCGAAGCCCACCGGCGACGCATCCAACAATTCCTGGGATGACAGCACACCGCAGTCGTGCAGCCCTGAGCCAGGTCACCATCTTCTCGCACCTTCTCCGACCCCTTCGAGAGTTGGGGCATCTCGGCCCGGGCAGCATCGGCGCGCGCGCCGGCCTTTGTGCCTGATCGCGGGCCAGCACCGCCGGTACCTGGGTGCGCAGGAGCCGTCGCCACGTGAGGCAGTCACGGCGCACCGGCGTGGGTGGTATGCAGAGCCTTCTGAGGGTCCGGCAGGTCGTGCAAGCGCCGACGCTGCGGCCGAAGCCAAGCAGCTCACCTTGGACTCTCTGGTAGCCCCAGCCGGGATTGTCTCGGGCCATCTGCGCGACCAGCCGGGCCACCTGCGCGTCAATCGCGGGCCGTCCACGTCGATGGGGACAGGTCCAACGACGAGCCGTGCCGGACGACGGTGCCAGGCAAGGACCGTGGCGGGGGTCACGAACCGGTGGGCCTTCAACGCTCGAGGCAGCAGTCTGGTCAAGGCGGCGAGTATGGCGCGGTCGGCCCAGTCCAGACCGTCCGTTGGGTTCTGCCCTGCGCAGCACCGTGTTCTCGTCGCGCAGGGCGAGAATGTCGGCATCCTTGGCCGCACGGATCCCGTTCATGCCCGAACGTCGCCATGAATTGCCACGTCCGGCCAGGCCAACACAGGTAACGGGATGATGGAACCCCACAGGTAGCTGAGTCACTGTGTTGAGACGTCAGCTAGGTTGTCCAGAACCAGGCAACCTGCCACCGGCTGAACCGCTTGCGGAGGACTCGCCATGACCGAAGCTCCGACTGATGCTGTCGATGCTGGCGGCGACGATGCCGATCGGGAGGCTGTCGAGCGTGAGCGGGCCGAGCTGCGCGAGTTTGTCAAGGGGCTGAGCCCGGACGACATCAAGTCGGGCGGCTGGTTCACGAAGCTGGTCGCTCAAGCCTTGAGCTCCTACACGAACAAGATCGACTGGCAGTACTTCCAGGAGAAGTTCGAAGGCGTCCCCGCGGACGGAATTGTCGAAGAGCAGATCAAGATGGCGTCGCGGTACGCCGCGCTCGGAGGTGGGCTCACCGCCTCGGCGTACTCGGCGGCGGTCGTCGCCACCATCGGCAGCGGTGGTGGTGCCTCACCACTGACTGTCCCGGCCGCTACCGCGACCTTCATGGTCGATGTCGCGTACATCACGCGGCTCCAGCTCCGCCTGGCCTACGACATCTCGGTGCTTTATCGCGTCCCGCTCGACGTGTCCGACCCGGATGACATGTGGAAGCTCATTCGCGTGGCCTTCACGATCAAGGGCGGGGAAATGGCCAGGGAGGGCGTCACGAAGTCGGTCCCGTTCGTGGTGCGCCCGTTGATCAAGAAGTTCTACTCCAAGGGAGTGCTGACCGCTGCGAAAGGGCTCCCCGTCGTCGGGAAGTACCTGCTGCAGCGCAACGTCATCAAGTTCGGTATCCCCGTGGTCGGTGTTCCCCTGACCGTGTTGCTGAACCGCTACACGACACTGGTCGCGGGCCGGCATGCGCGCAAAGTCTTCCGTAACGAGGCACGGGTGGTCGAACTTGCCGAGAAGCTGAGCAACCGGAGTCAGTACCCGCAGCTGATGCTGTGGGTCGCGTGGCTCGTCATCATGGCGGACAACAAGATCGGCGACGATGAGATGCTGTTGATGAAGCACCTGGTGAGGATCGGCCGCGATCACCATCAGGTGATCGATGAGCAACTCGCCAATGTTGTCGATATCGACCCCGACGAGGTGTGGAAGCGCCTGGACGCCGAGCCAGGGGACCTGACCGAACTTCTCGACGTCGCCGAGCGCGTGGCAACTGTGGACGGTGCCATCAACGCTCACGAGAAAGAAGTCATCGCCGAGCTTCAAGAACGCTGCCGCCAAGCGTGAAACCACCAAACTGACGACGCCGCGAGTCACCTCGCCAGCGTCGCGGACGTGTAATCCTTCAAGTTCGGCCAGCAGGTCGACCATGTGGGCAGTCGCCGGCGCCGGATCGTAGCGGTGGAATCGCAGGTTGCGGTCGGTGTAGGACAAGGTCCACACGCCGGTGGCCTTGGTGTAGCGCAGCCGCACCACCACCCGGCTGGTCCGCTGCGGGCCGTAATCCCCACGCCATGGTGGGCGGCGCTCGATCACGTTCACGTAGCGCGTCGCGACTCACACTCGACCCGGATCTGGTCGCGAACGTGTGCAGATGCCGGGCTCGTCGCGCAGGTAAGCAACGAGCCGGGTCTGTCAAGTTGGGCGCCGGAGAAGCTGGTAACGCTTGTCGACCGATATTGATGTCGGGTGCAGGCCGCCTACCGTCCTGTCGGTGCATGCCGGCGAGTGACGGTCGCTGGCACGGCGGAGACACTCCAAAGGTCATCCGGGTAGGCGGTTTCCAAGGCGAGCTAGCTGCGCGGACGGCCGGTGACTCTCAGCTGAGCCAGCCGCGAACGAGCTCGACCTCGTCCTCTGTTAGCCCGATGGCCTGAGCTTCCGCGCGATCCAGCACATTGTCTACGAAGGCCGTCGCGATCTCGTGCGTCGCTGGCGGTGGTTGGCGGTAGAGCGGACACCCCCCGAAGGCGGTGCCGCGTGTGACGAACCCGACCGCGTTGCGGCTGACGTCGACCCCCTGCTCCACGAGGCGATCGCGGCACCATCGGGTGCACTCGGTCAGGTTGAAGCGGTGGGTGCTGGCGTAATCGGCCAGCGCTTGGTACAGGGGGCCCCATGACTCTTGCGGCAGCCGCGGAAGCCCCAGCAAGGCGACGAGCCGGGCCACAGGCTCGGGCAGTTCGTCACCTCTGCCTGTCGCGGGCGGGCCGTGACGTGTCTCGTCCCACATGTAATGCTGTGAGAACTTCACCCCGCCGAGGCCAAGACGCCTCAGCGAACGCACGAAGCTACCGGACCCGAACCAGTCGCTGTCGTCGATCGATGAACCGATCTCGTGGCGGACTTCCTGAGCCTGGCTAGCCTCGCTCTTTCGCGAGCGTGTGCCCGGATAGTGGATCAAGAACGCGGAAGTGCCCTCCGATCTGGAAAGATCTGGCTTGCTGACAGTCAGATGGTTCCGTCAGGGAGGGCACCCGCAGGATGCACGCTACCGCACGTCCGAAGATCACGGTTACTGCTG
>SLSW01000172.1 GCA_007130245.1 Micromonosporaceae bacterium
CGTCGTCGTCGATGTACTCCGCGTACGGATCGTCGCGATCGTGGTTGTTCTTACTTTCGCCCGCGAGCTCACGCTGCAACGCGTCGAGATCTGTCTTCGGGGTCTGGTACTTCAGCTCCCGGGCCACCTTCGTCTGCTTGGCCTTCGCTCGGCCGCGCCCCATGGCGACCCCCTCGCACAGAATTCGGGGCAGCCGGAGGCGGGCCCCGATACGTTCAGCATCTCTCGTGGTTCTTACGTTACATCGCCGAGGGCGCGATCGGCATCTCGCCCCCCGGTTAGCGGAGTCGATCCAGGGCAAACCGCCCTGGATCGACCCGTGGCACGCATCACACCCGGATGCTCCGCAACCGTCCGACCTCGGCCATACGCCGCTCAGCCATCCGGTCGGCCGCCAGCGCCGGCAGAATTCCCTCGCCGTCCGCCTTCGCGAGCAGTTCCCTGGTCGTGTCGTAGATCTTGCTGACCCGTAGCTTGGCCCGCTCGAAGTTGAAGCCATCAATCTCGTCCGCCACCTGAATCACGCCGCCGGCGTTGACCAGGTAGTCGGGCACATACATGATCCCGCGGTCGGCCAGGACCTTGCCGATGCCGGGATGTGCCAGCTGGTTGTTGGCGGCTCCCGCCACCACCTTGGCGTTCAGCACCGGCACCGTCTCGTCGTTGAGGGCCCCGCCGAGCGCGCAGGGCGCGTAGATGTCCAGCTCGGAGGTGATCAGCTTGGTGGTGTCGTCCACCCACTCCACCTCCGGGTGGTGGGTGCGGGTCCATTCCATCGCCTTCTCGCTGATGTCGGTGGCCACCACCGAGGCGCCGTCGTCAACCAGGTGTTTCACCAGGTGGCGCCCGACCTTGCCGATGCCCGCGACGCCCACCCGTCGCCCCTTCAGCGACGGCGTGCCCCAGGCGTGCTCCGTGGCCGCGCGCATGCCCTGGAACACGCCGTATGCGGTGAGCACCGACGAGTCGCCCGCGCCGCCGTGCTGCTCACTGCGGCCGGTGACCCACGTGGTCTCCCGGGCGATGATGTCCATGTCCGCCACGAAGGTGCCGACGTCGCAAGCCGTGATGTAGCGCCCACCAAGCGAGTGCACGAAACGTCCGTACGCGCGCAGCAGTGCCTCGGTCTTGATCTGGTCGGGGTCGCCCCAGATGACCGCCTTGCCGCCGCCCAGGTCCAGCCCGGCCAGCGAGTTCTTGTAGGCCATGCCGCGCGAGAGTTCCAGCAGGTCATGAGTCGCCTCGTCCTCGGTGGCGTACGGGTAGAAGCGGGTGCCGCCGAGCGCCGGCCCGAGCGCGGTGGAGTAGATCCCGATGATCGCGCGCAGGCCGGTGGCCTTGTCCTGGCAGAAGACGACCTGCTCGTGGCCGGTGTCTTCGGTGAATACTCCCATTGTCTGCTCCTGTAGGGGGGATAGTGGCGGGCACACCCTTGTGGGGTGTCCAGCCGCGGCCGGCGTGCCTATCGCCGTACCCCTGAGGGTAGTCCTCCCGGGCCGTCACGGCGCCCTGTAGCGCTCCTGTGAGCGGTCGTGCGCTCCCGTAGGCGACGGTGAGCGCCGCGGCGTGGCAGGATCGCAGTGTGCCCATGTTCGCCTCCTACCTTCGGGTATACGAGCCACTGGCGGCGTTTTCCCGCGACCGGCAGCGCTACTGGCGGCGCTACGTCGAGGAAGGGCGTGCCGTCACGCCCGGCGAGGGACCGCAGCGCCAGCGCACCGCGGTCATGGAGGCCCTCGGGTCGGGCTGGACCCGGCTGCCGGCCCTGCCGGACGAGGCGTACGTGCTGGAGACCGATGACACGCTGCTGGTCTGCCCGTGGAGCTTGCGGGTGCGGGTGGCCGAGGCGGCGCTGGACGCCCGCGATGGTGTGCCCTCGGTGATCGCCGACGCGTTCGTACCCCCATCGCTGGCCGGGCTCGCCCGCCAGGTGCTGGACGACTGGCGCTCGGCCGCCGACCGGCTGCACGAGCAGGTCGCCACCTGGGGGGTGCCGCTGCGCTGGTTCGTGTTCGTCGACGGCAGCGAGCGGCAGGTCTCCACCCGGCCCGGGCAGCGGCAGCTTCGCTACCGCACCGAGATCTCACACGCCCGCCGCCGCGCCCACCGCGGGCTGAACGTGCTGCGCAAGTCGGTAGGCGACGCGCCGATCACCGAGGCGGTCGAAGAAGGAACCCGGTGGCTGGAGGAATTCCACCCGCGGTCGGTGGTCGAGCTCGATTACGGCGGGCTGGTGGACCTGCTGCGCGACGACCAGCTCACCGACGACGACTCACCGGAGCTGGTAGCCGCCGGCCTGGAGTGCCTGTCGCGCGGCGACGCCGATGGGGCGACAGAGGCGTACGAGAAGCTCGTCACCCGTTGGCGTGAAATCCAACTTTTTGAGCGTTCGAACTGATCTTCCCGGCCTGCCCCTTTCCGGCAAAACCTGCCCTGATAAGCGCGCATCTAGACTGAGAAAACAGATTAATCGGACATCAATCCCCCGTACATCCACCGACGTTCGGCCGTTCGTACCATGTCGGACATCGTGGACTAGCCGGACCATGGAGAAGCGTCGGCCGGCGACCCCCGGCCGTCGACGTGTAGATGGGCGACCTTCCGCACCCCCGCGGGAGGATCAGGCAGCTGTGGAGGAACTTACCGATGGCGTCGCGCACGCAGGAACCAGAGCCATTACTGACCCCGGCCGAGGTCGCTTCCATGTTTCGCGTGGACCCCAAAACCGTGACCCGTTGGGCCAAGGCGGGCAAGCTCAGCGCTATCCGCACGCTGGGTGGACACCGCCGTTACCGCGAGTCCGAGGTCCGCGCGCTGCTGCAGGGGCAGATCCCGCAGCAGCGCACCGGCGAATAGCAGACGTTACTCAAGGGGTGCGGTCCGGACGGTTCCCCCCGTCGTCCGGATCGCACCCCACCTTTCCTCCCCCTTGATGCGTTGATCATGGAGTAATCTCGGCGTGTTGCCCGGCGTGTCGTGCAAGTACCCCATGATCAACGCCGGGTGGCGGGCTGCTGGATAGTGAGGGAAGACCGTGCCTGTCGGGCCAGGGTGCGCCGCACCGCGTTGACGACATAGCCCGGCCGCGACAGGTCCGCCCACGTGAACCGGATCACCGTCCACCCTCGAGCAGCTAGCTCGTTCTGGCGACGCCGGTCGTGGTAGAGCGCCTCCACAGTGGCGTGCACCAACCGGCCGTCCGCCTCGACGAGCAGCCTGTGGCTCGGCCACGCCAGGTCCGCCACCGCCAACAGCCGACCGTCGTCATCAAGGATCGGAAACTGCACCGCCTCCGGTCGCAACCCACCGTCGACACACACCAGCCGCAGCCGCGTCTCCAGCGGGGAGGCTGCCCGCCCGTCCGCCTCCGCCAGCCGACGTCGCGCCCGCACCGCCCCCCTGCGCCGGCGCAGGTGGGCCGCGACCAGGAGCAGGTCGCCGTCCGAGATCACCCCCTGGTGCAGCGCACCATCGAGCATCGCCACGGCGTCGAACCTGCTCAGGCGCAGGGTCAGGTCGGCGAGGGTGCGCTGCCGCGAGGTCACCGGCACCCCGTCCACGACGGTACGGTCGGCGGTCGCGACCACGAGCTGCCGTACCACCAGCCCCGGTTGGTCGAGCCGGTTGCGTTCGGCCGGCACCGCCGCGTGCACCGCACTGTCCTGCGGCGTGAACGGCAACCCGTGCAGGTGCGCCGCGCTGGTCAGAGTTGCGACCGCGTCCGGCCCGAGTGCCAGCACACCGGCGCGGATCCGGGCGCGCATGGGCACCTCGGGTGAGCCGCCGTGCACGTAGTACACCCCGCGAAAGACGCCTCGCCACGCCCCACTGCGATACCGGCGGGTGACCTGCGGCCAGCGCATACCGGCCGCGAGGCACTGACGGGCGGTGACGACACCGTCCTGTTCGGCCGCGATCCGTGCCACGACCAGCTCGGGTGCCACGACCAGCTCGGGTGCCACG
>SLSW01000340.1 GCA_007130245.1 Micromonosporaceae bacterium
CTGTAAAACCGTCGCGAAAGCTTCGTTGGTTCGAATCCAACACCCGCCACCACCTGCGAAAACACCGGTTGACCCGCACGAACGCGAAGATCGTCTGGGCGCCGCTGCCCGGCCGGCGGCCCCACTGAGTCCCGCTCCGTCCCACCCGATACAGCTGTTTACGGACGGATGACGGACAGAGCATCCCGTTGAGTTCGCTCGTGACGCTCGCGAGCGCCCGCCGGCGTGTGCCAGCAGCCCTATCCGGGCCACCCAAGGACTTCCAACAGCGGGCGCGTCGGCCAGGCAGCGCACGGTTCAGGGGGTCATCGAGTCGCGTAGTGATCGACGGCGCCAACGGATTCGCTGATACTCAGTTGCGGTCAGTGGCCACCAGGTCCTGGCCTGCGGGGTCGGTCCGTTCTCCGGATAGACCCGCTCGGCGGCGGAGTCTGTGAAGCACCCAGCGTCGCCACATGAGGCGGCGGATCCCGAAGCGGTAGATAATCGCGCACTCTATCCGAGCGACGATGTGCTGGGTACCGCGTGGGCCGAAGTCACCGAGGTTCATTCCGGCGCTCGTCGCGATGGGGGGTTGCTGCCAGGCGGCGACGCACGCTGGCCCTACCAGTTTGGTGATGTCGCGGATGCAGCCGTCGAGGACCTCGCTCAAGGCCCGGCTCTCGGCGGCGACCCAGGCGCGGGATTCGGCGAGTTGTTCCTGCAGGGCGTGTCCACGGTCGGCCAGGGCGGTGAGGGTGGCGGGATCATCGCTGGTGCGGCGGCGGATGCGATATGGGTACTCGACCCACGCCACGAGGCACCGTACGACCTGCGCGTAGCGCTCGCGGCGGGCGCAGCGTTGGCGCGGGTGTTGCCGAGGATCGTGCCGATCAAACCGGCTACCACGCTGGAACCGAGGACGGCCAAGGCGATCGTGAGCACGGTCGCCTGTCTGCTCCCGGCGCTGGTGGCCGGCGCGACGGTCAGAATGTCCGTGACCACCGGATGAGTTCCTTTCGCATTTCCGGGGTGACGATTCGGTGCGGAGCGTTCCGGTCATCGCCGTGTGGGGCATCCCTGCTGTCACGGCCCCGCGAATCTAGCGGAGGTTCGGCGCTCGTAGGTAGTTGCGTACCGCAAGGACGAGGAAGACGAGTAGCGTGCCGGTTACTGCGAAGGCGAGGGTGTGCCACGCCGCGTGGCATCCGATCGGAGCGTAGGTCGCGGCTCCGCCGATCTCGAGCCTCAACAACGTCACGGGAAGCAGGAGGACCCGCAGCACCTGTTGTCCGTAGTGGTAGGGCGCCTCGATGAAGCTGCTGTCCGGATCTGGTTCTGCGCATGTCAACTCTGGTTCGGTCAAAGTAAGCAGCGTGCTGAGACCTAGCAGCGTCGCGACGTAGGTTATCGCAGGTGGCCAGGGGCGGTACCCGTATCCGAGGCATCTGTGGACGCGTCGGGCGGCACGCTCGATTCGGTGGCCTCTGTCGACTGCGGTGTGGTGGGCACGGGCCATTGCCCAGAGCACGGCAGAGCGAGTAGCGCCGGAGTTAGCTTTTTGGGACACGATCTCCGCAAGCATTTTGAGGCGCTGGGCGCGCTCCGGCCTGTTCAGGGACTCCGCGCTGGCGTGGTCCATCAGGGCGTCGCCGTCAGGGTCGAACACGTGAAGGTGCTCCAGCGCGGGTAGGTCCGGGAACTCGAGTCGGGTCACGTCGACGCCGATGAGCTGCCCGCCTGCAAGCGGCGCCGTCCTGCCGCTGTCGGCCGCGGGCGGGTCGACCACCGCGAGGATCCGCGAGGACGGGTCCGGGGCCCGACCGGTCAAGCGCCCCTTCGTGCGGCCTCCAGACACACGCCACCAGTACCGCGCGATTTTGGACTTGAGGCTGTGCATGCGCCCGGTGTCCGGGTTCCGGCCCGCTTGTTCGTGGGATGGTACGCCGGTGATGCGACCTCGCAGGAGCGCGAGCCGGAATTCTCCGGACAGCCGGCTGACGCCACCGTTGGCGGGCACCTGAAGGGTGGGCGCCGCTTGCCCGTCCCGCCGGCATACGACCTCCACCAGCTGGGTCGCGATCTCCGTGATCCCGCCGGTTATCCCCACCCGCGGCGGGCCGCAGTCAGAGCCGTCGATAACCCGCGTGTCGGTGGGTGACGCTTCGATCCGTATGCCCTGCTTGGGGTTGAGCGACAGCTCAAACCGCGGTGCGGGCTGCCGAGCGAGCTGGACCGCTACAGTGCCCTCGCTGTCAGCTGTTCGACTGATCGTCGCGTCCGCGTCCAGGTGAAGCGGGCCCAAGTTGGCGTCCTCCGCCGCGACGGCCAGGTGGGCGTCGGTATTGAGAACAACCTCTTCCCAGAGGGGTGAGGCGAGTCTGACTTTGTGTCTTCCCCCGGATTCGGCTCCGCCCTCTGCTCCTACAGTGAGTAGAAGACGGCCCTTGAGGCCCAGCTTCCCCAGGATCCCGCCGTGCCCTACCCGTAGCTCGGGTACCTGGTGCGGGTCGGCAGCCGAGGACTCGACCGAAATGTTGTGTGCGCCGTTGCGCAGGTCACACACGGAGGACCCCGTTGGTTCCCAAACCAGCTCGGACTCGACTTGAGCGCCGAAGGCGCCGTCGCCATGCAGCCGTAGCTGGTTGCCGGGTGACGCCCCGTTGACAAGGTTCATGAGTGTGTGAGCGCGAAGTTCGCACGTGGTCGGTGGCTCGACAACGCCGAGCCTGCCTGCGGCGACCTTCGCGCTCTCGGTGCACTTCGCGACGAAGTAACCCGCCTGGAGATCGTTGACGATCACGGCTCCGCCGACGAGCGTGTCGGCGGAGAAACCCGTGTCGACTTCAATCCGCTGTTCAGAGCCCTGAGTGACCGTGCCATTGACGATGAGTTCTCCCGCCGTGCAGGTAGGCGCCTCGGATACGAACGCTTCCGGCGATCCGCCGACCGACTGCGCTTCCGCGTCAGAGTCCTCGGCGTCCCCGCCGCGCAGGTCGAGGTCGCCCGCGATCACCGCCCGGCCCCCGGCGCGTAGCTGCGATGCCATTACGGAGTCGAAGAGGCTGGCGGCGCCGCTGGCGTCGATGGTGCAGTTGCGGACAGGAACGCTCTTGATCTTCTGGGCACTCTGTCCGATCCTGGTTAATATGTTCTTGACGTCGCGGGCGGTAACCTCGGGTTCGTTGACGTGCATGCGGCGCTTGTCGCCGCCGCGGCTGAGGACGAGCTCGGAGTCGGGATCCCGGCAGAACAGGGTCGCTCCGTGGGCCGCTCCCTCGACAACGAGCGCGGTTTTCGCCACTACCCGCAGAGCGCCGTCTCGGGCGGTGACCTCACCACCTGAGTGGAAGTCGTCACTACGGATCTCGCCGTTGCCGACGACTGAGCCGGTACGCACGGACTTCGCCGTGACATCGAGCTGGCCGCTGCAGTCCGCGTCGACGACCAGCGACTTTATCCCGCTCGCGGTCAGGCTGTCGGTGACCTTCGCCAATTTGACAGTGCCCAGGCTGCCTGAGAAGTTACACCCCTTCGCGAGCCGTTTGACGGTTACGTCCGGCGGCGCCGCGGCCGGCTCGCTGCCAGCACGTGGTTGTGCCGTGGAGCCGACCCGCACCTTCTCGAGCCGGGAAGCAGTCAGGGAGCCGCTGACCGTAATCTCGGCTTCTGCCACTGTCATCTCAAGGTGCACATCGCCTTGGCCGTTGAGCGTCCTCAACGCGGCTGTACCGGCCAGCGATACCTCGCGGCGGGAGCCCCGGGGTTCCGTGACCGCATCGTAGATGACGGTCGACCCGTCCTTCGGTCCGTCGATCTTGTATGTGCCGAGTGTGAACGTCAGGCCTGCGTTCCACAGTTGCGGGCGGTTCTGGGTGCATGAATCATGTAAAGGTGCAGGTCACGAGGTTGCAGGCTAGTGGGAAAGCGGAAATCGCCTAGTGACACGATTGCTTTGGATGCTC
>SLSW01000314.1 GCA_007130245.1 Micromonosporaceae bacterium
CAACGAGCCACTAACGGGACACACTGGACGCACGGGCCAGCGGATCACTACGTCCCGACCTCACCCGCAAGATCACGCCAGGCGAGAGCCCTCACCCCAGGACCGACTCCACGGATTCAGGGTAAGGGCCCGAGCAGAGGCGCTACTGAGTCGGCGCGGTCATGCCCCCACGCCATCGAGTCGGGCGTGCCCGCTGAGCAGTTCCACGTCGCGGGCATCGACGCGCAACGGCCCACGTCCGGCGCGCAGCCGGTAGGCGGGCACCTCCGTGAAATCCAGCATCGGATCGTCTTGGTGCTGCGCCAATGGCATGCCTAGCGGCAACCTGGGCAGTCGATCAATCGCCTGACCTGCTGCTTCCGGCGCAGGTGCTGCGTCTGGGTACGCGTTTCGGGTGGACCATACTTGGCTGCATACGAACCGCGTTCCCGCAGCTCATGGCCCGATGGTGGCGGTCGTGGCCGTAGGTAGAAGGATCGTGGAGGGAGCGTGGAGACGCGGCAGCCGGCCTGCTACTACGGCATCGTCGGGTCACGCTCCAACGTCGTGCCACCCGAGCAGGGCTGCGGTCGCTCCGACTCGTCGAAGGGGTTGACCACGGCGACTCCCGTGGCCTCGAACGGCGCGGTGTCACGGGTGGCGACCGTGAATCCCGTCACGCTGGCGATGCTGGCGATCAGTGCGTCGAAGTCACCGATTGCCAAACCCTGGGCGCGCGCCTGAGCTCGCAGGGCGGCGTAGGCGGTGGTCGCCGGCTCGTCGAAGGCCAGCGTCCGCCCGTGGAACAACGGCACAAACTCGCCTTCGAACCGGTCGTGCAGCTCCTGCTGCCGTCGACCCTTGGGCAGGCAGGCGATGCCGTAACGCACCTCGGCCAGACTGATCGTCGTCAGGTACAGGGTTTCGACCGCCTGAGCATCCAGCCAGGTGACGACACCCGCGCCCGGCCTGGGACGAAGTGGCTCGGAGATGACGTTCGTGTCGAGGATGATCACGCAAGATCCAGCGGCTCACGGCTGGTCTTCTCGCGCGTGACCGCCAACTCTACGCCGCCCGCCTCCTGGCCGATGGAGGCCAGCAGGGAACCCACCTTGACCCGGTCCGCAGGCGCGACCGCAGCATCGAGGATCGCGCGCACCTCAGCTTCAGTACTGCGATGCCTTGCGGCCGCACGGGCCTTGAGCGCACGATGGGTCTCCTCGGACAGGTTGCGAATGGTGATCGCGGCCACAGCAGCCTCCCTCAAAGGATTGTGATAGCATCTTGAACTAATGATAGCATCGCCGCGCAGCTGCGCCCGGCCCTCGGCGACCACTGGCGCGGCACCGTCCTCCAAGGCGAAGGCGACGCGGGGGTCCGCTTGGACGTTGCGCACCTTTACCGACTGCTCGTCGCTGCCGATCCACCAGGTCTGGTCCCGGTAGATGAACCACACCGGCCGTCTCACTGGCGGACGTCGAGACTGCTCGGGTGTGCCAGATCGCCGACTCGCTGATCAAGGCACATCGGCTGAAGCACCAGCTGCGACCCAAAGACCGCGAGCTACTCGTCGGCGCGGTGTCGTAGCTCGCTGCTGGCCCGTACCTGGCTCTTGACCTGCGAGACACCTGCGACAACACCAGCAACAGCGAGGCCGCGAGCAGACCCACCGCGGTCAGCCATAGAGTGGCGCGCAGTCCGAGCACTGTACCGAGTGCTCCGCCGCACGCCTCCGAGCGGCAGCGCCGCCCACGCCAGAAACCGGGTGGTGGCGTGCATCCGCCCCAGCAGATGGTCAGGATCCGGCCGAGCCAGCGGGCAATCCGGGCGGCCAGCAGTGCACCGGCGATCGCGCCGAGCCCGGCCAGCGTGATCAGCATGCCCACGCCCGCCGCTGACAGACCGACGGTACGAAGCAGGAACAGCACTTCCACGGCGTACCGGGTGGACAGGCACAACACCGCGGCGGTGGCATGCAGGGTGGTGGTCCGGATGAACGAGTGCGTCAGGACGAAGCGCATGCCCTGGCTGATCTCGCGCAGCAGATGGTGCTCGTCGCAGGGCGGCAGTGGCTCCCGGGTGCGGATGGAGGCGATCCAGACTGCCGACCACAGGTACCCGATGACAGCCGCGACCAGCGCGAGCGGCGCCCCGAGTGCGGTCGCGAGCTGACCGCCGAGGGTGGGGCCGGGCCGCGACCAGGACCGGGCCGGCGACGAATGCGGTCGCTCCAGGCACCTGCCGGGAGTCCGATCAGCAGGTAGGGCAGGCCGGCGGAGGTGGCCAGCAGCCCCACCTGCCAGGTGGAGGCGTCCAGTACGGTGGCCGCCAGCACGGGCACCGCCACCACCACGACGCCGGAGCCAATTTTGCTGATCCCGTCGCCGACCCAGAGCCCTCCTAGATTGAGTCGGGTCCGCTCAATCTAGCGAGGTGCGATCGGCCGGTCAATGCTTACTTGAGCCCTTACGGCTCAGGTCTGGCGTCGACCGACTAGGCATGCCAGCCGTGAGACTGCGTCCGCGAGCGGTTGTCCGAGCACCTCGGCCTGCACTCGCCGCAGATCGCCGACGGCCAGCCTGGCCAGGTCATGGAGAGCTCCTGGGGGCGCGCTGCGGGCCTGGGACAGGGCCTGCCAGGCCAGCGACACGGGCGGCCACGGGTGGTCGCCGTCGGTGGCGCCGACCGGGTCAGTCTCGGCGCTCAACCGTCCGGCGAGCAGCATCCGACGACCACGACCTGGTGGCGTACCAGCGCGGCTGGCAGGTCGTCAGTGATTTGTTGACGACTGCGAGTGATCCCGGCTTGACCCCGAAGGCGGCGCCACCGCTGCTCGGCCGCCTGCCGAGACCGCAGGCCCAGCGCTCGCGCCACCGAGAGCCAGCTGGCACCACCTCGCCTGGCCTTGTCGATGAGCTCCAGCTCGGTCCGGTCGTGGTCCGCGCGCAGCGCCGCCAGGACGCCTAGCGCCGAAAGCGAATCGCCGGCGGCATCTCCCGCCGGGCGTCCGTCACCTACTGCCACCGTCCCACGGCCGCCCAGGCGCTGTGAGAAGTCAATGGAGTGTTGACATCGCCTGGGTCTGCGTAGCTGACCGGCCGGGCATCCGCGATGTACGTATACCCCGATCGCTGATCACAGGGGCAGTATTGCGACGACCGGCTTGAGCGACCCTTGGCGCACGGCGTGTGAATTTCCGGTGGGCGATTCCGCGCAGACCGTGGCCTTAAGCCGGACCAAAGGCACCCAAATCATGCTAGCGAGCACAGCTGCTGTCCGAACCGTGAAGACGCAGGTCAATAGCCTGATCACAACCTATGGTGGACCATACCTGGCTGCATACGAACCCCGTTCCCGCAGCTCAGGGGCCGATTCTGGTGGTCGCAGCCGTAGGCAAGGGCGGTCTGACTTGTGTCGCTCGTGAGACCGATGTCTGGGCGAGATGCGGGCCGTCGGTGCCTGGGATGTGGTCACAAGATGGGGTATGGTTACCACATGAGCGGACACGCTGCTGAGAGCAGCTGGGAAGAGCACGCCGTGGGGGTGCGTGACCTCTCCCACCGGACGAGTCAGATCCTCAGCCGGGTCAAGGCCGGTGAGCGGCTCATTGTGACCGACCGGGGGCAGCCGGTGGCGGCGGTGATTCCGCTTCGCCGCGGTGACATGCCGCTGCCCGCGACCGGGTATGCGCCCAGCGGGGATCCGGGTTGGGCTGCTCGGGCGGCTGAGGAGCTGGACGGCGTCGGCCAGTGATCATCGCGGATACGAGCGCGATCCTGGCCACCATCGACCCGGACGCGGCCGAGCACGGTGCCTGTGTCGGCATCCTGCCCCGCCTGCAGCGTCCGATGCTGGTCTCACACATGGTGGTGGCCGAGGTCGACTACCTGCTGACCACCAGGTTCGGGATCTCCACCGCCAACCGGTTCCTTGCCGACGTGGCCCGCGGCGCGTGGGAAC
>SLSW01000100.1 GCA_007130245.1 Micromonosporaceae bacterium
CCATCGGCGAACAGCTCGCCGGCCGGGTTCTCCATGCCGTCGATCTCCATGCCCCGCCGCAGCTGCACCACGCGCGCGTCGGCACGTTCAGGCGTCAGAGTCGCCATCATGCGCTCCTTCCACAGTCGCACCACGCTCCATCCAGCGTGGCTGGTCACAAGTCCAGCATCGATGACCGCGTTGGAAGGGGGCTGGACACGCGCTGTACGCCCACGCCGTCCCGGTCGTGGCACCCTACGCTCACGCCCCCGGGTCGGGCAGCAGGATCGACGGCAGGTCACACTCCTGGCGCATCCGCAGCAGCTGGTAGGCCACACCGCCGCTGCCGACGAGCAGCCCCGGGGACCACGTTTCCCGGGTTATCCCGGTGGCCGGCCCGTACTCGGCGACCGAGCCCACGAACCGGGCCGTGACCGCCTCGCGGTCGGCCCCCGGCGGCCCCAGCCCGGCCCGCCACGCCCGGTCGAGCACCTCCCAGCCTCCCGCCTCACCGTGACAGAGGGTGAACTGCAGGTCGAAACCTCCCGGCCAGGTCGCCTCCGCCGCACGGCGAAGCACGTCGCTCCACCGGTGCGGGTCCCCCGCATGCAGGTCGGCGGCGACCAGCCCGATCCCGGCCGACCCGTGGCACCAGCTCACCAGCGGCTCGTCACCCGCCTTCGGCCGGGCGTCCAACCATCCCCCCCGGTGCGGGTCGTAGTACGAATCGACCCAGGCGAAGGCGGCGTCGGCGAGCTCGGCCGCGGCGGCGTCCCCGGTGGCGGCGGCGAGCCGGGCCAGCACCCACCCGACGCCGGCAGACCCGTGTGAAACGCCGATGGTCGGGGACTCCGTCACCCCGTTGGGCCAGGTCGCACCGCCGTCGGTCCACACGGCGGCGTCGCGCAAACGCTGCCCGGCCGTACCCGCGAGTTCCCGCCAGCGTGCGTCGCCGGTGCACTCGCCCAGCCGCAGCAGCGGCACCACCGCCCCCGCGGTCCCGGCCAGCAGGTCGTACGCCCGGTCGGTCGCCAGCGCTTCCGGCAACCGCGCCGCCGCCTCCTGCGCCCGCGCCAGCGCCTCGTCGCTGGACACCGCGCCCAGCCGGGCCAGCAGCAGCCAGCACCAGACCTGCCCGCCGAGGCCCTGGTAGGCCCCCGGGGAGGGGTACCCGTCGGCCCCGGTGCGCAGGGAATGCAGCACCGCGTCGAGAAGCCGGTCCAGGTCGGGCACCGGGTCGGCCCGGCCGTGCCGCACCTCCCACCGGTAACCGGCGAGCAGCACCGCGACGCCGGCGTAGCCGTCGTACACGCCGGGCGTGGTGGAACCCACGCTCCAACGGCCCCGGTCGAGCGCCGGCACCAGCCAGGTGACCGTACCGTCGTGGCCGCGCACCGCCGACCGGGCCAGCCGCCGCACGATCAGCGCGGCCTGTTCGCGCCGGCACCGGTCCAGCTCGCCGGCCGGCACCGGGGAGGCGGTGCGCGCCGACGGCGGCTCGGCGTAGCCGTCGTTGAGATACCCGCAGATCAGGGCCGTGCGTAACACCTGGTGCTCGGCGTCCCGGTCGGTGCCGCGCCAGGCGCGCCACGCCTCAGTGGCCAGGTCGGGGCCGCGGAGTTCGGACGTGCCGCGCGGACCGGCCAGCGCCGCGCGTCCGGGCACGGTGGTGAACACCGGCACGTCCCCGTCGCGCAGCAGCGCCACCTCGGCGGCGAGCAGGTCGGGGGCGTCCGGGGTGCCGGGCCGGTCGGCCGCCCGGCCGGCCAGCATCGCCGCAGCACGGGCGACCGCCTTCTCCGGCTCGAACAGAGCACCGGGGTGCCACAGCATGTGGATCAGGTCTTCGGAGGTGCCGGTGCCGCGCAGATCCACGGGCACTGGGCTGTCGGCGACCCGGGCCAGAGCCTCCCCCAACGTCCCCGCCTCGTCCAGGGCACGCATCCGTTCCGAGGCCTCCCGGAAACCGTTCCGCACCTGCCGCCCGAACCGGTGCAGGTCGGGTTCCGGGCCGGGGCGGTGCGACCCGCAGCGCGCGGGGTTGAGCGCGCCGTCCCACCAGGCGAGCACCGGCGGGCGGGCGGGCACCGGCGGCGTGCGCAGCATCGACCGGCCGAGCAGTTCGGTGGCCTGGCCCACCGCGGCGACGCGACCCGTGGCCTGCGGGGTGCGCCGGGGGATGAACAGGGTGGCGCAGTCGACCAGCATCGGGACCGGGCCGTGCGCGACGACGTTGCCGGCGTGCAGGTCACCGCCGCCGAGCAGGCGCATCACCGCCAGCCAGTGGCCCAACCCGCGGTGGAATGCGCGCCGCTCGCCGTCGTCGCGGCAGTACCGGTGCGGCACGTGCGCCACCCAGCCGTATCCGCCATCGTCGTCGCGGCGGGGCAGGCACGCCGGCACCCGGATCCGGGTCTCTTCCGGTACGTCAGAAAGGACCGTGTCGAGCAGCCGGGCCAGCGCCACCTCTGCGGTCACCGGCCGCGGTCGGTAGTGGACTGTCCCGCCGGTGAGCCGCAGGACGGCGTTGGTCTGTCCACCCTGCTGCCCGACGCCCGCGTCGATGACGACCTCTGTGAGCCGGCCCGGGTCCCCGTCGAGCAGGGCAGCCAGCCGCCGCCGGTCCCGGCCGAACCGCCCGGCGAGCCGGCAGGCGGCGGCGACCCGGTTGTCGACCACGGTCCGCAGGCGCGCCGCCAGGTCCGGGTACGGCTCGGTGAGCTTCTCCCACCCGCCGGGCGCGGCCAGCGTCTGCACCCACTCGTCCCAGGCGGCGTCGGCGTCGGCAGCACCGAGCCGGCCGGTGAGGCGGGCGGCGTGCATCTCCACCAGCACCACCCGCCGTACGTGGCGCCACACCACCTCCCGCAGGGCAGCGGTGGCACCGTCGGCCAGTGCCTGTCGTTCGTCGCCGGCGAGCCCGGCGGTCCGTTCCAGTCGCATCGCGACCTCGGTCGCTGCCGGGTCGACCCATGGACGCAGCACCCGGTAGACGCCACCGGCCGGGATCCCGTCGGTGTCACGGCCGGGGACCCCGTACGCGTCCCCGGCGGCCGGTCCGATGGTCATGAACCTCCCACGGTCGGTACGTGTCTCATGGTCCGGCGAGCATCGGGACGCCGCGCGTGTCGACGTCCCGGTGGTCGCCGCTGCTCAACCCGGCAGCACGGGTGCAGCGCAGCAGACCGGGCGCAGGTCCCCGTTCCAACGGCCGAGCGCGGTGTGCGCCGTGGACGGGATCGGACTGCTGGTCATCACGATCTCGCCCGCTGCTCATCGGGGGAAGGTCTGCACTCAGATCGGGTTCTCGCAGCAGATGCGGTACTGGGTGTGCATGGGGTCGTTCTCCTGCGTGAACATGCCGCTGGTCATGGTGATCTCGTGCTCGGTGTAGCCGTCGGCGAACCGCGCACCGGCCGGGTTTGCCAGGTCATCCAGGTCCACCCCCCGACGGAGCTTCGTAACCAGCTCGTCAGGGCGCTCGGGTGCCAGGGTCACCATCACACTCTCCTTTCGGGCGTGTCCCGGGCCGCGTACGGCCAACGGTGGAACGGCATCGACATCCTCAAACATAGCGGACCATGTTGGACAGCCCATGGACAGCTACTGGACGTCAGACCGGGCCGACACCGAACGCCATGCGAGGGGAGACCGTCCGGCGGGGCGGCGGTCGAACCGGAACAGGCGCAGGCTGTTGGTCACCACCGCGATGCTCGACAGCGCCATCGCCAGCGCCGCCAGCACCGGCGTCACCAGACCGAACACCGCCAGCGGGATCGCGGCGGTGTTGTAGGCGAACGCCCAGAACAGGTTGCCCTTGATGGTGCCCAGGGTCGCCCGCGACAGCCGGATCGCCTGCGGCGCGGCGGTCAGGTCGCCGCGCACCAGCGTCAGGTCCGACGCCTCGATCGCCACGTCGGTCCCCGTACCCATGGCCAGGCCCAGGTCGGCGGTGGCCAGCGCCGCGGCGTCGTTGACGCCGTCGCCCACCATCGCCACCACCCGCCCTTCGGACTGCAGCCGCTCCACCACCGCCACCTTGTCCGCCGGCAGCACCTCGGCGATCACCTCGTCGATGCCCACCTCGGCGGCCACCGCCCGGGCGGTGGCCTCGGTGTCACCGGTGAGCAGCACCGGGGTCAGCCCCAGCGCCCGCAGGTGCGCCACCGCCGCGGCCGAGGTCGGCTTGACGGTGTCGGCCACGAACAGCGTCCCGGCGTACGCGCCGTCGACCGCCACCGCCACCGGGGTGCGCCCGTCCGGGTCGACCGACGGCACCTCGATGCCCTCGTCGGCCAGCAGGCGCGGCCGCCCGACCAGCACCCGCCGGCCGTCCACGGTGCCGCGGGCACCGAGCCCCGGCAGCGCGGTGAACTCGGTTACCGCGGACAGCGGCTGCGGGGCGGCCGCGACGATAGCGCGGGCGATCGGGTGCTCGGAGGCGTACTCCACCGCACCGGCCAGGCGCACCAACTCGTCTGCGTCCAACCCGCCGGCCGGGGCGCTGCCGACCAGCGCCATCTCGCCGGTGGTGACGGTGCCGGTCTTGTCCAGCACCACCGTGTCGATGCGCCGGGTGGACTCCAGCACCTCCGGACCCTTGATCAGGATGCCGATCTGCGCCCCCCGGCCGGTGCCGACCAGCAGCGCGGTCGGGGTGGCCAGCCCGAGTGCGCACGGGCACGCAATGATCAGCACCGCCACCGCCGCGGTCAGCGCGAACGCGGAGCCGACCCCGACCGCGAGCCACAACGCCAGCGTGCCCAGCGCCACGAGGATCACTGCCGGGACGAACACCGCCGAGATCCGGTCGGCCAACCGCTGGATCGGGGCCTTGCCGGACTGCGCCTCGGCGACCAGCTTCGCCATCTGGGCCAGCTGCGTGTCCGAGCCCACCCGGGTGGCGCGCACAAGCAGCCGCCCGCCGGCGTTGACCGTCGCGCCGACCACGTGGTCGCCCGGGCCGACCTCCACCGGCACGCTCTCGCCGGTGATCATGCTGGTGTCCACCGCCGAGGCGCCCTCGACCACCACCCCGTCGGTGGCGATCTTCTCCCCGGGGCGCACCACGAACACATCGTCCACCCGCAGGTCCGCCACCGGCACCCGTACCTCGGCGCCGTCGCGCACCAGCGTGACGTCCTTGGCGCCCATGTCGAGCAGCGCCCGCAGCGCGGAGCCGGCGCGCCGCTTGGCGCGCGCCTCGAAATACCGCCCGATGGTCAGGAACGTGGCCAGCGCCGCTGCCACCTCGATGTAGATGTGCTCGGTCGCGTCGCCGCGTTCGGCCAGCAGCGACATGGACATGGTCATGCCCGGCTCGCCGGCGTGGCCGAAGACCATGGCGTAGACGCTCCACGCGTACGCCACCGTGACGCCGAGCGAGATCAGCGTGTCCATGGTGGCGGTGGCGTGCCGGGCGTTGACCAGCGCCGCCTTGTGGAACGGCCACGCGCCCCAGGTGACCACCGGGGTGGCCAGCGCCAGCGCCACCCACTGCCAGTAGGTGAACTGGATCGCCGGCGTCATGGTCAGGACGAACACCGGCACGCTGAGCACCGCGTTGGCGATCAGGCGGCGCCGCAGCGCGTGCTCGGCCGGTTCCCGGTCGTCGGCGGCTGCGGCCTGCTCGCCGGGCGGCGCCGGCGGCGCGGCGGTGTAGCCGGTGGCCTCGACCGTGCGCACGAGATCGTCGACGCTCAGGTGCGTCGGGAAGCGCACGTGGGCGGTCTCGGTGGCGAAGTTGACCGTGGCCAGCACGCCGTCGAGACGGTTGAGCTTCTTCTCCACCCGGGCCGCGCAGCTGCTGCAGGTCATGCCTCCGACCTGCAGCTCGATTAGCTGCAGGTAGGTCGCGTCGGCGCTCACGTGGACTGGCCGGCCAGGGTGTACCCGGCCTCGTCGACGGCGGTGCGCACCTCATCGATCGGCAGCGGGCCGTTGGAGGTGATGGTGACCCCGCCGGTGCTCAGGTCGACCTGCACGTCGTGCACGCCGGGCAGCTGCGACAGCTCGGCCTTGACGGCGGACTCGCAGTGCCCGCAGGTCATGCCGGTGACCTGGTAGGTGGTGGCGACGGTCATGGGGGCTCCTTCTGGTCGTGAGGGGTTCGTGGTGGTCGCCCCCGCGCTACACCCGCATCAGGCGGGCGACCGCGTCGGTGGCTTCCTTGACCTTGGCGGTCGGGTCGGCGTCCTCGCGTGCCGCGTCGACCACGCAGTGGGCCAGGTGGCCTTCCAGCAGGCCGACCGCGACCGCCTGCAGGGCCTTGGTCGTGGCCGCGATCTGGGTCAGCACGTCGATGCAGTAGGTGTCCTCGTCAACCATGCGGTGCACACCCCGCACCTGGCCCTCGATCCGCCGCAGGCGACCCAGCAGCGCCGGCTTGTTCTGGGCGTACCAGTACTCGACGTGATCATGGGTGCTTTCCGGCGTCGTCATGCCACCAGCATACCCCCCGTAGGTATTGGAGCCGAATGCCAGGGGGCTGCGCAGGGCGCTGGCGGGCCGGTCGCGGGGTTCCCGCGCGGCTTTTCCCCCGGCGCGCGCGGTAAGTGCAAGCTCGCTACCTGCGATATCGCAGATCTGCGGATGGCGATTGCAAGTGAGGCAGGAATCGAGGTGGCGATCAAGCGCCACTTTGGAGACAATGCAATAACAGTACGGTAACGACAAGGGGGTCGTTGCAGCGAAGAAATTCGCAGTCGTGCCGATAACTGAAAAGACGTGAAAGCGGTGCCCGGCTGGCACCCGAGCACCGCTTAGGCCTACCCCGTTACAGAGGGTTGGACTAGAACCACGAGTATACGCCTCACCAGCTCCCTCTGGAACGGCCCGGCCGGAGGGAGTTGTCATGGTCCTCTACTACATCGGACCGTGCGTTCGGATCACCCATGAGGTGTTCGAGGTGCACTGTCCCTCCCGACGAGTGTTCCGTCTTGCGCACCTGACCCGGCCCGGAGTCGTCGAGGAGAGCGCGCAGGCCGCCGCGTTGACCTCCGTCCGGTCCGGATCGAACAGCATGGCCGGTGCGGCGGCGGTGATGCTGCTCCTGCAGTGGCATGATCGTTCCCCGCCGGACTCACCTCTGCTGGCGCTGGGCCTGCTCGTCGTACTGCTGTCGGCGGTGGTGGTCAGGGGCGCCTGCGTGCGGCTCACCCGGGCCCAGCACACCCTGGTCGCCCTCTACCGCGGCCGGGCGGAGACGCTCTACCACACCACCGACGCGCGCGAATTCGGTCAGGTGACGAGGGGGCTGACCCGGGCGATGGAACACAGGCAGGACCGGTGGTGAACATCCCCCCGGACATACCCGGACAGGTGTAGGGTGCGTCATATCAGATAGCTGGTTCCGCCCTGCCACATCGCAGACGGCCGCAGGGCGGGCCGCTATCCGCGAGGAGTACGGGGTGACCCTGGTGCAGGGAGTGCCACCCGCGGTGGCCCGCCACCGCGTCCGGCTCGCACTTCGCCGTGCGCGCGAAGCGCGCGGGCTCACCCAGCAGCACGTGGCCGAGACGCTGGAGTGGTCGCTGTCAAAAGTGAACCGTATTGAATCCGGCGATGTAAATATTTCGTCCACTGACCTGCAGGCGATGCTGCGCCTGTTCGAGGTCACCGACCCCGACCGGGTCCAGCAACTGCTGGCCGACGCGCGGCAGGCCCGCTCCCGCGGATGGTGGTGGGAGAAACCCCACTACCGCGAGAATCTCACCCCGGGCATTCTCTCGCTGATGCAGTACGAGATGGGAGCCAGCGAGATCCGCGTCTTCCATCCGACGCTCGTGCCGGGCCTGCTGCAGACGCACGACTACGCCGAGTACGTCCTGAACTTCTGGGCCAACGAACTGTCCGAGGCCGAGCGGGACACCAGACTGGAGATCCGCATGTGGCGCCGGGAGCAGGCGCTGATGCGCCCGGACCCGCCCAACTACCTGGTCATCCTGGACGAGTCGGTGATGTCCCGGCACGTCGGCGGCACCCGGATCATGTCCGAGCAACTCAACGAGCTGGCCGCCCTGGCCAGTGAACCCCACATCACCGTACGGATCGTGCCGTTCGCGGACGCCGCCGTGCTGACCATACTCGGACCATTCATAATCTTCGATCTAGGCGCCAGTGACGGCGAAGTGCTCTACCGTGAAACTCAACTTCTCGACGAACTCAACGAAGAGACTTCCGTGATCGTCCGCTACCGGAAGTACTTCGACCAGATGTGGAACCGGTGCATGACACGCGAGGAGTCACTGCGTCTGATTGAGAGCAGCGCTGCGGAGATGCTTTCCTCGATCGACAGGGGGCGCCCATTGCCGTAGATTGCTTGCCGGCGCGTCCCTACCGGTGACGCGCGTTCGCTGAGCCGCCCACCCGAAGCGGCAACCTTTGACGCCTGTAACGACGTTCGTTCGTGAGGTATACCAGTGACAGTCGCGCACCCTGGGCCCACGGCGGCCTGGCGCAAGAGCAGCTACTGCGAGTCGAGCGCTTGCCTTGAAGTACATCTATACGACGACGGCATGGCCGTCCGCGACTCCGACGACCCAACGCCGATTCTCCAGTTTCCAGGTCCTGACTGGAATCGCTTCATCAACTCCGTCAACAGCGGCAGCTTTGACAACCGCTGACACGGCATTCCCGGGCCTCTGACCGACCGGGTCGGTCACCCCTCGTACCCCTTTGCTCTGCGCACGCGTTCGCCACGCGCCGCGGCGACTGCCGCGGCCACCGCGATAGCGTATGTGTGTGCAGAGCAAAGGGGGGCGAACAGCGACGCCGGGCGGGCGCGCGCAGACCCGGGTGCAGACCTACTACGGGCGCCGCGGGCGGCTGCGCACCCGGCGGCGCGACGCGCTCGCGCGACTGCTCCGCGGCTACGGCGTGGAGGTGGCCGGCGACCGGCTCGACCCCGCCGCGCTCTACGGCCGGCAAGCCCCGCTGGTGCTGGAGATCGGCTCGGGCATGGGCGATGCCACCGCAGCCATGGCCGCCGGCGACCCCGACCGCGACTACCTGGCCGCCGAGGTGCACGCCCCCGGGGTGGCGGATCTCCTCCTGCTCGTCGAGGAGCAGGGCCTGACCAACGTCCGGGTCGCCCACGGCGACGCGCTGACGCTGCTGGAGCAGCGCATCGCACCCGACAGCCTGGCGGCCATCCACTCCTTCTTCCCGGACCCGTGGCCCAAGGCCCGGCACCACAAGCGCCGACTGTTCCAGCCCGCCCACGTGGCGCTGCTGCGCTCGCGCCTGGCGCCGGGCGCGACGCTGCACGCGGTCACCGACTGGCCCGACTACGCCGAGGTGATGCTGGCCACGCTCGAGGCCGACCCGGGACTGGTGAACGCCTACCAGCGGTGGGCGCCTCCGCAGCCGCACCGGCCGGCGACCAAGTACGAGCAGCGGGCGCTGGCCCAGGGCCGGTCGATCCACGAGCTGGTCTTCCACCGCCGGTGACGGCCGCGACCAGCCCACATGATCACTATCACCTGACCGTCGCGATCGGACCTGCCATGATGGGGGAATGTCCGACACCACTGAGCAGCAACAGCCGCCACCGCTGGAGCCGCTGACCGAGGACTGGCAGCGCGGCCTGGCGGTGGTGGCACATCCGGACGACCTCGAGTTCGGCGCCGCCGCGGCGATCGCCCGCTGGACGTCGCAGGGCAAGCACATCGTCTACACGCTGGCCACCAGCGGCGAGGCCGGCATCGACGGGATGTCGCCGCAGGAGTGCGCGCCGCTGCGCGAGCAGGAGCAGCGCAACTCCGCGGCCGTGGTCGGCGTCGACACCGTGGAGTTCCTCGGCTTCGCCGACGGCGTCATCGAGTACGGGCTGCCGCTGCGCCGCGCGATCGCCCGGGCGGTGCGCCAGCACCGGCCCGAGGTCGTCATCACCACCAACTTCCGCGACACCTGGGACGGGCGCTCGGCACTCAACCAGGCCGACCACATCGCCACGGGCCGGGCGGTGCTGGACGGCGTGCGCGACGCCGGCAACCGCTGGGTGTTCACCGACCTGCTCGACGACGGGCTCCAGCCGTGGGGCGACGTACGCCAGGTCTGGGTCGCCAACTCCCCGGAGGCCGGACACGGAGTCGACGTCACCGACACGTTCGACCGGGGCGTGGCCTCCCTGCAGGCCCACGAGCAGTACCTGCGCGGGCTCGGCTCGGGCACCTTCGACCCGGAGGAGTTCCTGGAGTCGCTCGCGCGCGGGGTGGGCAGCCGGCTCGGCGCCCGGTACGGGGTGGCCTTCGAGGTCTTCCCGCTGCGGTCGTTCTGATGGCCGCGCCCCACCGGGACGTCGCCATCCCGCCTGACGTGACCGCCTGGCCGGGTGTGGAGCTGGACGCGCCGCTGACCGGCGGCGTGCGCAACCCGGTGTGGGGCGCCCACCGCGGCGACGACCGGCTGGTGGTGCGCTGCTCCGGCCGATCCGTGGCGGCGCTGGACTGGGAGCTGGACCTGCTGGCGCACCTGCACGCGCACGACATCGGCGTGCCGGTGACGGTGCCGGCCGACGACGGCCGCCGGCACGTCGGCGGGGTGATGGTGCAGCGCTTCGTCGAGGGCCGCCCGCCGGCCGACGACGCCGACTGGACGCGGGTGGTGGCCACGGTCACGGCGGTGCACCAGCTGACGGCCGGCTCGCCGAACTGCGTGCCCGGGTGGAGTGACCGACCAAGATCGCCAGCTGTAACTGGTCAAAACGTGCGTTTCGGGCGCTAAATTGTCGATTCCGCCCTGTTATCGGCCGACCTGCTGTTAGCGTGTGTAACGCCCCTCCCCCGGCGACTCAGCAGGAGACCCGTATGCGGCGACGCCGTGCGCTCACTGCCGCTCTCGCCATGACTCTGGTCGTGGCCGGCTGCAGTACGGACCAGGACAGGACAGGCGGAGAACCGACGGCGGTCTCCCCGGAGACCAGCATGCCGGCCGACAACGTGACCATCCTCACCGAGGAGAATCCGGCCGAACTGGCACTCGCCATCAGTCAGGCGCTCTACGACCGGGCACCGGTCGTAATGCTCGCCAGCGCCGCCGATACCGACGGCCAGCAGGAAGCGGCGGCCACCGTCGCCGAAACCGGGGTCCCGATGCTGGTGCTCGGCCCCGGCGGGGACTCCGCTGGCGCGGACGGGTCGGCCGCGTTGCGTGACGAGCTGACCCGACTGGACGCGGGAACCGTGCTCGCGGTCGGCGACGCCGCCGCGAGTTGGGCCGGTGACCTCGAGTTGGCCGTCGATGTGGTGCCCACCGACCCCTCTGACGGGGTGGCCGGGGCGATGGCGTCGGCGGTGCCGAGCCCCGGGGTGACGCCGGCCGCAGGTACGGCAGCGGCAGCCGCGGCGCCGGTGACGGTGACGGCGGCCGAGCCGCTGGCCGGGCTCGCGGTCCTCACCCCGGACACGCCCCACACCGTGGCGGCCGCCGCCACGGCCCGGGCAGCAGGCGCGCGGGTGCTGGTCACCGACGCCGCCGACCCCCGCACCGACCCGGCGTTGATCGAGGAGCTGTCGGAGCAGCCGCCGACGCACACCATCGCGCTCGGCGCAGCATTCGGGCCGGTAGAGACCCTGCGCAGCCGGCTGGAAGTGGTGGCCACCGGTGTGCAGCTGCCCGGTGGCGGCCAGGTGGTGTACCCCGGTCGGGTCATGGTCGCCCTGTACGGGCACCCGGACACACCGGTGCTCGGTGCCCTCGGGGAGCAGCCCATGGAGGAGGCGATCGCGCGCGCGAAGGAGGTCGCCGCGGCGTACGAGTCGCTGGTGGACGAGCCGGTGGTGCCGACACTGGAGATCATCACTACCATTGCTGCCGCCAGCCCCGGCCCCGAAGGCGACTACTCCACCCGTACGCCGGTGTCCGAACTCGAGCCATGGGTGCAGGCCGCGTACGAGGCCGGGGTCTACGTCGTGCTGGACCTGCAGCCCGGACACACCGACTTCCTGACCCAGGCCAAGGAGTACGAGCAGCTGCTGGTCCAGCCGCACGTAGGCCTGGCGCTCGACCCGGAGTGGCGGCTGGCGCCCGACCAGCGACACATGGTGCACATCGGCTCGGTGGACGCCGAGGAGGTCAACGAGGTCGTCGAGTGGCTCGCCGACCTGACCGCGGCACACGCGCTACCCCAGAAACTGCTGGTGCTGCACCAGTTCACCCTGCGGATGATCACCAACCGGGACGCGGTCGACACCAGCCGGGACGAGGTGGCGGTGCTGATCCACGCCGACGGCTTCGGCACCCACGCGCAGAAGTTCCAGACCTGGAACGCGCTGTTGCGCAACGCGCCCGACGGGGTGTGGTGGGGCTGGAAGAACTTCTACGACGAGGACCAGCCCACCATGACACCGGCCGAGACGGCCGCGATCGACCCGTTGCCGCGCTTCATCTCGTACCAGTAACGCGCTGCCGGCCGGTCAGCGGTTACCGCGGCGGCCGGCGCGGCGCTGGTGGCCCTGCACCTGGTCAGAGTGCCCGCGGGCGTCGTCCCGCACGCCCGGCGGGGTCGACGACGGTGTCTTCTTGCCGTGCTGCTGCGCGCGTCGCTCGGCGCGGTTGAGCGGCTCGGGGGTTTCTTCGGCCGGCTCGGAGTTGTCGTTCGACCGGGACTTCCTGACTGCCATGATGATGCCTCCTGACGCTGGAAATCGGATGATGGCGCAGTAACGGCGCGGGAGCCTCAGGAGATGTCCATGCTGCGAAGGCTAACAGAGGCCACGCCAGCGTGCACCGGTTAATGGCGGCGGCCGGGCCCGGCAGCGAGGATGGGTGGCATGGACTTTCAGGGCTGGCCGGCGGAGGCGCTGGAGTTCTACGAGGGCCTGGTGGCGGACAACTCGCGGGCGTACTGGCAGGCGAACAAGCATGTGTACGAGCGGGACGTACGCGCACCGATGGCGGCGCTGCTGGCCGACCTGGAACCGGAGTTCGGCCCGGGGAGAATCTACCGGCCGTACCGGGATGTCCGGTTCAGTCGGGACAAGTCGCCGTACAAGGACCACATCGCGGCCACTTTCGAGCGCGGCGGTTACGTGCAGTTGTCCGCCCGCGGGCTGCTCGCAGGTAATGGCATGTACGTGATGGACGCCGCGCAGCTTGACCGTTACCGGCGCGCGGTGGCCGACGACGTCGCCGGCGAGCGGCTGCGCGCGGTCCTCGACCAGGTCGCCTCGCATGACATCGAGGTCGGTGGGCACGAGGTGCTCAAGACCGCGCCGCGGGGATATCCGCGTGACCACCCGCGCATCGAGCTGCTGCGTTACAAGGGGCTGGTGGCGTGGCGGCAGTGGCCGGTGGAACCGTGGCTCGGCACGCCGGAAGCACGCGACCGGGTGGTGGAGTTCCTGCGCGCGTCGGCGCCGCTGAACGACTGGCTCGCCACCCATGTCGGTTGGCCAGAGACGTGAGGGCCGTCTCATCCGGACCGTCGAGAGTGGCGTGTTCGTACGTGCGTACGATGGACTGTTGGCATGACTGCTCGCCACCCCGGCCTACCGGAAGATCTGGAGATCATCCCACCAGGTCCGCAGCTGGCCGCCTTGCTGGCCTCCGTCCGGCGTGGCGAGCTGGACGAGCGGGACCGGTTGCGGTTGGCGCGGGCCCGCAACCGGCAGGTCTCCTACGACCAGGCGCAACTGATGGCCGACCTGTACGCGGTGACCTGGCAGGAGCCCGCCGATGACCACCGGCTGCCGCCACGCGCGGACAGCCGCTACCCGTGGGCCGAGGCCGAGGTCGCGTTCGCGCTGACCTGGACCAGGTTCGCTGCCGGTAACCGGCTGGAGCAGGCGCGCCAGTTGATCGAAGACCTGCCGGCGGTGCAGACCGCGCTGGTGGCCGGGGAGATCGACATGCCGAAGGCGCTGGTCATCTGCGACGAGGTGGCGATGGTGCCAGTCGAGTTGGCGCGGGCGCTGGTCGAGAAGGTGATCGGGTCCGCGTCCCGACTGACCACCGGGCAGCTGCGGGCGCGGCTGCGCCGGCTGGTGCTGGCCGCCGACCCGGACTCCGTCACCCGGAAAGCCACCGCGCAGGTCAAGGACCGGCGGGTGCAGGCGTTCCTCAACGACAACAATCTGGCGGCGCTGTGCGGCTACGAGCTGGCACCGCACCGGGTGGCCGCGGCGTGGGAGCGCCTGACCGCGATCGCCAGGGCCGCCAAGGCGGGTGGTGACGAGCGCCGGCTCGACCAGCTACGCGCGGACGCGTTCCTGGACCTGCTGGTCGGTGAGGGCGTGGCCGCGGGTGAGCCGGTCACCGACGGCAACCTCGGCGACGGCGACGGCGACGGCGACGGCGACGGCGACGGCGACGGCGACGGCGACGGCGACGGCGACGGCGATTTTCCTGAGGCCCCGGCGGTGTCCAAAGCCCCGGCGGTGTTCAAGGCCCCGCCGGCGTCTAAGGCCCCGACCGCGTCTAAGGCCCCGACCGCGTCTAAGGCCCCGACCGCGTCTAAGGCCCCGACCGCGTCTAAGGCCCCGACCGCGTCTAAGGCCCCGACCGCGTCTGAGGAACCGGA
>SLSW01000028.1 GCA_007130245.1 Micromonosporaceae bacterium
ACCCGGCGCTCGGCCAGCGTCGACGACGCCAACCTGCTGAAGTACTGAGGGTGTGCCAATGGAGCTGACACCTGCTACCGGGCTGCTCGACTACGTCTGGCTGCTCGTCGCGATCCCGGCCGCCAGCGCCGCGGTGCTGCTGCTGGCCGGGCGGCGGGCGGACCGGTGGGGTCACCTGCTGGGCTGCGCCAGCGTGGGCGTGGCGTTTCTGCTCGGCCTGGGAATGTTCATCCAGCTGTCCGGGTTGGACAACCGCGCCGTGGAGCGCAGCCTGTGGGAGTTCATCGCGGTCGGTGACCTGCGCATCGACTTCGGGCTGCTGTTCGATCCGTTGTCGGCGGTGTTCGTCCTGCTGATCACCGGCGTGGGCTTTCTGATCCACGTCTACGCGGTCGGTTATATGGCGCACGCGCCGCACGACCAGCACCACGAGCCGCCGGAAACCGCCCGGCGGCGATTCTTCGGCTACTTCAACCTGTTCGTGGCCGCGATGCTGCTGCTGGTGCTGGGCAACAACTACGTGCTGCTCTACCTCGGATGGGAGGGCGTCGGGCTCGCGTCGTACCTGCTGATCTCGTTCTGGTACAGCCGGTCGTCGGCGGCCACCGCCGGCAAGAAGGCGTTCCTGATGAACCGCGTCGGCGACGCCGGTTTCATCCTGGCGGTGTTCCTGCTGTTCGCCACCCTCGGCACGGTGCAGTTCGACGAGGTCTTCGCCAATGTGGGCGCCATCGGTGGGGCCACGGTGCTGATCATCGGACTGCTGCTGCTGCTCGGCGCCACCGGCAAGTCCGGCCAGTTCCCGCTGCAGGCGTGGCTGCCGGACGCGATGGAGGGCCCGACCCCGGTCTCGGCGCTGATCCACGCCGCCACCATGGTCACCGCCGGGGTCTACCTGATCGCCCGCTCCCACCCGATCTACTCGGCCAGCCCCACCCTGCAGACAGTGGTGGTCAGCGTCGGTGCGCTGACGCTGCTCATCGGCGCGATCATCGGCTGCGCGAAGGACGACATCAAGCGGGTGTTGGCGTGGTCGACGGTCAGCCAGATCGGCTACATGTTCCTCGCCGTGGGCCTGGGCGGCGTGGCGTATGCGCTGGGCATCATCCACCTGCTGGCGCACGGCTTCTTCAAGGCCGGGCTGTTCCTCGGCGCCGGCTCGGTGATGCACGCCATGAAGGACCAGGTGGACATCAGACGCTTCGGCGGCCTGTGGCGGGCGTTGCCGATCACCTGGGTCACTTTCGGGTTGGCATGGCTGGCGATCATCGGATTGCCGCCGCTGTCCGGGTTCTTCAGCAAGGATCCGATCATCCTGGCGGCGTTCGACCGGCCCGGGTGGACCGGTTGGTTGTTCGGTGGCGCGGCGCTGCTCGGTGCCGGGATCACCGCGTTCTACATGACCCGGCTGTTCGTGCTGACCTTCCACGGACCGAAACGCTGGACCGAGAGCCAGCATCCGCACGAGTCGCCGCCGGTGATGTGGGTGCCGCTGGTGCTGCTGGCGGTCGGCACGGTCTTCTCCGGCTGGCTGATGTCGACCGCGGTGGTCGATTGGCTCACCCCGGTGTTCGGCGACGAGCCGGTGGGTGCCGGTCCGCTCAGCCACGCGCAGGTCACCGCGGCCACCATCGCGGTGGTGCTCGCCGGCGCCGGGTTGGGATGGGGTCTGTTCCGCAACGGCACCGCGCTCGCGCCGCCGCCGGCCGGTGCGCTGGTCACCGCGGCACGGGCCAACCTGTACGGTGACGCGGTCAACGAGGTGGTGTTCGAGAAGCCAGGTCGGTGGCTGACGCGGGCGCTGGTCTACGTCGACAACCGGGGAGTGGACGGAGTGGTCAACGGGCTGGCCGCGGCGGTCGGCGGCACCTCGGCGCGGCTGCGCCGGGCGCAGACGGGCTTCGTGCGCACGTACGCGTTGACCATGCTGCTCGGCGCGGTGCTGATCGTGGCCGCCTTCCTCGCAGTGCAAATGGGGTGGTTTGCATGAGGGCGAGGATCGCAGTCGGGAGCGACGAGAGCCGCAGTCGCGGACGTGAGGTGACGTGATGAGTGGGTTCCCGTACCTGTCCGTGTTGACGGTCGCGCCGGCGGTCGGCGCGGCCGTGGTGGCGCTGCTGCCGCGCTCGCGCCCGCTGCTGGCCAGGCGGGTCGCCCTGGGTTGGTCCCTCGGCGTGTTCGTGCTGCTGCTGGCGACCTGGGCCGCGTTCGACCCCGGCGGCGACCGGTTCCAGCTACGCGAGTCGTACCCGTGGATCCCCCACTGGGGCGTCAATTTCACCTTCGCCGTCGACGGCATCGCGCTGGTGATGGTGGCGCTGATCGCGCTGCTGGTGCCGCTGGTGATCCTGGCCTCCTGGCACGACGCCGAGAAGACCGGGGTGAAGCGGTCGGTGCCGGCGTTCTTCGCCCTGATCCTGGCGCTGCAGGCCACCATGATCGGGGTGTTCGTCGCCGCCGACGTGTTCCTGTTCTACGTGTTCTTCGAGGTCATGCTGGTGCCGATGTATTTCCTCATCGGCTCCTACGGCGGCGCCCGGCGTCAGTACGCCGCGGTCAAGTTCTTCATCTACGCGCTGGTGGGCGGGCTGTTCATGCTCGCGGCCGTGGTCGGGCTGTGGGTGCTCGGCGGCAACACGCTGGACTGGGAGACGCTGCAGGGCGCCGAGTTCACCACCACCGCCGGCCGGTGGATGTTCCTCGGCTTCTTCCTGGCGTTCGCCATCAAGGCCCCGTTCTTCCCGTTCCACACCTGGCTGCCCGACGCCGGTGGCGCGGCTCCGGCCGGGGTGGCGGTGTTGCTGGTCGGGGTGCTGGACAAGGTGGCGACGTTCGGCATCCTTCGCTACCTGCTGCCGCTGTTCCCGGAGGCCTCGCAGTGGTTCGCGCCGGCAGCGCTGACCCTGGCCGTGATCGGCATCATCTACGCGGCGCTGCTGGCGGTGGGGCAGAACGACCTGAAGCGGCTCGTCGCCTATACCTCGATCGCCCACTTCGGTTTCATCGGCGTGGGCATCTTCGTGTTCACCACCCAGGCGGGCACCGGCGCGGTGCTGTACATGTTCAACCATGGTCTGGCCACCGGCCTGCTGTTCCTGGTGGTCGGCATGTTGGTGGCGCGCCGTGGGTCGGCACTGATCAGTGACTTCGGCGGTGCCGGCAAGATGGTGCCGCTGCTGGCCGGGGTGCTGCTGTTCGCCGGCCTGGCGTCGCTGTCGCTGCCCGGGCTGGCGCCGTTCATCTCGGAGTTCCTGGTGCTGGTCGGCGCGTTCACGGTGAACCCGGCCGTGGCCGTGATCGCCACACTGGGGATCGTGCTGGCCGCGGCATACGTGCTGTGGATGATCCAACGCACCACCCAGGGCCCGCTGAACCCGCGGTTGACCGATGTCGGCGCGATGAAGCGCGACATGTCGCTGCGGGAGAAGGTCGTGGTGGCCCCGATGGTCGCACTGATCATCTTCTTCGGCTTCTACCCCGCACCGCTCATCGAAGTGATCAACCCGGCGGTGGAGGCGACGCTGGCGGACGTAGGCGCGACCGACCCGGCACCCACCGTCGCGACCACGGAGTCACAGCCATGATCATCGCCGAGGGGGAAGAGTGACCGACTTCACGCTGCCGGAGATCGACTACGCGGCCATCGGGCCGCTGGTGGTCCTGTTCGGCGCCGCCTGCCTCGGTGTCCTGGTCGAGGCGCTGGTGCCGCGACGCCTGCGCCATCCGCTGCAGCTCGGCCTCGCGCTGGTCGCCGTGGTGGTGGCGTTCATCCTGGTGGTACGGCTGGCCGGCCTCGGCCTGGTGACCGCAGGCGGGTCGGTGACCATCGACGGCCCGGCGCTGTTCATGCAGGGCACGCTGATGGTGTTCGGATTCGTGGCGCTGCTGGTGATCGGTGACCGCGCGGTCGACCGGCAGGGCGCGTTCGTCGCCCAGCCGGCCATCGCCGTCGGCTCGGAGGCGGACCGCCGCCAGCTGGAGGCCCCCGGGTCGACCGAGGTGTTCCCGTTGACGCTGTTCTCGCTCGGCGGGATGGCGCTGTTCGTGTCCGCCAGCGACCTGCTGACCATGTTCATCGCGCTGGAGGTCCTGTCGCTGCCGCTGTACCTGATGTGCGCGCTGGCGCGGCGGCGCCGGCTGCTGTCGCAGGAGGCGGCGGTCAAGTATTTCCTGCTCGGGGCCTACGCCTCCAGCTTCTTCCTGTTCGGCGTCGCGCTCATCTACGGTTTCGCCGGCACCGTCGACTTCGCCGGCATCCACGACGCGATCGCGGCCTCGATGATGGACCGGCTGCTGGTGGTGGCCGGTCTGGCGCTGGTCGTGATGGGCCTGCTGTTCAAGGCGGCCGCGGCCCCCTTCCACGTGTGGACCCCGGACGTCTACCAGGGCGCACCCACCCCGGTGGTCGCCTTCATGGCCGCGGCCACCAAGGTGGCGGCCTTCGGTGCGCTGCTGCGGGTGCTGTACGTCGCGTTCGAGCGGATCACCTGGGACTGGCAGCCGGTGCTGGGCGTCATCGCGGTGCTGACCATGATGCTCGGCGCCATTCTGGCGGTGACCCAGACCGACATCAAGCGGCTGCTGGCGTACTCCTGGATCGCCAACGCCGGCTACGTGCTGGTGGCGTTCGTGGCACCGGGCCAGGTGGGCACCGCGGCGACGATGTTCTACCTGGTGGCGTACGGGTTCGCGGTGCTGGGTGCGTTCGCGATCGTCACGCTGGTGCGCGACGCGGACGGGGGGGAGACACCGCACCTGTCCCGGTGGGCCGGGCTGGGTCGGCAGTCGCCGGTGGTGGCGGGGGTGTTCACCCTGGTGATGCTGGCGCTGGCCGGCATCCCGCTGACCGCCGGGTTCACCGCCAAGTTCGCGGTCTTCAGCGCCGCGCTGTCGGCCGGCCATGTCTGGCTGGTGATCGCGGGTGTCCTGTCCAGCCTCATCATCGCCTTCCCGTACCTGCGGGTCGTGGTCATGATGTGGTTGTCCGAGCCCGGTGAGTCCACCGCCACCCTGGAGGTGCCCGGCAGCCTGACCGCGGCCGCGCTGGCCGTGGCGGCGATCGCCACCGTGGCGCTCGGCGTGGTGCCCGGCCCGCTGCTGGACCTCGTCAGCGAAGCCGCCATCTTCGTCCGATAGCGTGGTCGCGTGTTCACCTTCGCTGACCGGGAGCTGGAGGCGTCGGTCCAGGCCACGCTGGAGCAGACCGAGGCACTGCTGCGCGACGGTGTGACCAGCGCTGACCCGCTGATCACGCAGGCCGCCCAGCATCTGTCCGCTGCCGGCGGCAAGCGGTTCCGGCCGCTGCTGGTGGCCCTGGGCGGGCAGTTCGGGGACCCCCGGGCACCGGAGCTGGCCCGCGCCGGGGCGGTGGTGGAGCTGACCCACCTGGGCACGCTCTACCACGACGACGTCATGGATGAGGCGCAGGTGCGCCGCGGCGCAGCGAGCGCCAACGCCCGGTGGTCGAACTCGGTGGCGATCCTGGTCGGCGATTACCTGTTCTCCCGCGCGGCCGACTTCGCCGCCGGCCTGGGCGTGGAGGCGGTACGGATCCAGGCGCACACCTTCTCCCGGCTGGTGCACGGACAGATCGCCGAGACCATCGGCCCGCGCGGCGTGGACCCGATCGAGCACTATCTGCAGGTGGTCGCGGACAAGACCGCGTCGCTGATATCGACCTGCGGGCGGTTCGGCGGCATGTTCGGTGGGGCGTCGCCGGAGGTGGTCGAGGCGCTGGCGCAGTTCGGCGAGACCATCGGCGTGGCGTTCCAGCTGTCCGACGACGTGCTTGACATCGCCTCCGACTCCTCCGAGTCGGGTAAGACTCCGGGCACCGACCTGCGGGAAGGGGTGCCCACCCTGCCGGTGCTCTACGCGCTGGCGGGTGACGACGCGGACGCGAGTGGGGCCAGGCTGCGCGAGCTGCTGTCCGCGGGCGCGGTCACCGACGAGGCCGCGCTGGCGGAGGCGCTGGGTCTGCTGCGGGAGTCCACGGCACTCAAGCGGGCCCGGGAGACGGTGCGCTGGCACGCCGAACGGGCCCGGTCCCAGCTCGGTCCGCTGCCGGAGCGCCCGGCCACCCGGGCGCTGGCGTCACTGTGCGACACAGTGGTGGACCGCACCGGCTGACCGCGGTCACACCGCCGGCCGCGGGCGGGTGCGGGCGGTGCGCTCGCGCAGCATGCGGCGTGCCACCAGCATCAGCATCGCCGCCACCAGCAGCACCGCCGCCGCCGACAGCCACGTGGCCGGGTAGCCGACCGTGGCGGCGGCGGATCCGAACACCAGTGGGCCGACGAACCCGCCGGCGTAGACACCGGTCTGAGTGATGGAGGTGGCCCCGGCCGGCGCGTGCGGGTGCAGCTGCACCACCGCGAAGTTCACCAGTCCCGGGAACGCCCACCCGAACCCGAACCCGAGCAGCACCCCGACCAGCAACGCCGCCTCACCCGGCACCGCCAGCAGCGCCAGCCCGCCGGCGCCCACCACGAACTGCACGACGACCGTGAACAGGTCGCCGTGCGCCCGGCGCCGGTCGGCGAGCCACCCGGCGCCCACCCGGCCGGCGATGCACGCCACGCTGCCCAGCGCCAGGGTGAGCCCGGCCAGGCCGGGCGCGATGCCGCGGTCCACGGCCGAGTCGACCAGGAAGATGCCGAGCGCCCCGGCGGCGCCGGCACCCAACGCCACCGCTGCTCCGATCACCGCCAGCGCACCGGTGGCCGTGTCACCGTGCGGCCGGCCGGAGCCGCCCGCGGGAGCGGCCGTGCGCCGGCCCGGGGGACCCGGTGCCACCAACGGCCACGCGGCCGCCGCCGCGAGCGCCGCCCCGCCGAACGCCCACCGCCAACCGAGGGTCAGTCCGAGCGCCGGGACCGACATGCCGGCCAGCAGCGTCGCCGCCGGTATCGCCGCCTGCTTGAGCCCGAAGGACACCCCTCGCCGGCGGGCCCGGACCTGCGACAGCGCCGCGTTGGAGGCCAGCTGTCCGAGCGAGTTCGCCACCGCGCCCGCGGCGAGCAGCGCCACCAGCACCGGGTAGGTGCGCGCGGCTAGCGCGATGGCGACCAGGCAGCCGGCGGAGATCGCGATCCCGGCCCGGGCGGTGGTGCGGGCGCCCAGGTGTTCGACCAGCGCGCCGGCCGGCACTGAGCTGAGGGCGCTTGCGGCGAAGTAGACGGCTACCGCCAGCCCGAGGCCGGCCGGGGAGAAGTCGAGGTCGGCGCCCATCTGCACCGCCAGCCCACCGACCAGGAACACCGGTATGACGCAGGCGGTGGTGGTGGTGACGGCGCCGACGGTGATGCGCAGGCCCGGTCGTGGAAAATCAGGAACGCCGGTCATGACCTCTGCCCGGCCTGGAAGCGCACATCACACATGGGACGGACAAAGGGTAACCGGGAAGCGCTCCGGCTGATGCTCGATTCCACGAACATGGATCGACCGTACGCGCTCCGGAGGGGTTCCCTCGCGCGCAGTGATTTTCTATGGTGGGGGTCACGTGGGGAGGAGCGACGGTGCTTGAGGAGTGGCTGACCGGACCGCGCGGCCGCGGCAACGCGCCCAGGCCGAAAGACATCGTCCAGAGTGTGTCGCGGGCGCTGAAACTGATGGACATCATCGGCTCGGAGCCGGGGCTGACCGTCAAGCAGATGGCCCGCCGGCTGCAGCTGAACTCCACCACCGCGTACCACCTGATCCGCACGATGGTCTACGAGGGTTACCTGATCCGCGACGACCTCGGCAACTACGCCATCGGGCCGGCGATTGCCGACCGGTACCGGGACCTCGCCAGGGCACTGCGTGGCCCGGATGAGCTGCCGATCGCGCTGCGACGGGCCGTGGTCGAGTCCGGCTACAGCCACTTTCTCGCGAGGTTCGTCGGCGGGCGGGTCTGCGTGACCGCGGTGGCCGAGGGGCCGCACTCGCCCTGGCTGGAAGAGCTGGTGCCGGGCTTCGATGAGGGTGCGCACGCCACCGCGCTGGGCAAGGCGATGCTGGCCATGCTCGAGCCCCATCGCCGGGACCGCTACCTGCGCGAATCCGGGATGCGTAAGTTCACCGAGGACACCCTGACCGATCCGGCTGTGCTCGAAGCGGACCTGGCGTCGGGGCGCAAGCGTGGCATGCAGATCGAGATCGGTCAATACCGGCCCGGTGTGGCCTGCGCCGCCGTGGGCGTCATCGAGGACGGTGAAGAGGTCACCGATTACCTCGCGCTCGGAGTGGCGTTGCCGATCCGCGATTTCATGCACTCGGCCAAGCAGATCCGCACCAGCCTGCACGCCCACGCGGAGATCATCCGCAACCTGGCGAAGGGAACGGCCCCGGAGGCCGGCTGAACCTGGCGCGGTCGGAGTGCGTGGGTCACGGTGAGAACGGCCCGCCAGGAGCGCAGATGGTAGCCACCGAGGACGCCGACGCCGCGATGCTTCGTGCGCTGCACGCCGAGCACGGCGACGCGCTGCACGCGTACGCGCTGCGGCTGTGTTACGGCGACCGCCAGCGCGCCGAGGACCTGGTCCAGGAGACCCTGCTGCGGGCGTGGCGACACCCGGAGTCGATGGACCCGGACCGTGGTTCGGTGCGGTCCTGGCTGTTCACCACCGCGCGCAATCTCGCCATCGACGCCTGGCGACGCCGCAACGCGCGGGTGGCCGAGGTGATCACCCATGAGCCACCGGAACCGGTCTATTCTGCCGGCGTGGAGGAGGCGGACCGCGCGGTCGAGGCGTGGACCGTCGCCGACGCCCTCAACCGCCTGTCGCCGGCGCACCGCCAGGTGCTGGTGGAGTGCTTCTACCGTGGCCACTCGGTGACGGAGGCAGCCGAGCGGCTGGGCGTGCCACCGGGAACGGTGAAGTCGCGGACCCATTACGCGCTGCGGGCGCTGCGGGTGGCGCTGGAGGAGTCGGGGGTGATCCGGTGAGTTGCCCGCAGCGCCATTCCGACGGCGCGTATGTGCTCGGTGCGCTCACACCCGCCGAGCGTGCCGAGTTCGAGCAGCACCTGGCCCGTTGCTCCGAGTGCGCCGCCGCGGTCGGGCAGTTGGCGCCGCTGCCGGGACTGCTCGGCCGGGTGGATCCGGCGTCGCTGGGGCAGGATGCGCCCGACCCGGCCCGTCTGCCCAGGCTGCTCGAGGCGGTGACCCGCCTGCGGCGCCGGCAGGCGCTCCGGCAGCGGTGGCGGCTGGCCGTGGCAGCGCTGTCCGCCGCGCTGGTCGCCACGGCGGGTGCCGCGGTGTGGGCCGGCACGGCCCAGCTCGACCAGCCGCTGCCGGTGGCCGTGGCCCCGCCGACCGCCGACGCCCCGCCGACCACCGAGGCCCCGCTGACCACCGAGCCTCCGCCGGCAGCGGTGGAGATGCGTGCGGTCGAGGTCACCTCGCCGGTGGTGGCGCGGGTCAGTGTGGACCAGAGTGTCGCCGGCACGACCGTGTGGATGCGTTGCCGGTACCCCGACATCGGCTACAAGGAGCCGCCGCGCACCTTCCGGCTGGTGGCGGTGGGGATCGACGGTGACGTCGAGCAGCTCGCCTCGTGGCGCGCCGGTCCCGGCGACCAGGTGGAGCTGACCGGCATGACCCGACTCGGCGCCGGCCTGGCGCGCATCGAGCTGCGGGGTGCCGACGACACCACGCTGCTCGTGCACGAGGTCTGACCCGCCCGCGGTCAGTCGCCTGTGCGCCTGGCTGTCAGCGCACCCGGTCGACGACGATCAGGTTGAGCAGCCAGCTCACGATCGCCACCACCAGCGCGCCCAGCACCGCCGAGGGCCAGAAGTTGTCGATGACGAACGGCAGGTCGAGTTGCTCGGCGATCCAGCCGGTCAGCAGGAACAGCAACGCGTTCACCACGATCGCGATCAAACCCAGGGTCAGCGCGTACAGTGCACACCCGATGGTCTTGATGATCGGACGCAGCACCGCGTTGATGACGCCGAAGATCACCGTGACCGCGAGAATGGTGCCGACCGTGCCGCCGGTGGTGTCGGCCTCGACCCGGATGCCGGAGATGAGGAGTGTGGCGATCCACACCGCCAGGGCGCTGGCCGCCAGTCTCAGGAGGATACCCATGCCGGGGATCGTGCCATGCCCGCTGCCGCAGCGCTGCCCCTGCCCACCAGATCCCGCTCCGCCGCGGTCAGTGCCGGCATAACCTCACGCGGCGTGCCCTGACAGACCACGGTGAGCGACTGCGAGTCGACGTGGCGCAGCGCGGTTCCGGCGCGACCCAGCCCCAGCGCCGCGCTGACCAGTGTGGACTCCGGCTCGTCCAGCGCCCGCGCCACCACCACTTCCGCCCGCGCCAGCACCGGGGAGTCCGCCGCGACCACCTGCGGCCGCACCACCACCTGAGCGCACCAGCGGCCGTCGGCAGGATCAGGGAAGCCGGCGGCGGGCGAGTCGAGCAGGTGCAGCACCGGCTCGTGCGGTGTGCCCCCGTCAGCCGGCCCAGGTGCGGCCACGTGCAGCGGCGCGCCGGCGGCCGCCTCCGCGAGCGGTCGCCAGGCCCCCCACCGGCCGGTGTGCACCCGCACCCGGACCCCGGCGCCCAGGGCCCGCCAGACCAGCACCCAGGCCAGGCGCAGGTCGCCGACGAGCAACAGCCGCACCGGTGCGGGGCCGAACAGGTCGACCAGCACCGGCGCGCCGGCGTGGTCCCGGCCCACCGCCACCCCGGCCGCAGGAACCCGCAGCACACGGCGTGGTCCGTCGCCAGCCGCACCCGCGCGCGACGCGACCCGTGGCAGGGAGGTCGGCAGCCCGGGCAGCGTGGCAGCCAGCCCTGGCAGGTGTTCACCGTCGAGGCGGCACAGCGCCCCACCGCGTGCGGCCAGCAGCGCCCGCAGCGCCCGGTCCGTGGCCGGCACGCCGCCGTCCGGCGCGCAGGCCACCCGTACCAGCATCCCCCCGTCGCGGACCGCCACGGTGGTGGCGACCGCCGGCAGCGCGAGCAACCGCGGCAGCACGTCGGCGTCGATGCCGGACAGGTGGTAGGTCACGTGATCCAGGGCGCCGGCGCGCACCGCCGACCACCGCTCGCGTGCCGGTTCTCCCGCAGCGGGCGCGGGCAGCGGCCGCACCGTCAGCGGTGCCAGCCGGCGGCCGATCCGGCGTACGGCCCCGTCGAGGTCGCCGCCGTCCGGAGCACGCGCGGTCAGCAGCAGCCGGCGGGTGGTGAGCGTGCCGCCACCGGTGAGGTCGCGGTACGAGGTGGCCGGCGGGCCACCGCGATCGGGCGCCGTGCATCCGTTGACCAGCAGCCCCACGGCAACCGGCGGGTCACCGGTGGCGAGCAGCTCCACCGGGGGCAGCTCCACCGGCGTGGCGATCCCCCCGGTGGGTGGGCCGACCTCGAGCACCGTCGTGCCGTCGCCCGCGCCGGCAGGCACCGTGGGCCACCGTGCGCCCCGGGCCGTCCGTACCGCCAGGCCCGCTGCCGGGTGGATCCACTGGAACAGCCAACGCCCACGCAGCCGTCCGAAGGCGACAGCCAGCAGCAGCGTGGCCGCCGCCAGCCCGCCCGGGTGGCCGGCGGTGAGCACCACCACCACGGCGGCGGCCTGTGCGGTGACGATCTGCCCACTGTGCACCCTCCGGTGCGCGCGCCGGGGTGCCACGCAGTAACCTCCTCGATACGCAATCCCGGTCATCGTAGGGGAGCGGATGGCGTCGCGACAGGACCAGTGGCACTCCCACCAGCTCATGACGCAGCGGCTGGTGTCCGCGTTGATGCGCCAGGACAGCGAGCCGGACGGTCCGCCGACGCGCAGCGGTGCGGCGACGCTGGCCGGCGTGCTGGTGGCCGCGATCGGGCTGGGTGCCGTGGCGGCGTGGGGCGCGTTCACCGCCGCACCCGCCACCGAGGACTGGCGGCAACCGGACGTGCTGGTGGTGGTGGAGGAGTCCGGCGCCCGGTACGTGTGGCGCGACGACGCCCTGCACCCGGTGGGCAGCTACGCCTCGGCGCTGCTGGTGCTCGGCGAACCCGCGCCCCGGACGGTCACCGTGCCGCGGGCTGCGCTGGACGGGACGTCGAGGGGTGCCCCGTTGGGTATCCCGGGCGCGCCGGACTCGTTGCCGCCGGGCGACCGGCTGGTCTCCGGACACTGGATGATCTGCTCGCGTGCCGGCGGCGACCGAGCTGACGGTGGCGCGGGGCCGGTGTCGGTGCTGGTGGCCGGGGCCGGGCCGGTGCTCGGCGCCGACCCGGTCGGGCAGCCGGTGCCGGACGATGCCGGGTTGCTGGTGGAGGACGTCGGCGGGGAGCGCTACCTCGTCTGGCACCAGCGTCGTCACCGGGTACGCGACGGGCAGACGACCCTGCCGGCGTTGGGCTGGGCCGGCCAGGCCCCGGTGCCGGTCGCAGACACCTGGCTGGCGGCGCTGCCGGCCGGCGAGGACCTGGCGCGTATCCCGGTGCCGGGCCTCGGGACGCGGTCAGCGGCGGTGCCGGGCGCGGTGGTAGGCGAGGTGTTCGTGGTCGCCGGCCGGTCGGGCGCGCCGCAGTACGCGATCGCACTCGCCGACGGCCTGGCGCCGCTGACGGCGGTGCAGGTCGACCTGGTGCTCATCGACCCGGCCATCGCGGCGGTGCTGGGACAGCGGGAGCCGCGGAAGATGACCCCGGCGGAGTTCGCCACGTTGCCCCGCCTGGACGCCGCGGTGCTGCCCGGCACCGGGCTGCCGGCGATCGCGCCACCGCTGGCCACCCCTGCCGCCGACGAGCCGACGGTATGCGCCACGGTGCCCGACGGCACCGGCGTGAGCGGGCTGCATTTGGACGTGCCGCTGCCGCCGCTGGCGCGGACGGCGCGCGCCGCCGGCCACACCGGTGACGGCGACCCGCTGGCCGACCACGTGATGGTGGCCCCAGGGCGTGGGGTGCTGGTGTCGACCGGCGACACCATCGGGGTCGTGACCGACCAGGGTGTGCACCATCCGGTCGCGCCGAATGCCCTGCCGGCGCTCGGGTATGCGGACGTGACGCCGGTGCCGATGCCGTCCGGTCTGGTGTCGCTGCTGCCGTCCGGAGCGGAGCTTGATGCCGTGGCGGCCGGCACCCCACAGCGGCCGGGTTGAGGCCGGCACCCGGTTATCCACAGGTGAGGATTCCGGCCTTCCCCGGATGCGCGCCAGCGACTAGCGTCAGCCGGGACGCCCCGCTCACCGTCGTATGTCGGATGTCGCATGTGGTCACCGGTCGCGGCGGGCGGCTAACCAGAGGGAGGTGGCGCGGTGTCGACGACACAGGCGCAGGCGGCCGTGATGGAACAGACCGCGGCCAGGTTCGAGCAGGTCAACGACGGACTGCAGAGCATGCTCACCCGGCTGATGGGCGAGCTGGAGGTGATGCGCACGCAGTGGCAGGGGGCCGGTGGTCGTTCGTTCGACCAGGTCATGCAGGCGTGGGCGAGAGACCAGCAGGCGCTGCAACGCGCGTTGCTGGCCACCGCCGGGGCCGTCCGCACCGCCGGCCGGCGCTACGACGCTGCGGACGCCGAGGCCGCCGGTCGGCTGGCGCGCTCCGGCCGGGGGACTCTCGAGCTCCCGCTGTGAACCGCGGCCGCGAGACGACGAGTGTGATCAGTGGGAAGGAAGGTACGGTCGTGAGTGAGGTGCTGGTCGTCAACTTCGCCGCTCTGCAGCAGGCCAGTGCGAATATCGCCACGGCGCTGGAGAGCATGCGGGCGCAACTGGACGAGCTGGAACGCCAGGCGGCACCGCTGGTGTCGACCTGGGACGGCGAGGCCAGGGAGGCGTTCGCGCAACGGCAGGAGAGCTGGCGTCGCGCCGGCGGTGACCTGTCGACGACACTGCGGTCGATCAAGCTCGCACTGGACCAGTCGGCGGCGGAATACCTGCACACCGAGCGGCGCAACGTCACTCTGTTCCGGTAACGACCGCCGCTGGGCGGCCGTGATCCGATCTTGCCGCGCGATGTGTAGGTTGGACCCCACAGCCGACCGCGGACGGGACCTTGGAGGAGGTGGCCCGTGACCGACTGGACGCCGGCCTCCGAGGCTGAGGTGGCGATGCGCGACGCGCTGGCCAGGGAGGATCAGGAACTCTACTTCCGCATCCTGGCCCGCGTCGAGCTGCTGCTGCCGGTCTCCTCGGAGGCGATCGCCGGCCGTGCCCCCATGGGGTGGGGCACCTGGACCGCCGGCGATCGCACCCACGTGCTGGCCTTCACCTCGCCCGAGGCGATGCGTGCCTGCCTGGCCGAGCACGCCGGATCGGCCCGGCGGATCCCGTTCCATGAGTTGGCCGCCGGATGGCCGGACCTGGAGTGGTGGCTCGCGGTGAACCCGGGGCTGCCGATCGAGGGATACCTGCCGGCCTGGTTCGTCTCGCAGCTGGCTCGCGGTGACGCCCGGCTGCCGGGTCGCGGGGCGCGGGCGCGCGGGGAACGTGCCGAGACCCTGGAGCGTGGCCGCGGCGGGCTGCCGTCCCGCCGCCGCCGCGGCGGCGTGGTCGGCG
>SLSW01000145.1 GCA_007130245.1 Micromonosporaceae bacterium
GCACCCCCGGCCACTCGACCCCCGGCCACTCGACCCCCGGCCACTCGACCCCCGGCCACCCGACCCCCGGCCACCCGACGCCCGGCCACTCCACGCCCGGTCACTCCACGCCCACCACCAGCGGGTAGTGCGGCTGGCCACCGTGGTAGAGCTGCACCTCCACGAACGGCCACCCTCGGGCCAGGTGGGCGGTCAGGGTGTCCGCCAACCCGTCTGGCGCGTCGGCACCCACCAGCAGGCTGACCAGCTCCCCGCCGCCGCCGAGCAATTGATCGAGCAGCTTCCGGCACACGGCGGTCAGCTCGCCGCCGATCAGGTGCACCTCGCCCTCGACCAGTGCCAGCACGTCGCCGGCGCGGCAGCGTCCCACCACCGTCAACGCGTCCCGGCTGGCGTAGCACACCTCGGCGTACCGGCACGCCCCGGCCGCCTCCGCCATCGCGATCACGTCGTCGTCGAAGCGGCGCTTCGGATCCCGTACCGCCAGCGCGGCCAGCGCCTGCACCGGCGAGTGGGTCGGCACCACCCGCACCCGGAGGTCCTCGGCCGCGGCCTCGTCGGCGGCGGCGCCGGCCACGGCCTGGGCGTTGGGGTCGTTGGGCAGCACCACCACCTGGCCGGCCCGGGTCGCCCGCACCGCCGCCAGCACCTCACCGGTGGACGGGCCGGCGCCGACGACCACCGCCCCCTCGCCGCGGAACAGCTCGACCAGGCCATCTCCGCTGGCGACCACCACCGCCCCGCGCGCCTGCGGGTCAGGGACGACGGTCTGCTCCTCGAAGCGGGTCACGGAGATCTGGTACGGGCGGCCGGCGGTGATGCCGGCCTCCACCGCCGCACCCACGTCGTTGACGTGCACGTGCACGTTCCAGGTGCCCTCCCCGGTGCCCACGACCACCAGCGAGTCCCCGAGGACGCCGAGGCGGGTACGCAGTCGGGCCACCGCCTCGTCGTCGGCGTCGAGCAGGTACTGCACCTCGTAGGCGTAATCGGCAGACCCCGCCTCCCGCATGCCGGTCAGATCCGGCCGCGGCGGCGGCGGCGTTGGCTCGGTCACCCGCTGCGGCGCGTCGCCGGAGACCACCTCCACCAGCGCGTCCAGCAGCACCACCAGACCGCGTCCGCCCGCGTCCACCACACCGGCGGCGGCCAGCACCGGCAGCTGGGACGGAGTGCGGGCCAGCGCCTCGGCGGCGGCGTCGGCGGCGGTACGGGCGACCGTGGCCAGCGCGGTCGGGTCATCGTCGGCGACAGCCCGGGCGGCGGCTGACGCGACGGTGAGGATGGTGCCCTCGACCGGTTCAGCCACCGCCGCGTACCCGGCCTTGGCCGCCGTGCTCAGCGCCCCGACCAGGTCCGCGGCGCCGGCGGCCGGCGTGGACTCCAGCCGGTCGGCCATGCCCCGCAGCAACTGCGCCACGATCACCCCGGAGTTGCCCCGCGCGCCCAGCAACGCACCGCGGGCCATCAGCCGCAGAGCCTGCCCGACCGAACCGGCCTCGTCCACGGCCAGCGCCTGGTCGGCGGCGGCCAGCGTGAGCACCAGGTTCGAGCCGGTGTCGCCGTCGGGCACCGGGTAGACGTTGAGCTGGTTGATCTCATGCTCGTGCCGCCGCAGACCGGCCAGTCCGGTCGCGCACCAGCGGCGTACCGCGGCGGCGTCGAGCGTGTCCAACACGGCGGGAAGTCTAGTGGCGCCCGGCGCCTCCCGCCCGGTGTGACCCGCGGCCGGCAGGTCGGGTAGCCTGGTCGGGTTGCCCGCGCCGGACGCGGGCTTATCGCGAACGAGCTTCAGGAGAGTCCCGTGTCCAGCGTGTGCGACATCTGCGGCAAGAAGCCGGGTTACGGCAACAACGTGTCCCACTCGCACCGGCGCACGCGGCGTCGCTGGCTGCCGAACCTGCAGACCGTGCGCACTCCGGCCGGTGGCGGCACCACCCGCCGCATGCGCGTGTGCACCTCGTGCCTGAAGGCCGACAAGGTCACCCGCGCCTGAGCGCTCGTCAGGGGCTGAGCAGTCGCCGGATGACACTCTCGATCCGGACAAGCTCGACCGCACTGAGGGTGCCGAGGTGACGGGTCAGCCTGCTGACTGAGATGGCCCTGAGCTGCTCGCACTGGGCATAGCTGGTCACGGGTAGCACCCCGTCGATCTCCACGTGCGTGGGGTAGCCGCGCTTGCTCCTGGTCATCGGCACCACGATCGGCAGCCCGTAGCTGACCGTCTCGTCGTGCGACACGATCACCACCGGACGACGATAGCCCTGCTCCGGATCGACCGGATCACCCAGGTCACAGAGATAGATGTCCCCCCGCCTCACAGGATGTCGCTCCAGTCCTCGGCCGGATCCGCACCGTCCATCAGGGTGCCGGCGAACCGCTCGGACTCCGCCGTGAGTTCCTGCCGCGCTGCTGGCGTGCACATCGTCGCGCGCACGTCCTCCCAGAACTCGTGCTCCTCCGCCACCTCCAGCGCATGCGCGATGGCGCCCGCGAGGGTCGTGCCGCGACGGCGTGCCTGGTCGGCGAGCCGGTCCCGCAGTTCGACCGGAACCTTGAGGGTCGTCGTTGCCATACCGTCGAGTATACCGAAATGACTACCGATCAGCCTGCCGCGGGAGTCTCCAGGTGGCGGCCGAGGGAGACGACGCCGGGCTCGTGGCGGTAGAAGCCGAAGTGCGGGATGGGTTGGTAGCCGCACGACTTGTAGAGAGTGATCGCCTCCGGCTGGCGGTCGCCGCACTCGAGGATCATGCGGGTGCGCCCGGCCGCGCGCGCCGACTCCTCCACCTCCGTCAGGATCCGCCGCGCCACTCCCCGGCCGCGCACCGTCGGGTCGGTGTACATCCGCTTCAGCTCGGCCACGGCGCTGTCGCCACTCCAGGTGCGCCAACCGCCGCAGCCGACCGGCGCGCCGTCGAGGTACGCCACCAGGAACGCCCCGTGCGGCAGCGTGAACTCGGCCGGGTCCACCGGGGTCTCGTCCCCGTCGCCGCCGTAGCGCCGCCCCAGGTCGGCCATGGCCGCGGCGACCAGCCGCTTCGCCACTGACGCGTCGTAGCCGACCTGCCTGATCTTCAGCTGCTCCACGCATCACAGGGTACGCGGGCGCGGTGTGGGGATAGGTCGGGTGGCTCCAGCGACCACACCCGTCCCCACACGGCTATCGGAAGTGGTCCCAGCCGCCGGCACCGGCGAACGGGCGACCATCCACGCTCACCCCGGTGCCCTCGCGCACCTCGCCGATGCGCCGCCAGTCGTCAGGCAGGTCGGTGCCGTCCGGGAAGGTCGCCACCAGCGCGTGGTCGTCTCCGCCGGTGAGGATCCAGTCGTACGGATCGGCACCCAGCGCCTCGCCCGCGTTGCGCATCGGCGCCGGCACCTCGAACGCGTCGCGGTGCAGATCGATCGCCACCGCGCTAGCCGCCGCGATGTGGCCGGTGTCGGCCAGCAGTCCGTCCGAGACGTCGATCATGGCGGTGGCGCCGAGTGCGGCGGCGGCAGGTCCGGCGGCGTACGGCACCACCGGGCGGCGGTACGCCTCGACCAGCAGCTTCGGCGACCGGAACCCGCGCGTGAGCACCGTGAGACCCCCGGCGGCGTGGCCGAGGCGCCCGGCCATCGCCACCACGTCGCCCGGTGCCGCGCCGGACCGGGTCACGGGTGCGGCGCCGGCGAGATCGCCGAGGGCGGTGACCGCCACGGTCAGGGTGGGACTGGCCGACAGGTCTCCCCCGACCACCGCCGCGCCGACCGCGGCGGCCTCGGCGGCGAGCCCGTCGGCGAGCCCCTCCACCCAGGCGGCCTCCAGCTCTGGCGGCATGCTCAGCGCCACGACCAGGGCGGTTGGGCGGGCGCCCATGGCGGCGATGTCGGCCAGGTTCGCCGCGGCTGCCCGCCGGCCGATGTCGACCGGGCCGGACCAGTCGCGGCGGAAGTGCCGGCCGTCCACGAGCACGTCGGTGCCGACGACCACCCGCCCGTCCGGTGCGGCCACCACCGCCGCGTCGTCACCCGGACCGAGCAGCACCGACGGCTGCCCGTCTCCGCCCAGCCCTGGCGTCCCTGTCGCCAGCCGATCGGTGATCCGGGCGATCAACCCGAATTCTCCCGCCTGCGTCACCGTCATCGCATCTCCCGGATCGCCACCTGCTCCGTACCCGTACGGTAATTTCAAGCTGTGGCCGTAGCCGGTGTGGCAGGAGGAGGCGTGTCGTCGTGGTCCAGGCCTATATTCTCGTCCAGACCGAGGTCGGTAAGGCCCGTGACGTCGCGGCGGCTATCTCCGAGATAGACGGGATTGTGCGCGTCGACCCGGTCACCGGCCCGTACGACGTGATCGTGCTCAGCGAGGCGCGCAACGTCGACGAGCTCGGCAAGATGATCGTCAGCCAGGTCCAGCTGGTGTCGGGGATCACTCGTACCTTGACCTGCTCAGTGGTACACCTTTAGCCGTGGCTGATGAGGTGACCCGGTCGGCGGCGAAGCTGGCGACCCTGGTGGCGGTGCCGCTCGCGCTGGTGGTGGGAGTCGTGGTGTTCCTGGTGCTACCCGGCCTGTTGGGCGGGGCGGAGGAGCCGGGGGAGTCGGCGGGCCCGCCGGCGCCGGCGGCCACCACGCCGGTGGCGACGCAGCAGCGGGAGCTGACCGAACGCGAGGAAACGGTCTGTCGGGCGCTGCTGTCGCAGCTGCCGCAGGAGGTGCGGGACCGGCCGCAACGCCCGGTCACCGACGGTCCGGAGCAGAACGCGGCGTACGGTGAGCCGCCGATCACGGTCGAGTGCGGGGTGCCGCCGGCGGAAGTCGAGCCCACCGACACGGTGTGGCCGCTGGACAGGGTCTGCTACCACGCCAGCGAGCGCCGGGACGCCTCGGTGTGGGTCACGCTGGACCGGGAGGTGCCGGTGCGGATCACGGTGCCGGACGGCTACGACGGGCCGGGCCAGTGGGTGGCCGAGTTCTCCGCCACCATGGTCTCCACGGTGCTGTCGGCCGACACCGAGGACATCCCGACCGGCTGCCGCTCCTGACCGTGACACCGTCAGCGGAGGCCGGTGCCGCGACGCATGGCGGTGCGGATGAGCCGCGCCACCAGCTTCGGGTAGGGCAGGCCGGTCTCGGCCCACATCCGCGGGAACATGCTGCTCGATGTGAACCCCGGCATGGTGTTGATCTCGTTGAAGTAGACGTCCAGTTCCGGGGTGACGAAGAAGTCGATGCGCGCCAGCCCGGCGCAGTCCAGGGCGGAGAACGCCCGCGCCGCGTACTCCTTGACCTGCGCCGTCACCCGCTCCGGCAGGTGTGCCGGGATGTCGAACTCGCACGACTCGTCCAGATACTTCGCCTCGAAGTCGTAGAACTCGTGGTCGGAGACCACCCGCACCTCGGCCAGCTCACTGACCTCGGGCTCGTCGCCGTACTCCCCCTCCAGCACCCCGCACTCGATCTCCCGGCCCACGATCGCCGCCTCGACCACCACCTTCGGGTCCACCTCGCGGGCGGCCGCCACGGCCGCGTCCAGATCCGCCCAGTCGTTGACCTTGGTGATGCCGTACGAGGAACCGGCGCGGGCCGGCTTGACGAACACCGGCAGGCCCAGCCGCTGCTGGTCCTGCGCCGTCAACGACTCTCCGGAGCGCAGCACCACGTACGGACCACTGGGGATGCCCGCGGCCGTGGTGAGCTTGTTGGCAAACTCCTTGTCCATCGCCGCCGCCGAGGCGAACACGCCAGCGCCGACGTACGGGATCCCGGCCATCTCCAGCAGGCCCTGCAGCGTGCCGTCCTCGCCGTACGCACCGTGCAGCACCGGGAACACCACGTCCACGTCACTCAGGGCACTGGGGCCGTCAGCGGCGTCGAACACCACGAGCCCCCGGTCGGTGGGATCGGCCGGCAGCACCACCGCGCTGCCGGAGTCGACGGTGATCTCCGGTAGGCGCCGACCCTGGATGGCCAGTGCGGCCGGGTCGCCGCTGGTGAGCACCCACCGGCCCTCGCGGGTGATGCCCACCGGCACCACCTCGAACTCGTCCGCGTCCAGCGCCTGCAGCACGCTGCCGGCACTGACACACGAGATCGCGTGCTCGGTGCTGCGACCGCCGAACACGACCGCCACACGGGTCTTCGGTACGTTCACGCGGCCGACCCTACCCAAACAGCCGAGCGGTGCGGGCCCCGAATCCGATCCCGAACGGGTGAGCGGCCGGCCTGTTACCCAGGTGGCCACATCTGACCGGACACCGTTACACTGCGGGTCGGCGCGGGTGATCTGTCGCGCCGCCAATGGGTGCCCGGCTCGTGGCCGGGATGTGCTGCCCCGCGGGGCAACGACGCGAAGGAGGTGACCACCGTGGCCGACGGTGACAGTAGTCGCCGGCACCGAGCCGGCGCACGTGGTGGTCCCTATCCGCGCCCCGCCAGCCCGGTGCGTTAACAGTCCGAACGCCCCTGTCCGTGCGGACCGGTCGATCGACCGGTGTCGCCGGCATGCGCGGGCCCACCCCGCCCGCGCCGGCACGTAAGGAGCACACCCATGGTCTCCGAACTGCGCGAGTTCACCGAAGAGCAGGACTTCGCCGCACTGCGCTCCTGGCTGGAGGAGAACGGCACGCTCGACATCACCGACGCGCTGTCGCGGTTGGAGCCCGAGGAGCGGGCGCTGCCGTTCCGGCTGCTGGACAAGGACCGGGCGCTGGCGGTCTTCGAGGCGCTCGACCCGGTGCACCAGCAGCAACTGCTGGATGCGCTGCGCGAGGAGCGCGTCCGGGAGCTGGTCAACGCCATGCAGCCGGACGACCGGGTGCGGCTGCTGGACGAGATGCCGGCGGCCGTGGCCACCCGGCTGCAGGCCGGCCTGCCGCCGGAGCAGCGTGCGGCCACGGCGGCCCTGCTGGGCTACCCACCCGGATCGGCCGGCCGCATCATGACGCCGGACGTCACCAACGTGCGCGCCAGCATGACCGCGGCGGACGCGCTGGCGAAGGTGCGCCGCGCCGGCCGCCGTCCGATGCGCTCACAGATGCTCGTGCTGCCGGTCACCGACGACGAGCGCCGGCTGATCGGGGTGGTGGACCTGCCGGACGTGGTCGCGGCGGAACCCTCCACCCGCATCCGGGATCTGATGCAGCCGGAGACGCTGTATGTGCGCGCCGACGAGGAGCAGGAGCGGGCAGCGCGGTTGATCCAGGAGGCGGACCTGATTGCACTGCCGGTGGTCGACCGGGAGGATCGCCTGGTCGGGATGATCACGGTGGACGACGCGATGGAGATCGTCGAGGCTGAGGACACCGAGGACTTCTCCCGCGTCGGCGGTACCGAGCCGCTGGAGCTGCCGTACCTGTCGGCCGGCGTGTTCCAGCTCGCGCGCAAGCGCGCGCCGTGGCTGCTCACGCTCGCCGTGGCGTTCACGCTCACGGTGGTGGTGCTGAACTCGTTCGAGCAGGCGCTGGAGGCGCTGCCGGCGCTGGCGTTCTTCATCCCGATGCTGATCGGCACCGGCGGCAACTCCGGCGCGCAGGCCGCCACGCTGGTGGTGCGCGCCATGGCCGTCGGCGAGGTCCGGTTCGGCGACCTCACGAAGATCATCTTCCGCGAGATGCGGGTCGGCCTGGTGCTCGGCACCACCCTGGCGGTGGTCGCACTCCCGCTGGTGTCGCTGGTGTACACCGTGCCGATCGGCACCGTCATCGCGTTGACGCTGGTCGGTATCTGTACCTGGGCGTCGTTCGCCGGCGGGATGCTGCCGCTGATCGCCAAGCGGGTCGGCATCGACCCGGCCGTGGTCTCCTCGCCGTTCATCGCCACGCTGGTCGACGCCACCGGGCTGGTTATGTACTTCCTCATCGCCTATGCCGTGATCGGCGACCAGCTGACGGTGGCCGCCGCCGCCCTCGGCGCCTGAGCGGCCACGCGTAACCGCCCGGCCAGCAGCACGTCGCCTTGGACACCGCACCCGAGCTGGTCACCCAGCTCGTCCAGGACTTCCTGACCGGGGCCGGGCAGACACCCTAGCCGTCCGGGGGCGCCCCGGCGCCGGGGTCGGCTGCGACGTCCAGCGCCGCACTGAGGTCCGCCAGCAGGTCGTCGGTGTCCTCCACCCCGCACGACAGGCGCACGAACCCCTCGCTCACCTCGTCGCCCCACTGGGCGCGCCGGTCGGCGGTGGTGTGCAGCCCGCCGAAGGAGGTGGCCGCGCCGACCAGGCGGCTGGCGCGCAGGAAGGTGGTGACCCGGGCGGCCGATCCGAGGTCGAACGACACCACTCCCGGCATCCGCCGCATCTGCGCCATCGCCACCGGGTGGGCCGGATCCGACGGCAGGCCGGGCCAGCGCACCCCGGTCACGTCCGCCCGCGTGGCCAGCATCGCGGCCACCCCGGCCGCGTTCTCGGCCTGACGGTCCAGCCGCAGCTGCAGGGTGGCCATCGACCGGTGCGCCAGCCACGCGTCGAACGCGCCGGGCACCGCGCCGGTCTGGTCCCGCCAGGTCCGCAGCCGCGCGAGCAGGTCGTCGTCGTTGGTGGCCAGGTAGCCGAGCAACAGGTCGGAGTGTCCGGTCAGCGCCTTGGTGCCGGAGGCGACCACCACGTCGGCGCCGAGCGCGAGCGGGGTCTGGCCCAACGGGGTGGCGGTGGTGTTGTCCACCGCCACCAGCGCGCCGGCCCGCCGCGCGTCGCGCGCCACCGCGGCGATGTCACACACGTCCAGCCCCGGGTTGGCCGGCGTCTCCAGCAGCACCAGCCGCACCGAGTCGAACGGCGGGTAGGGCCCGGCGGTGGGCACCCGCCGCACCGCCACCCCGAGCCAGCGCAGGGTGGTGTCGGCGAACCGGCGCACCTCAAAGTAGCCGTCGGTCGGCAGCAGCACCATGTCTCCCGGGCGCAGCAGGCTCAGCAGCAGCCCGGTGATGGCCGCCTGACCGGAGGCGAACGTCAAGCACCCGCCACCCTCCAGGGAGCCGATGGCCTCCTCCAGCCGCCGCCGGGTGGGGTTGTCCCGCCGCCCGTACCCCGGGCCCTCACCGGGACCTTCCGGGTCGAGATGGTACGGCGCGGCGAACACCGGCCCCGGCAGGAACGGCTCGCCTGGCGCGGGCTCCGGCAACCCGGCCCGCACGCACCGCGTCCCGTCCCCGTACGCCGCCTCGCCGTACGCCATGACGCCTCACTCGGGTTTGGTGGACCGCGACATGAGGGCCGCCACCGCGGCCCGGGGGTCCACCCCCTCGTGGCACACCCGCTCCACCTGCTCGGTGATCGGCATCTCCACGTCGTGCGCGCGGGCGAGGTCCCGGATGGACAGCGCGCTCTTGACCCCCTCCGCGGTCTGCCGGGTGGCTTCCTGCGCCTGCGCCAGGGTCTCGCCCCGGCCGAGGCGCTCGCCGAAGGTGCGGTTGCGCGACAGGGGCGACGAGCAGGTCGCCACCAGGTCGCCGAGTCCGGCCAGGCCGGCGAAGGTCATCGGGTCGGCACCCAGGCTGGCCCCCAGCCGCGCCGTCTCCGCCAGGCCGCGGGTGATCAGGGTGGCCTTGGTGTTATCACCGAGGCCCATGGCGGTGGCGATCCCGTACGCCAGCGCGATCACGTTCTTGACCGCGCCGCCGAGCTCGCAGCCGAGCACATCGTTGTTGGTGTAGGGGCGGAAGTACGGCGTGGTGGTGGCTTTCTGTAGCGCGGTGGTGCGCGCCACGTCGGTGCCCGCCACCACGGTGGCGGTGGGCTGTTCGGCCGCGATCTCCAGCGCCAGGTTGGGCCCGGACACCACCACCACCCGCTCCAGCGCCACCCCGGCGGTCTCCACGATCACCTCGCTCATGCGGCGGGTGGTGTTGAGCTCGATCCCCTTGGCCAGGCTGACCAGGGTGGCGTCGCCGGGGATCCACAGCCGCCAGCCGGTCAGGTTTTCCCGCAGGGTCTGCGACGGCACGGCGAGCACCACCAGGTCGGTGTCGCGGATCGCCTCCTCGGCGTCGGACGTGGCGGTGACCCGGTACGGCAAGCGCACCGAGGGCAGGTACTCCGGATTGATGCCGTCGGCCCGGATGGCGGCGGCGATCTCCTCCCGGCGCGCCCACACGGTCACGTCGGTGCCGGCGTCGGCGAGCACCTTGGCGTAGGTGGTGCCCCACGAGCCGGCACCCAGCACCGCCGCCTTCATCGCTGACCCTCCTGATCGACGGGTTCCGGCACCGGCGGTGTCTCGACACGTTCGGGCACCGGCGGCGACTCGCCGCGGATCTCGGCGAGCATGTCGGTCAGCCGCCGCATCACCAGCTCGGTGATCTCGTGCAGGGTGGCGGCGGTGGGCTCGGCGCCCCGGTAGGCCGACAGGTCGATGGGCGGACCGGCCGCCACCGTCACCGGGGTGCGCGGGCGCAGCCGCAGCTTCGCCGTCCGTGGATCGAAGATCGCCTGAGCCCCCCAGGTGACCACGGGCACCACCGGAGCCCCGGTGGCCAGCCACAGCCGGGCCGCCCCGGTACGCCCCCGCATCGGCCACAGGTCCGGATGTTTGGTGGTGGTGCCCTCCGGATAGATCACCACCGAGTCGCCGGCCTGGATCGCGGCCTCGGCGGCATCCAGTGCCAGCCCGGCGTCGGTGGTGCCCCGCCGCACCGGGATCTGCCGGACCTTGTGCAGGAGCCAGCCGACCACCGGCACGTCGAACACGCTCTGCTTGCCCAGGAACTGCGGCCAGCGCCCCGCGTCGTAGACGTAGTGGGCGACCACCAGCGGGTCGGCGTGCGACACGTGGTTCGCCACGATGATCAGGCCGCCGGTCGGCGGCAGGTGCCCGGCACCGCTCCACCGGCGCCGGGTGAGCACGATCATGACCGGCTTCACCACGACGACGGCGAACCTGACCCAGAATCCGAGTGTGCGCCGTGCCACCAACCCACCTTCCCACGTGGCGGCGCGATCTGCGCCGCCTGGTCATCATGCCCGCTGCCCCGCCGGCCCGCCAGCCTGCCCATCCGCGTCCGCGCCGGTCACCAGGGCGGTGAGCGAGTGGCCGACCAGGGCGGCGGTGTGCGGACCCAGCCCCAGCCGGGCCGCGGCGATCAGGTCGGCGAGGGTGTCGACGTCGCGGCGCAACGACGGCCAGTCACCGTCCAGCCGGACAGCGCCGGACGCCTCGTGAGCGCGCGCAGAGTCGGCGCCGAACCGCGGGTCCAGCCCGGCGCCGGGCAGCGCGGCCAGCAGCGTGGTGCCCGAGCCGGCGGCGTCGGCGACGAATCCGCGACTGTCGGCGGCGGCGGTCTCCGCCACCGCCGCCGCCGCCTGCAGCGCCGCGGCCAGCTCGTCGGCACGCAGTGCCGGCAGGTCCGCGGCGAGCACCGCCACCGCGTGCTCCGGCGCCGCGTGAGCCGCCCCGTACGCGACCGCCGGGTTGAGCCCGGCCGCGGGCAGGTCCGGCACGACCCGTGCCCGCAGCGCGGCCATCGCGCGGTGGGCGTGCGGGTCGTCGGTGACCACCAGCACCTCGCAGACCGCCGGGCAGGCCAGCGACGCCGCCACCGTGTCCTGCGCCATAGCCAGCACCAGGTCGACGTGGCGCACCCGCAGCGGCGCCGCATGGAGCCGGGACTTGGCCTCGGCCAGCGGCTTGACCGGCACCACCACCGCCCAGTCCCGCTTGCGCACCCGCCAATCGTGCCACCGTGACCGTGCGCTGCTACGGTACGGGGCATGCAGGGCACGGTGTCCGAGTTCGACCCGCACACGCGCAGTGGCGCGCTGCTGCTCGACGACGGGAAGCTGGTGCGGTTCGACGCCGAGGCGTTCGACGCCTCCGGGCTGCTGCTGCTGCGCCTCGGCCAGCGGGTCCACCTGGACTACGACGGGGCCGGGCGGCTGAGGCGGGTCACGCTGCCCACGATGCGCTGAACGCGCGGGCAGCGGGTCGGACCCGCCATGATGGGTGGGTGAGCACCACCCCGCCTGACGACGTGCCGCTGCCGGAGGACCGCTTCCTCAACCGCGAGCTCTCTTGGCTGGACTTCAACGCCAGGGTGCTCGCACTGGCCGAAGACCCGCGGGTGCCGCTGCTGGAACGCGCCAAGTTCCTGGCCATCTTCGCCACCAACCTGGACGAGTTCTACATGGTGCGGGTGGCGGGACTCCACCGCCGGGTGCAGGCAGGCCTGCCGGCGCGCGGCGTGGACCGGCTGCCGGCCCGCGAGCAACTGGGGGTGCTGGCCGCGCGGGGCAGCGCCCTGGTGACCCGCCACGCCCGCTGCTTCGCCGACGAGGTCGCGAAACTGCTGGTCGAGCGGGACATCCACTTCGTGACCTGGCAGGAGCTGGATCCGGCCGAGCAGGAGCAGCAGCGGGCGTACTTCCGCGAGCACATCTTCCCGGTGCTGACCCCGCTGGCGGTGGATCCGGCGCACCCGTTCCCGCACATCTCCGGCCTGTCGTTGAATCTCGCCGTGATGGTGCGCGACGCTGACGACGGCCCGGAACGGTTCGCCCGGGTGAAGGTTCCCGGCAACGTCGACCGGTTCGTGGTGGTCGAGTCCGGGCGCCAGGTGTGGCGCTTCCTGCCGGTGGAGGAGCTGATCGCCGCCCACCTTGACCAGCTGTTCCCGGGCATGCGCATCGTCGAGCACCACCTGTTCCGGGTGACGCGCAACGCCGAGGTGGAGCTGGACGAGGACCGCGACGAGGATCTGCTGCAGGCATACGAGCGGGAACTGGCGCGGCGCCGGTTCGGCCCGCCGGTGCGGCTGGAGGTGGCGACCTCCATCTCGGACCACGTACGGCAGCGGCTGTTGCGCGCGCTGGACATGGCCGAACACGACGTGATCCGCATCCCGGGGCTGCTGGACCTGTCGGCGTTGTGGCAGGTGTACGAGTCGGTGGAGCGACCGGATCTGGCCGATCCGCCGTACGTGCCGGCCACCCATCCACGGCTGGCCGAGGGCGACACCCCGCGCAGTGTGTTCGCGACCATGCGCGAGGGCGACATCCTCGTGCACCACCCGTACCACTCGTTCTCGACCAGCGTGCAGCGCTTCATCGAGCAGGCCGCCGCCGATCCGCACGTGCTGGCGATCAAACAGACGCTCTACCGCACCAGCGGCGAGTCGCCGGTGGTCGACGCGCTCATCGACGCCGCTGAGGCCGGCAAGCAGGTGGTGGTGCTGGTGGAGATCAAGGCGCGCTTCGACGAGCTGGCCAACATCGGATGGGCGCGCGCGCTGGAACGGGCCGGCTGCCATGTGGCGTACGGACTGGTCGGGCTGAAGACCCACTGCAAGACGTTGCTGGTGGTGCGCCAGGAGGGCGGGCAGATCCGCCGCTACTGCCACGTCGGCACCGGCAACTACCACCCGCGGACCGCCCGCCTGTACGAGGATCTGGGGCTGCTCACCGCGGACGACGAGGTGGGCGCGGACCTGACCGACCTGTTCAACTCGCTGACCGGCTACAGCCGCCAGACCACCTTCCGGCGGCTGCTGGTGGCCCCGCACGGCATCCGCCGCGGCCTGGTCGAACGCATCGACGCCCAGGCGGCCCGGGCGGCTGCCGGCGAACCGGCGCTGATCCAGTTCAAGGTGAACGCGCTGATCGCCGACGAGGTGGTCGATGCGCTGTACCGCGCGTCACGGGCGGGGGTACAGGTGGACCTACTGGTCCGTGGCATGTGCACGCTGCGGCCCGGGGTGCCGGGCCTGTCGGACAACATCCGGGTGCGCTCGATCCTGGGCCGGTTCCTGGAGCACTCACGGATCTTCCGGTTCGGCGCCGACGACGCCGACGCGGAGTACTGGATCGGCTCGGCCGACCTGATGGAGCGGAACCTGGACCGCCGGGTGGAGGCGCTGGTGCGGGTCACCGACCCGGTGGCACGCACGGAGTTGGGGCACGTGCTGGCGCTGGCGATGAGCGAGTCGTGCGAGGCCTTCGAACTGCGGCCGGACGGCACCTGGATCCGTCGTGACCCGCCCGATCCGGTGCACCTGCAGCACGCGCTGCTGCAGCGGGCGCTCGGCGGCACGCCGTGATCCGCTCGGCCGGGGGTCTGGTGTGGCGCCGCCCGTCCGGTGGGTCGGTGGAGGTGTGTCTGGTGCACCGCACGCGCTACCACGACTGGTCGCTACCCAAGGGCAAGCTGCACCGGGGTGAGCATCCGTTGGCTGCCGCGGTGCGGGAGGTAGCGGAGGAGACCGGTGTGCGGGCCGTGCCGCAGATGCCGTTGCCGTCGACGCGGTACCGGGTGGACGGGGCGGCCAAGACGGTCCGCTACTGGTCCATGACCGCGGTCGAGGTGCCGCCGTTCGAGGTCAACGCCGAAGTGGATGACGTGGCGTGGCTGCCGCCGGCGCAGGCCGCCGACCGGCTGGCCTATCCAGGAGAGCTGGATGTGCTGCGCCACTGGTGCCGGATGCCACCGGTGAGCACTGTGGTGCTGGTGGTGCGACACGCGGATGCGGGGCGGCGCGGAAACGCGGCGGGTCCGGACGACCGCCGGCCACTGAGCCGGTCGGGAGTGGCCGGAGCGGCCGTGTTGTGCCGCCTACTGGCCCTGTTCGAGCCGCAGGTGCTGGTGTCTGCCTCGCCGCGCCGCTGTATACAGACCCTGGACGCGCTGGCTGCGTCCATCGACCGGCCGGTCGAGGTGGCCCCGGTCTTCGACGAACGCACCGGCGATCCGGCGGCGGCCACCACGCATCTGTGGCACCTGGCCGTCTCCGGTCGCCGTACGGTGGTGTGCACCCAGGGCGACGTCATCGCGCCGGTGCTGGCCCGACTGGCCGGCGACCGGGACGTGCACCGCTGGCGTACCGCCAAGGGCGACGGCTGGCTGGTGCCGTTCTCCGGACCGTTGCCGTTGCCGCCGAGCCGGCTCGCGGTCGGGCCGCCAGGCGTGCGTTGACAGCCCGACCGCGTCATCAACGCCGCTTGGTGGCCTTCTTGGCAGTGCGCTTCGGCGGAGCCTTCTTCGCCGCCGTGGAGCGCGCGCTGGTGCGCGACGCTGCCGGCGCCTTCTTGCCCGTGGTCTTGCGGGTCGGTGCGGCCTTCTTCGCCGTGGTCTTCTTCGCCACCGCCTTCTTTGCCGGCGCGGCCTTCTTCGCCACCGCCTTCTTTGCCGGCGCGGCCTTCTTCGCCACCGCCTTCTTTGCCGGCGCGGCCTTCTTCGCCACCGCCTTCTTTGCCGGCGCGGCCTTCTTCGCCGGCGCCTTCAACGCCTTGGGAACGCGGCCGGCCGCGACCGTCTCCTTGAAGCCGGCGCCGGGCCGGAAGGCGGGCACCGCGGTCTTCTTCACCCGGACGGCTTCGCCGGTGCGCGGATTGCGCGCCGTGCGGGCGGCCCGCACCCGTTTCTCGAAGACACCGAATCCGGTGATCGACACCTTCTCGCCCTTGGTAACCGCGGACTGCACCTCCGCGAGCACCGCGTCCAACGCGTCGCTGGCTGAACGCTTGTCACCCAAGCGCGCCGCGAGCGCATCAATGAGCTCGGCCTTGTTCACGACATCCCTCCAAAAGTGCCGACTCTCTTAGAGCCATTCTGCGCGACGGTATGCCTTATAACCGCGACATACAAACATCCCGCGGAAAAAAAGTGTTGTGTCGCAAGGCGATCGCGCCATCCAGAGAGCCCGGATGCCGCTGACAGGCCGGTTTCGCGGCCGGCAGCGTCAGGGAATCGTCGGCAAATAGGCCGGTCGGGACTGTTCGTACACGGTGATGGCAGTCTCGTGGCGCAGTGTCAACGCAATGTCGTCGAGACCTTCCCGCAGCCGCCAGCGGCTGAAGTCGTCCAGCGGGAACGGCCATACCGCTCCGCTGGCGCGCACCTGGCGGCTCACAAGGTCGACGGTCACCGGGGTCGCGGGGTCGCGTTCGGCGTGCTCCCACAGCGTTTCCACGGCCGCGAGCGGCAGCTCCACCGGCAGCAGCCCTTCGTTGAGCGCGTTGCCACGGAAGATGTCACCGAACCCGGGGGCGATGACCGCCCGGAAACCCCAGTCGCGTAACGCCCACACCGCGTGCTCACGCGACGATCCGGTGCCGAACTCCGGCCCGGCCACCAGGATCGTGGCACCGGCATGCCCGGGATTGTTGAGCACGAAGTCGGGGTCGTCGCGCCAGGCCCGGAACAGCCCGTCGGCGAATCCGGTGCGGCTGACCCGCTTGAGGTAGGCGGCCGGGATGATCTGGTCGGTATCTACGTTGGAACGGCGCAGCGGCAACGCAGTGCCGGTGTGGGTGGTGAAGGCGTCCATCAGCGGGCTCCCGGAAGGTCGGTGGGGGCGGCCAGGCGCCCGACCACGGCGGTGGCGGCCGCTACCGGCGGCGAGACCAGGTGGGTGCGGCCGAGCCGCCCCTGCCGGCCCTCGAAGTTACGGTTCGATGTCGAGGCGGCCCGCTGGCCCGGTGACAACGTGTCGGGGTTCATTCCGAGGCACATCGAGCAACCGGCGAAGCGCCAATGGGCACCGGCCGCGAGGAAGACCTCGTGCAGCCCTTCCTGTTCCGCCGCCGCGCGCACCGCGTCCGAACCCGGCACCACCAGCAGCTGGACACCCTCGGCCACGCGTCGGCCCCGGATGACGTCGGCGGCCGCGCGCAGGTCCTCCAGTCGGCCGTTGGTGCAGGAGCCGACGAAGACCACGTCGACCGGTACGTCGCGCATCGCGGTGCCGGGCGTGAGCGCCATGTACTCCAGTGCGCGCGCGGCCGCGGCCCGCTCGGCGTCGGTGGCGAAACCTTCCGGGTCCGGCACCGCGCCGTCGAGGGGCACGCCCTGGGCGGGGTTGGTGCCCCAGGTGACCCACGGCGCCACGGTGGCCGCGTCCAGCCGTACCTCGGTGTCGAAACCGGCACCCTCGTCGGTGGGCAGGCTGCGCCAGTGCGCCAACGCGGCCTCCCATGCGCCACCCGTCGGCGCGTACCGCCGGCCCTCCAGGTACGCGAAGGTGATGTCGTCCGGGGCCACGAGGCCGGCCTTGGCACCCCATTCGATGGACATGTTCGCCACGGTCATGCGGCCCTCCATGGACAGCGCCCGGATCGCCTCCCCGCGGTACTCCACGATGTGGCCGCGCCCGGCGCCGGTGCCGACCTGTGCAATCAGCGCCAGGATCAGGTCCTTGGCGGTGACCCCGGGACGCAGCGTGCCGTCGACGGTGACCGCCATTGTCTTCGGCCGCCGCTGCGGCAGGGTCTGGGTGGCCAGCACGTGCTCGACCTCGCTGGTGCCGATGCCGAACGCGAGCGCGCCGAACGCCCCGTGGGTGGCGGTGTGCGAGTCCCCGCACACCACCGTCATGCCCGGCTGGGTGAGCCCGAGCTGCGGACCTATCACGTGCACGATGCCCTGATCGGCGTCACCGAGCGGCCGCAGCGTGATGCCGAACTCGTCGCAGTTGCGTCGCAGGGCCTGCAACTGGGTGCGGGAGGTCAGGTCGGTGATGAGTGCGAGATCGCCGTGGCGCGCGGCCCCGGTGGGGTCGGCGTACCCGGTCGGGGTGTTGTGGTCCTCGGTGGCCAGCGTCAGGTCCGGCCGGCGTACCTTGCGGCCGGCCTGGCGCAGGCCGTCGAAGGCCTGCGGGCTGGTCACCTCGTGCAGCAGGTGCAGGTCGACGTAGAGCACGTCCGGCTCGCCGTCGGCACGACGGACCAGGTGGGCGTCCCAGACCTTTTCGGCCAGGGTGCGCGGAGGTGTGGCTGGCACCGGGCGGTCCTCTCCGCGGATCCTCCGGGGACGGGGTCCGCTCGACATCCTACTATATGGGAGGTATCGTTCGCGTTGTGGGAAACAATATCAGTGGTGTGGGCGTCCTGGACAAGGCTGTCACGATCCTGTCCGCCTGCGTGGAGGGCGCCAGCCTCGCCGAGCTCGTCGAGCGCACCAGGCTGCCCCGGGCCACGGCGCACCGCCTGGCGCAGGCGTTGGAGGCGCACCGCCTGCTGGTGCGGGACTCGCAGGGCCGCTGGCGACCCGGCACCCGGCTTGGGGAGCTGGCGAACGCGGCACCGGACGTGCTGCTGACCGCCGCGGAGCCGGTGCTGGCCGCACTGCGTGACGCCACCGGCGAGAGCGCCCAGCTGTTCCTGCGCCGCGCCGACGAGCGCGTCTGTGTCGCCGCCGCCGAGCGCGCCCGCGGGCTGCGTGACACCGTTCCGGTCGGCTCGGTGCTGCCAATGAGCGCGGGATCCGCCGCGCAGGTGCTGCTGGCGTGGGAGCCGCCGGAGGCCTACCTGCCACTGCTGCCCAGGTGCAAGTTCACCGGGCGCACCCTGGCCGAGGTGCGGCGCCGGGGCTGGGCACAGAGCGTGGCCGAGCGGGAGCCGGGTGTGGCTAGCGTCTCCGCGCCGGTGCGTGACCGCACCGGGCGGGTGATCGCCGCGATCAGTGTGTCCGGCCCGATCGAGCGGATGAGCCGCCGTCCCGGCGAGCGGTTCGCCATGTCCGTGGTGCGCGCCGGCCAACGCCTCTCCGGCCTATAACCCACCGAACCAAACCGGGCCGCGTCACCGGTGACGGCGACGCGGCCCGTGCTGGTAGCCCCGAGGGGATTCGAACCCCCGCTACCGCCTTGAGAGGGCGGCGTCCTAGGCCGCTAGACGACGGGGCCAGGTCGGCTGAATCCTACCAGCGCTGGGGTACCAGGACTCGAACCTGAACTAACGGAACCAGAATCCGTCGGGCTGCCAATTACCCCATACCCCATAGGTCTACCCCGCACCTCATTCGGTGCGGGGCGCACCGAGACTGAACTGTACCTGACGCTATTCCAGGTTGACCACCGGGTTGGACAGCTCACCGACGCCCCCGACCCGCACCACGACCGTATCGCCCGCCTGCAGCGGTCCTACGCCCGCCGGAGTGCCGGTAAGCACCACGTCGCCGGGCAGCAGTGTCATCACGTGTGACACGTACGACACCAGAGCGGCGGGATCGAAGACCATGTCACTGGTGCGGCCCAACTGCCGCACCTCGTCGTTGACCTCGCACCGCACCTCCCGATCGGACATGTCCACATCGGTGGTGATCCACGGTCCGAGCGGGCAGAACGAGTCGAACCCCTTCGCCCGCGTCCACTGGTCGTCGGCGCGCTGCAGATCCCGGGCGGTGACGTCGTTCGCGCACGTCCAGCCGAAGATCGCCTGCTCAGCGGCAGCCCGGTCGGCCCGGCGCGCTCCGGGCGGCCCGATGACCGCCGCCACCTCGGCCTCGTGCTCGACCTGCGACGACTGGGGTGGCAGCCGGATCGCATCGGCCGGACCGATCACGGCGGTCGACGGCTTCAGGAACAGCAACGGCTCCGCTGGCACCTTCGCACCGTGCTCAGCGGCGTGCTCGGCGTAGTTACGTCCCACGCACACGATCTTGCTGGGCAGGATCGGCGACAGCAGCCGCACGTCGGCCAGCGCCCAGCGCTGGCCGGTGCGCTGCAGCCGCCCGAACGGATGCCCGTCGATCTCCGCCACGGTCACCGCGTCCGGGCCAGCGTCCGGGTCCCCCTCCACCACACCGAACGACATGCCACTGGCGTGGGCAAACCGCGCGATCCGCACCGCATCTGTCGAACTCGAGGTCACCGCACCAACCTAGCCCGGCAGCTGCCGCGCCTCCGCGCGCCCCCGGCCGCCGGCACGCTCACCCGCCGCTCATCGGGTCGGGCTCCGGTGCGCCAGACCCCAGACGAGCGCGTCGACCAGCGCCAGCCAGCTCGCCTCCACCACGTTCTCGTGCACGCCCACCGTCGTCCAGTCCCGGCCGGCGGTGTCCACAGTCTCCAGCAGCACCCGCGTGACCGCCCCGGTGCCCTGCGAGCCCTCCAGGATGCGCACCTTGTAGTCGGCCAGCTGGAAGTTGGCCAGCCGCGGGTAGTGATGCGCCAGCGCCGCCCGCAGCGCCTGGTCGAGTGCGTTCACCGGGCCATTGCCCTCGGCGGTGGTGATCACCCGCGCACCGTCGACGTCGAGCTTGACGGTGGCCTCCGAGACCACCTCGCCATCGGCGCGGTGCTCGACCAGCACCCGGTAGGACTCGAGCGTGAACGGCACGGCCGCCTGCCCCAGCACGTCGCGGACGAGCAACTCGAACGAGGCGTCGGCGGCCTCGTACGACCACCCGTCCGCCTCGCGTCGCTTGACCAGGTCAGTCACCCGGGTCAGCGCGTGGTCGTGCCCGGTCAGGTCCAGGCCCAGCTCGCGGCTCTTGAGCTCCACGCTGGCGCGCCCGGCCATCTCGGTGACCAGGATCCGCATGTCGTTGCCGACCGCCGCGGGGTCCACATGGTTGTACAGCGCGGGATCCACTTTGATGGCACTGGCGTGCAGGCCCGCCTTGTGGGCGAAGGCGGCCGACCCGGCGTACGCCTGGTGGCTGTCGGGCGCGAGATTGGCGATCTCGGCGACGGCGTGCGAGACCCGCACCATCTGTTCCAGGCACCCGTCCGGCAGCACCGGCAGGCCGAGCTTGAGCGCCAGGTTGCCCACCACCGCGAACAGGTCGGCGTTGCCGGGTCGCTCGCCGTAGCCGTTGGCCGTGCACTGCACGTGCCGGACGCCGGCCTCGACCGCGGTCACCGTGTTGGCCACCGCGCAGGCGGTGTCGTCCTGGCAGTGGATGCCCAACCGGTCCGGCGTCAGGCCGGTCCGTTCGCACAGCTCGGCGACGGTCGCGGTCACCCGCGACGGCAGCATCCCGCCGTTGGTGTCGCACATCACGGCCACCTCCGCGCCGGCCTGGAGCGCCGCGGTCACCACCGAGGCGGCGTACGCCGGATCGTGGCCGAACCCGTCGAAGAAGTGCTCGCAGTCGAGGAACACCCGGCGGCCCTCACCGGTCAGGTACGCCACGGTGTCGGTGACCATCGCGAGGTTCTCCCGCCCGGTGGTGCGCAGCGCCCGCTCCACGTGACGTAGATCCGACTTGGCCACCAGGCACACCGCGGGGGTCTCGGCGTCCAGTAGCGCGCGCACCTGCCGGTCGGTGCGCACCGCCACCCCGGCACGCCGGGTGGCGCCGAAGGCGACCAGGATCGCGTGACGCAGCGTGAGCTCCTTGGCCGCCCGCGCGAAGAACTCCGTGTCGGTCGGCAGGGCGCCCGGCCAGCCGCCCTCGATGAAGCCGACCCCGAACTCGTCCAGCAGGCGCGCCACCGCGAGCTTGTCCGCCACCGAGTAGCGGATCCCCTCGCGCTGGGCCCCGTCGCGCAACGTGGTGTCGTACACCTGGAAGTTCATGGGGTTTCTCCTTCACCGTGGTTGCCCAACAAAAAGACCCCCCGCGGGTGCGGGAGGTCTGCGCGCTCGGCGGTGTGTGGCCGGCGCGCTAGCTGCCGATAATCAGGGCGGGGCGATTGCTCACGCCCGGTAGCCTGCCAGCCACGTCCGTTCAATGGAAGGGTGTTCCCGAATGCCGGGATGAGAGTGCGGGCAGCGGATACCCTGACGGCGTGGACGGCAATCCGATGCAGCGCGAGTTCCGGTTCTCCCAGGTATTCAACTTCCGCGATGTGGGCGGACTCCCCACCACCGACGGCGGAACGGTGCGCTGGCGGCGGCTGTTCCGCTCCGACGCACTGTCCGGGCTGACCCCCGACGACCGGCAGCCGTTCCAGCGGCTCGGCATCCGCACCGTGCTGGATCTGCGTCAGCCGGACGAGATCGCCGAGGACGGCCGGGTGCCGCCGTGGGACGGCCTTACCTACCGCAACCTCCCGCCGGAGTACCCGCCGTGGGAGCTCAACCCGTACCACGACAGACTGGACCCGGCGCGTTACCTCGCCGACCGCTACCGGGAGATGGCCGAGCACGCCGCGTCGCAACTGGCCGGCGCGGTCGGGGTGATCGCCGGTTCCGTGCACGCGCCGGCGGTGGTGCACTGCAAGGCCGGCAAGGACCGCACCGGGGTGGTGTGCGCGCTGGTGCTGTCACTGCTGGGCGTGGCCGACGAGCACATCGACGCCGACTACACCCGCAGCACCGCCGGCAACGAGGCGTACGTGGCGTGGCAGCGCCGCAACGGCCAGCCGGACCTGGTGATGCGGCCCCACTGGCGGTCACATCCGGGCACGATGCTGATGTTCCTGTCCGAGCTGCGCGAGCGCCACGGCTCGGTGGAGCGCTACCTCGCCGCCAGCGGGCTGGCGCGCGACCATGTCACCGCGTTGCGCACCCACCTGCTCTCCCCCTGAGGAGGGGTCCCCTGTTCAGCCCTGAGCCTTAATAAGGGACCCTTCCTCAAGAAAACCGCGCAAGAGGGGAAGCCGGCTGGGACGCTCAGAGCACCCGCTGCACCCACCCGAACGGGTCCTCGGCCCGCCCCCGCTGGATGTCGATCAGCTGGCTGCGTAGTGACATGGTGACCTCGCCCGGACCGCCGTCGGCGACGCGGAACTCCCCGTCGCTAGAGCGCACCGTGCCTATCGGGGTCAGCACCGCCGCCGTACCGCACGCGAAGACCTCCCGCAGCCTGCCGCTGGCGGCGTCGGCGCGCCACTGTTCGAACGAGACCGGGCGCTCGACCACGGTCCGGCCGTGGTGACGCGCCAGAGTGATCACCGAGTCGCGGGTGACGCCGGGAAGGATGGTGCCGGTCAGCTCCGGGGTCACCAGGGTGCCGTCGTCGTAGACGAAGAAGACGTTCATCCCGCCCAGCTCGTCGACGTACTTCCGGTGCACGGCGTCAAGGAACACCACCTGGTCGCAACCGTGCGAGACCGCCTCGGCGTGCGCCGCCAGCGAGGCGGCGTAGTTGCCGCCGCACTTGGCCGCACCGGTGCCGCCCGGACCGGCCCGGGTGTAGTCGTCGGACACCCACACCTGCACCGGCGTGACACCGCTGGCGAAGTATGCCCCCACCGGGGAGGCGATCACCAGGTAGAGATACTCGCTGGCCGGTTTCACCCCGAGGAAGACCTCGCTGGCGTACATAAACGGTCGAAGGTAGAGGCTCGCCTCGTCGCTGGCCGGCACCCACTCCCGGTCGACCTCGATGAGCGCCCGCAGCGAGTCCAGGAACACCTGCTCGGGCAGTGGCGCCATCGCCATGCGCTGTGCGGAGGCGGCGAACCGGGCCGCGTTGGCCTCGGGACGGAACAGCGCCACCCCACCGTCGTCGGTGCGGTAGGCCTTCATGCCTTCGAAGATCTCCTGCGCGTAGTGCAGCACCGCGGTAGCCGGGTCCAACGTGAGCGGTCCGTACGGCTCGATCCGCGCGTCGTACCAGCCCTTGCCCTCGGCCCACCGGATGGTGACCATGTGGTCGGTGAATATCCGGCCGAAGCCCGGATTTGCCAGCAGCGCGTCACGCTCGGCGGCAGCTACCGGCGCCGGGTTCGGTCGCACCTCGAACTCGAGCTTGCCACCACCGCTCATCGCGCCACCTCCGTGTCACATCGTGGGAAACCGGCATCTGCAACCTACCCCGAACGCTCGTTCATGTGAACCCGGCACCGGCCCCACGGCTCCCGTCGATCTAGGGCTTGTTCACGTGATTTGAGATCAGATCATGTGAACAATCCCTAGATCGACGGGGAAGAGGTGGCGGCTGCGGCGGCGAGGCGGTCGCCGACCTCGGCCGTCCGCACCGGCGCCCCCGGGGCGCGGGCCGCCAGCTCACCGGCGACCGCCGCCTCGACCCGCCGGGCGGCGTCAGCATGTCCGAGGTGCTCCAGCAGCATGGCCGCCGACAGCACCGCCGCCACCGGGTCGGCGATGCCCTGCCCCGCGATGTCCGGTGCCGAGCCGTGCACCGGCTCGAACATCGACGGCCAGATCCGCTCCGGGTTGATGTTGCCGCTGGCGGCCAGCCCGATGCCACCGGTCACCGCGGCGGCCAGGTCGGTGAGGATGTCGCCGAACAGGTTGTCGGTGACGACGACGTCGTACCGGCCCGGGTCGGTCACCAGGAACATCGCCGCGGCGTCGACATGCTGGTAGGTGACGGCGATCTGCGGGTAACCGGCGGCGATCTCGTCGAAGGTGCGCTGCCACAGGTCGCCGGCGTGGGTGAGCACGTTGGTCTTGTGCACCATCGTCACCGCGCCCCGGCGGGCGGCCGCGCGCGCGAACGCGTGCCGGATCACCCGCTCCACACCGTGGCGGGTGTTGAGGCTCTCCTCTGTGGCGACCTCGCCGGCGGTGCCGCGGCGCAGGCTGCCGCCGGCGCCGGCGTACAGCCCCTCGGTGCCCTCCCGGACCACCACCAGGTCGATGTCGCCCGGGCCCACCCCCGCCAGCGCTCCGTCGGTGCCGGGCCACAGCCGCGCCGGGCGCAGGTTGACGTACTGGTCGAAGGCGAACCGCAGCCGCAGCAGCAGGCCGCGTTCCAGCACCCCCGGTGGCACCTCCGGGTGACCCACCGCTCCGAGCAGGATCGCGTCGTGGCCGGCCAACTCGGCCAGCACCGACTCGGGCAGCACCTCACCGGTGCGCAGGTAGCGTACGGCGCCGAGGTCGTAGCCGGTGGTCTGCCACCCCGGCAGCACCGCCTCGAGCACCTTGCGTGCCTGCGCGGTCACCTCGGGACCGATCCCGTCACCGGCCAGCACCGCGATCCGCGGGTTCGTCGTGGTCACCGCGCCTACGCTAGGGCACCGTCCCAGTGACCGGCAGGGTGCTCCCACTTTCTGGTACGACATGCCGTCCCCGACCCGCGAGGACGGCGCGCGGGTGGCCCGCGACCGGTACTCTCACCGGCGTGAACGAGCAACGCGGGTCCATCACTCATCCGTCCAAGGGCAGGTTCGACCTCAGCCGGGCGGTGTGGCGCAGCGCCGGCGACGACGACCGGGTCCAGGTGGCCTTCGTCGACGACCTGATCGGCATGCGGGACGGACAGGATCCCGACGGCCCGGTGCTGGTGTTCACCGAGGCGGAGTGGCATGCGTTCACCGCCGGTGCCCGTGCGGGCGAGTTCCACCTGCCGGGCAACTAGACACCGCCCCGCGGCTGCGCCGTGGTCAGTCGTCGCGCAGGTCCACCGCACTGGAACTGGTGGCGCCGATCTCGTCGGCCGCCTCGTGCAGCAGCTCCGGCGGGGCGGGCGAGTCCACCGTGATGGTCATCAGGGCCTCCCCGCCAGCGGATCGGCGGGACACCTGCATGCCAGCGATGTTGACGCCGGCGCGGCCGAGGATGGTGCCGATGCGGCCCACCACCCCGGGGCGGTCGACGTACCGGAAGAACAGCAGGATCCCCTCAGCGTCGAGCTCCAGGTCGAAGCCGTCCACCTCGGTGAGCTTGAGCGTCTCGCGCAGCCCGGTGGTCCACAGGGTGCCGGAGACGCTGACCGTACGGCCGTCGGTCAGCGCCCCTCGGACCGTGACCAGGTTGTGGTGGTCCGGCGACTCGGTGAAGGTCGCCAGATCCACCTCGACGCCGCGGTCAGCGGCGATCAGCGGCGCGTTGACGTAGCTGACCTGCTCGTCGACGACCTCCGAGAACAGCCCCTTGGTCGCGGCCAGGCGCAGCACCGACACGTCGTTGGCCACGATCTCGCCGCGCACCTCGACGGTGACGCTGGCCGCGGCGCCGCCGGCCACGGCGGTGAACACCCGGCCCAGCTTCTCGGCCAGCGGCAGCAGCGGTCGCACGTCCTCGGCCACCAGCCCGCCGGCCTGCACGTTCACCGCGTCGGCGACGAACTCGCCCTGTAGCGCCAGCTTCACGCTGCGCGCCACGGCCACGCCGGCCTTGTCCTGTGCCTCGTGGGTGGACGCGCCCAGGTGCGGGGTGGCGACCACGTTGTCGAACGCGAACAGCGGCGAGGAGGTGCACGGCTCCTTGGCGTAGACGTCGATGCCGGCGCCGGCGACCCTGCCCTCGGCCAACGCGTCGGCGAGCGCCTGCTCGTCGATGAGCCCGCCGCGGGCGGCGTTGACGATGCGGACACCCGGCTTGACCATCGCCAGCTCACGGGCACCGATCAATCCGACGGTCTCCGGGGTCTTGGTGGCGTGGATGGAGATGAAGTCCGACTCCCGCAGCAGCTCCTCCAGCCCGACCAGGCGCACCCCGAGCTGCGCGGCGCGGGCGGGCTGCACGTACGGGTCGTAGGCCAGCAGCCGGGTGCCGAAGGCGGCCATCCGCTGGGCGAACAGCACGCCGACCCGACCCATGCCGATCACGCCTACGGTCTTTCCCGCCAGCTCCACACCGGTGTACTTGGCCCGCTTCCATTCGCCGGCCTTCAGCGACGCGGAGGCGGCCACGGTGTTGCGGGCCACCGAGAGCAGCAGCGCGGCGGCCTGTTCGGCGGTGGAGACGATGTTGGAGGTGGGCGCGTTGACGACCATGACGCCGCGCTCGGTGGCGGCGGGAACCTCCACGTTATCCAGACCCACGCCCGCGCGCGCGATCACCTTCAACCGCGGGGCGGCGTCGATCGCGGCGGAGTCGATCTGGGTGGCCGAGCGCACGATCACCGCCTCGGCCTCGGCCAGCGCGGCGAACAGCGCCTGCCGATCGGTCCCGTCCACGTGCCGTACGTCGAAGTCCTGGGCCAGGACGTCGATAGCAGCGGGCGCGAGGTCCTCGGTGATCAGTACGACGGGAGTCATGATCTCCTCGTAGGTCGTTGACGAGTCAGCTGGATCTACCGATGGTATGGGCACGGCCGGCGTTTCGGGCCATCGGCCCGTGCGTGACAGTCCTCACCAGCGGCGTGCCGGCGTCTTCCTCGACCGTACTCCGGATCCACGGTTGGCCCGGGTGACCGATCCCACATCCCCGAAACGCCCGGCGGAGCTCGCCATGACGGCTCATCTCCGGTGGCCGGCCGCCGCGCGGGTGCGGTGCAGCAGCGCCGGGGGCTCGGCGCGGCGGTCGTCACCGTCGAACTGGCGCAGGGTGTGGGCCTCGGTCAGCACCATGTCGCAGAGCCGGTCGAGCGCGAGCGTGCCGACCGGCGGATAGATCCGCTCCCGGGGTGGCTCCTCGCCGGCGGCCAGCCGCCCCTGGCCCGCGAGGTACTCCTGGATGTCCGCGCGCACCGACGGCAGGCACACCGCCGAGTGGTAGAGCACGTTCAGCGCCTGCAGGCGCATGTCCTGGACGTGGTGGTCACCTTTGTCGTCGTGGAAGTGCGGGTTGCGGGTCTCGATCTGGGCCACCGTCACCGACCGTTCCATCACCTCCGGGTGCGGCGACTCGAGCACGCCGCCGAACTGCTCGAACAGGTCGAGGTACTCGAACGGTTCCACCGCATAACCACCGGCGAGACGCAGTTTCATACCCAGGTCGAGGCTGAAGGCGTGTTCGCCGGCGTTTCCGGTGGCGACCACGTCGGTGCCGAACCCGCAGTACTCGCCGATCAGCTGGTTGAGGAACTGGTTGGTCAGCTCCGAGGCGCGGCCGCGGCGGCTGAAGAACAGCCTGCCGTCGCGCAGTTTCGGCTTGGAGTGCCAGGAGATCCGCACCATCGCGTACTGGCTGTCGGCCAGGTGCAGCGCCGCCGCGTACGCCTTGCAGTACTCGTTGACCGCACCCGGAACGAAGTTGTCGGCGTCGATGTAGCCCAGGTGCCGGCGGCCGGTCAGCGACGCCAGTGCCAGCCCGACCAGCATCGCCTCGCCCTTGCCGGAACGCAGCAGCCCGGTCTCGTCGATCAGGTCGGCGGCTCCGGCCGCCTTCAGTGCCGCGGCCAGGCCCGGGTCGCGCTGGTGCACCGTGATCGCGGGGCGTTCGGCGAGTTGGCAGAACTGCTCCACCGTCTGCGCCTCGATCTCGTACCGGTCCACCGGCTGGCGAACGCTGTTGGACACCAGCACGATCAGGCAGCCGTGCGGGATCCCGGACAGGACCCCTTCGATCACGCGCCGGGTCTCGTTCATGCACGGCACGACGATGACCATGTCCTGCTGGATGTTCCGGATCGCCTCCGGGGAGACCTGCAGCGTGGTCCGGGCCGGACCGGCCGGCTCGTCCCCGTGGCCGCTGTCGAGCTCGATGACCCGCTGGAGCTCGTGGATACGGACGGCGCCGAAGCGCTCGGTGCGGTGCGGACGCTCCAAACGCATTAGGCGACAGTACCGCCGGAAGAAGGGGTACTGGCAACATCCTTGCGGGGGCATATAAGCGATATTTACGAATCTAAGGCGGAAATCACCGTCAGTGGAATCGGACTATCAACGACGCATCCGTCTGTAATATCAGATCAGGCAGTTTCCCGGATAGGACGGTCAACCCAGCTCATCATGGCACGCAACTTCCGGCCGGTCTCCTCGATCGGGTGGCGCGCCGCCTGCTCGCGCAGCGCGGCGAACTGTGGCCGGCCGGCGCCGTCCTCGGCCACCCACTCTCGCGCGAACTGCCCGGACCGGATCTCGTCCAGGATGCGGCGCATCTCCTGGCGTACCCGATCGTCGATCACCCGCGGCCCCCGCGTCAGGTCCCCGTACTCGGCGGTGTCGGAGACGCTGTAGCGCATGCGCTCGATGCCGCCCTCATACATCAGGTCCACGATCAGCTTCAACTCGTGCAGGCACTCGAAGTACGCCACCTCCGGGGCGTACCCGGCCTCGGTCAGCACCTCGAAGCCCGCCTGCACCAGCGCGGTCGCGCCACCGCACAGCACCGCCTGCTCGCCGAACAGGTCAGTCTCGGTCTCCTCGGTGAAGGTGGTGCGGATCGCGCCGGCACGGGTGCCGCCGATCGCCTTGGCGTACGACAGCGCCAGCGGGAACGCTGCGCCGGTGGCGTCCTGCTCGGCCGCCACCAGCACCGGCACGCCCTTGCCGTCGACGAACTGCCGGCGCACCAGGTGGCCTGGCCCCTTGGGGGCGACCATGGCCACGTCCACCTCAGCCGGTGGCTGGATCAATCCGTACCGGATGTTGAAACCGTGCCCGAAGAACAACGCGGCGCCGGCCGACAGCGACGGTGCGATGGCCTCGGTGTAGATGTGCCGCTGAGCGGTGTCCGGTGCCAGCAGCATGATGAGATCGGCTTCCGCGGCGGCCTCGGCGGCAGTGACCACCCGCAGGCCCTCCTCGGCGGCCTTGGCCCGGCTTTTCGACTGCTCCGGCAGCCCCACGCGGACGTCCACACCGGAGTCACGCAGCGACAGCGCATGCGCGTGACCCTGGCTGCCGTATCCGATCACGGCCACGGCGCGCTCGGAGACCAGCGACAGGTCAGCGTCGTCGTCGTAGAACACCTCGGCGGTCATTGGTGGCTTCCTCTCGATGGACCGAGACTGGTGGGCGCGTAGGTGGGCGTGGCGGTGGGCGTGGCGGTGGGCGTGGTGGTGGGCGTGGCGGTGATCGAACGTGAACCCCGACCGATGGCCACCAGGCCGGACTGGACCATCTCCTTGATCCCGAACGGCTCCAGGTCGCGCAACAGCGCGTCCAGCTTGTCGGTGGTGCCGGTGGCCTCGATGGTCAGGGTGTCCGGGGCGACGTCGACCACCCGTGCGCGGAACAGGTTGACCGTCTCCATCACCTGCGCGCGCACCGCCCGCTCGGCGCGCACCTTGACCAGCAGCAGCTCCCGCTGCACGGACTCGGCCGGATCCAGCTCCACGATCTTGAGGACGTTGACCAGCTTGTTGAGCTGCTTGGTGACCTGCTCCAGCGGGGAGTCGGCCACGTTGACCACGATGGTGATCCGGGAGACCTCTTTACTTTCGGTCTCCCCCACCGCCAGCGAGTCGATGTTGAATCCACGGCGGGAGAACAGGCCGGCGACCCGCGCCAGGACCCCGGGCTTGTTCTCCACCAGCACCGACAGCGTGTGCCTGCTCATGGCGCTCCCCTCACGCATCGTCGTCGTCGAAGATCGGGCGCACGCCCCGGGCGGACATGATCTCGTCGTTGCCGGTGCCGGCGGCCACCATCGGCCACACCATCGCGTCGCGGCCGACCACGAAGTCGACCACCACCGGCGCGTCGTTCACGGCCATCGCCGCGGCGATGGTGGCGTCGACATCCTCGGCGGACTCGCAGCGCAGCCCCACGCAGCCCAGCGCCTCAGCGAGCTTGACGAAGTCGGGCACGCGCTGCTTGTGGGTGCCCAGGTCGGTGTTGGAGTAGCGCTCGGCGTAGAACAGCGTCTGCCACTGCCGCACCATGCCCAGGCTGCCGTTGTTGATGACCGCCACCTTGATGGGGATGCCATCCAGCGCGCAGGTGGCCAGCTCCTGGTTGGTCATCTGGAAGCACCCGTCGCCGTCGATGGCCCACACGGACGCGTCCGGACGGGCCACTTTGGCGCCCATCGCCGCCGGCACCGCGTAGCCCATCGTGCCCAGGCCGCCGGAGTTCAGCCAGGTGCCGGGCTGCTCGTACGAGATGAACTGGCTGGCCCACATCTGGTGCTGCCCCACGCCCGCGACGTAGATCCCGGACGGACCCACGATCTCTCCCAGCCGCTTGATCACGTGCTGCGGTGCCAGCGTGCCGTCGGCGTGCTCCTCCCAGCCCAGCGGGTAGCGCTCCCGCAGGTCGTCGAGGTACGCCCACCACGCGCTCAGGTCGGTGCGGCGTCCGGCCGCGTGTTCGGCCTCGACGGCGGCGATCAGCTCATCGATGACGTGCCGGGCGTCGCCGACGATCGGCACGTCAGCGTGCCGGTTCTTGCCGATCTCGGCCGGGTCGATGTCGGCGTGCACCACCATCGCGCCGGGCGCGAACGAGTCCAGCCGGCCGGTGACCCGGTCGTCGAACCGCGCCCCGAGCGCCACGATCAGGTCGGCCTTCTGCAGCCCGGACACCGCCGTCACCGTGCCGTGCATGCCGGGCATGCCCAGGTGCTGCCGGTGCGAGTCGGGGAACGCCCCGCGGGCCATCAGGGTGGTGGTCACCGGCGCCCCGGTCAGCTCGGCCAGCCGGCGCAGCCCTTCGGTCGCGCCGGCCTTGAGCACACCACCGCCGACGTACAGGATCGGGCGGGCGGCGCTGGTCAGCAGCCGCGCGGCCGCGGCGATCTGCTTGCCGTGGGGGTGCAGCGTGGGCCGGTAGCCGGCCAGGTCCATCACCGGCGGCCAGGCGAAGGTGGTCGCCGCCTGCAGCACGTCCTTCGGGATGTCCACCAGCACCGGACCGGGCCGGCCGGTGGACGCCAGGTGGAACGCCTCGGCGAGCACCCGTGGGATCTCGCCGGGCGTCTGCACCAGGTAGTTGTGTTTGGTGATCGGCAGGGTGATGCCGCCGATGTCGGCTTCCTGGAACGCGTCGCTGCCGATCGCGCCGCTCGGGACCTGCCCGGTGATGGCGACCACCGGCACCGAGTCCATGTACGCGTCGGTCAGCGGGGTGACGAGGTTGGTGGCGCCCGGCCCCGAGGTGGCGATGCACACCCCGACCCGTCCGGTCGCCTGCGCGTACCCGGTAGCGGCGTGCCCGGCGCCCTGCTCGTGGCGCACCAGCACGTGCCGCACCGAGGAGTCCATCAGCGGGTCGTAGGCGGGCAGGATCGCGCCGCCGGGGATGCCGAAGGCCACCTCTACCCCGAGCGCCTCCAGTGACTTCACCAGCGAGACCGATCCGGTCACGGGTGTCTGCGGGCTGGCCGGGGCACCGCCCCGGGGTCCGCCCGGACCCGGTGCCACCGGGTCCGCCGACGCGCGTTTCGCCGCCCGCTGCGCCAGCAGCTGCGGGGTGGGTCTCGCCATCTCGTTCCGCCTTCTCGCCTGAGCTCGCACCGAGCCGTCGACTGACATCCGGACTACATCCGACCAGCAAAAAGGCCCTCGTGCGGACGTCGCACGGGGCCTGCGCACTCTCGGGTGGGAGAGTGCGCTCAGGTAAGTACTCGCGATGACCAGTACGTCACGGCGCCCACTATGCCCGATCTCAGTTCCTGAGTCAACATCTCCCACATACTGGTATGCCGGTGACGGATCCGGATCGCGCACCGTGCCAGACTGGGCGACATGCCCGAACTGCGTTCCCGGACCTCCACGCACGGCCGCACCATGGCCGGCGCCCGCGCGCTGTGGCGGGCCACCGGCATGACCGACGACGACTTCGGTAAGCCGATCGTGGCGATCGCCAACAGCTACACCCAGTTCGTGCCCGGGCACGTCCACCTCAAGGATCTCGGCGGCCTGGTAGCCGAGGCGGTGGCCGACGCCGGCGGGGTGGGCCGGGAGTTCTCCACCATCGCCGTCGACGACGGTATCGCCATGGGCCACGGCGGGATGCTCTACTCGCTGCCCAGCCGGGAGCTGATCGCCGACGCGGTGGAGTACATGGTCAACGCCCACTGCGCCGACGCCCTGGTGTGCGTCTCCAACTGCGACAAGATCACGCCGGGGATGCTGCTGGCCGCGCTGCGGCTGAACATCCCGACCGTGTTCGTCTCCGGCGGGCCGATGGAGGCCGGCAAGGTCACCGCGGCCGACCTCGCCGGCCCGGCCCGGGCGGTGGATCTGATCGACGCGATGACCGCCGCCTCCGACGAGTCGGTCGACGACGCGGCGCTGGAGAACATCGAGCGGTCCGCTTGCCCCACCTGCGGCTCCTGCTCGGGCATGTTCACCGCCAACTCGATGAACTGCCTCACCGAGGCGATCGGGCTGGCGCTGCCGGGCAACGGTTCGGTGCTGGCCACCCACGCCGCGCGCCGGGAGCTGTTCACCCGCGCCGGCGCGCTGGTGGTCGAGCTGGCGAAGCGGTGGTACGAGGGCGACGACGCCGACGTGCTGCCGCGCGCGGTGGCGTCGCGGGCGGCGTTCGCCAACGCGGTGGCGCTGGACGTGGCCATGGGCGGGTCCACGAACACGGTGCTGCACCTGCTGGCGGCCGCCCGCGAGGCGGAGCTGGACTTCACGGTGGCCGACATCGACGCGATCTCGCGCCGGGTGCCATGCCTGGCGAAGGTGGCGCCGTCGTCGAGCTACCACATGGAGGACGTGCACCGCGCCGGCGGCATCCCGGCCATCCTCGGCGAACTGGACCGGGCCGGGTTGCTGCGCCGCGACGTGCACGCGGTGCACGCGCCGTCGCTGTCGCAGTGGCTGGCCGACTGGGACATCCGCGGCGGCAGCGTCCGGCCGGAGGCGATGGAGCTGTTCCACGCCGCACCCGGCGGGGTGCGCACCACGCAGCCGTTCTCCACCACCAACCGGTGGGCCAGTCTGGATACTGACGCGACCGGCGGGTGCGTTCGCGATGCGGCGCACGCCTACAGCGCCGACGGCGGCCTGGCCATCCTGTACGGCAACCTGGCGCCGGACGGCTGCGTGGTCAAGACCGCCGGGGTGCCGGAATCCTGCCTGACGTTCCGGGGGCCGGCCAAGGTGTACGAGTCGCAGGAGGACGCGGTGGCCGCGATCCTCGCCCGCGAGGTGGTCGCCGGCGACGTGGTGGTGATCCGGTACGAGGGCCCGAAGGGCGGCCCGGGGATGCAGGAGATGCTCTACCCCACCTCGTTCCTGAAGGGACGCGGGCTGGGTCAGGCGTGCGCGCTGGTCACCGACGGGCGGTTCTCCGGCGGCACGTCGGGCCTGTCGATCGGGCACGTCTCGCCGGAGGCGGCCGGCGGCGGGCTGATCGCGCTGGTGGCAGACGGTGACCCGATCGCGGTCGACATCCCGGCGCGGTCGATCAGCCTGGAGGTGCCCGAGGAGCAGCTCGCGGCCCGGCGGGTGGCGCAGGACAAGCGCGACCGCCCGTACACCCCGGTCGACCGGCAGCGCCCGGTGTCGGCGGCGCTGCGGGCGTACGCCTCGATGGCCACCTCCGCCAGTGACGGCGCCTACCGCCACGTCCCCGACTGACCCACGATGGTCCAATGGGGCCATGATCGAGGAGCGCCTGGCCGGCGGGAACGAGAGCGGAGCAGTGCGCGTGGGTGACACCGTGCGCCGGCCCGCCGGCCCGTGGACGCGGTCCGTGCACGCGCTGCTCCGGCACCTGGAAGCCGTCGGCTTCGACGGGGCGCCGCGCCCGCGCGGCTTCGACGAGCACGGCCGCGAGGTGCTCACCTTCCTGCCCGGTGACACCGTCGGAACCGCCCGGCCGTGGCCGGCGTGGGTGCACAGTGATGAGGCGCCCTACAACGCCGCCTGGGCCGACGGGCGCCTGGTCGGCTTCTTCGACTGGGACCTCGCCGCCCCGGTCACCCGCGAGTGGGACATGGCCTTCACCGCGTTCGGCTGGGTCCCGTTGCACGCCCGTCACGTGGTGGCCGAGGAGGGCTTCGCCGCGTTCGCCGACCGGCCCCGCCGGTTACGCCTGTTCCTGGAGACCTACCGCTGGGACGGCCGGCTCGACGACTTCGTCGCGATCGTCCGCGAGCGGGTGAGCGCCTCGGTGGAAGGTATCCGGCGGAACGCGGCGGCCGGCGACCCGGCGTACCAGAGGATGATCGAACGCGGCAACGATGCGGACCTGGCGACGGCCGTCGCCGAACTTGCTGATTTTCCAGCCGTGTGAGCGCCCGACAGCGATGGCGCGTCCCGAGTTACCCGCCGCGCCTCAGACCGGCTGCTCCACCACCGCGCCGACTGCTTCATAGACGAGCACGGCCCGCCGGTCCAGGCTGACCAGCGTCACGTCATGGTCGGCTGCTACCAGTCCGATGAGGGCGTCATAGACCTGCCCACCCACAATCTGTCGTTGCGCGAGGTCGCCCACCAGGTCGAGGTAGCGGTCCGGGGACAGGCCCAGCGGCGGATCCGGGAACCGCCGCCGCAGAAAGTCCGCAACGATCTCCGGCTGGGCGCGGTGTGGTGGCGGCAGCCGGGTGAGCACCGAGAACGTCTCGAGGGCCGCGTGTGCTACCAGCCGTGGCCTTCGTGCCAGCACCTTTCGGGCTGCCGAGTGCTGCTCGTGCCAGGCGGCGAATCCAGCGATCGCGACGCTGGAATCGATCGCGATCATCGACGGACCTGTTCGAGGGTCTCGCGCACCAACTCCTTCGTCAGTGGCGGCATGTCGGTGTCGGCGACGGCCGTCGGGCCATCGCCCTCGTCAACGAGCCGCATCGGGGTGGGCGCGGGCACGAGCTCCAACCGGCCCTCGCGGGCGACCACGTCAAGGGGCTGACCTGCGGTCAGGCCGAGTGCCTCCCGCAGGGCTTTCGGGATGACAACCCGACCGGCAGCGTCGATGGCAGTTCTCATGCCAAAACGCTACCACCGCCACATCCGGCACCCGGGTCACTTCGCTGGGGGTTTCGCTTGGGGGGCCGGGAGGTGATCAACTTGCCGGGCGAACTATCAGAGAGGGTGCGAAAGGGGCGCCACTCAGCCCCCCAAGCCGGCAACAATCCCTAGATCGGCGGGGAGTGAGGGGTCACGTGAGGGTGGACCAACCGCCGTCGGAGGCGATCACCTTGCCGGTGACCCAGTCCGCCTCGTCGCTGACCAGCCAGGCGACCAGCTTGGCGGTGTCGACGGGCGTCCCCCACCGCCCACCCGGCATCCGGGCGGCCACGGCCCGCCGGGTGGGCTCGTCGGCGTACCCGGTGTCGTTCGGCCCGGGATCCACGCAGTTGACGGTGATGCCGCGCGGCATCAGGTGCGCGGCCAGGCTCGGCGTCAGCTGGTGCAGCGCACCCTTGCTCGCCACGTACGGCAGCTCGCCCGGCATCGCGCCGTGATACTGCCCGGAGGTGAACAGCACCACCCGGCCGCCCGGCCGGCCGTCGTGCCGGGCCACGAACCCCTGCACCAGCAGCAGCGTGGCCCGGGTGTTGACTGCGAAGGTCAGGTCGATCTCGTCGGCGGTCAGATGCTCCAACGCCCGATCGCTGCTGCGGGCGTGGTTGGCCACGACCACGTCCAGGCGCCCGAAAGCGCGGCAGGCCTCGTCGACCAGCATCGCCGGGGCGTCCGGGTCGGCGAGATCTGCGCTGACGTGCACCACTCGCCCACCCTGGGCGGTCAACTCGGCCACCAGCGCGTCCGTCCCACCCTCGTCGGCACCCCACGGCTGCGCGGCGTCGTGCGGCGACCACGAGTGCAGCAGCACCGCGGCACCGTCGGCGACCAGGCGGGCGACGATGCCGGCACCGATGCCGATGCGACGGCTCGCGCCGGTCACCAGCGCCACGCGCCCGACAAGCGGCGCTCGGCTCACGCGGTCACGGCTTACGCCCGACCCCGCCGAACGCGTCGACCTCGGCCGGTCCGGTGGTCTCCGCGTCCGGTCGCCACTGTGGACAAGGGACCACACCCGGCGGCACCAGCTCCAGCCCGTGGAAGAAGCTGGCGATCTCCTCCGGTGTACGCAGCCGGTATGGGATGGCACCGGTGTCGTCGTACCCCTGCTGTGCCTGCTCGATCGCCTCGCCGGCGACCACACTGGTGCCGTCGTTGAGCGACAGGTAGCTTCCCGAGGGCAGGCCGGCCAGGAACCTCGCCACGATATCGCGCGCCCGGCCGGTGTCGGGAACGTGGCCCATGATGCCGCTGAGGATCAGCCCGACCGGCTGGTCGAGGTCCAGCGTCTTGGCCGCCAGCGCCAGGACGGCCTCCGGTTCCTGCGCGTCGGCGTCGATGTAGGCGCTGGCGCCATGCGGTGTGCTCGTCAGCAGCGCCCGGGCGTGGGCGAGCACCATCGGGTCGTGATCGACGTAGACGATTCGGGCCTCCGGAGCCACCCGCTGCGCCACCTCGTGCGTGTTGTCGAACGTCGGCAGTCCGGTGCCGACGTCGAGGAACTGGCGGATGCCCGCCTCGCCTGCGAGGTAGCGCACCGAGCGAGTCAGGAACTGTCGGGACGCGCGTGCCACGTCGACCACGCCGGGAAACGCCGCCCGGTACTCGTCGCCGGCCGCACGGTCCGCGGCGAAGTTGTCCTTGCCGCCGAGCCAGTAGTTCCAGATTCGGGCTGAGTGCGGCACAGTGGTGTCGATATCCGGCGGTGCCAGTGGTCTCCCCGTGGACTCGGCCGTCATGCCCTACCTCCCGCGCCTCGTGACCGGCGGCGTCGCCTGCCGTGCCTGCCCGCAGCGTACTGACCACCGTCGAGGGTGTCGAGCGGGCTACGCTCGCAAGCCAGCGGCAGGCGGGCAGGCGGGCAGGCGGGCAGGCACAAGGGACCGTACCTGTCAGCGGTCGCGCTCGATGACGAACCAGACGCCGACCGCGGGCTCGCTGCCCTCGTTGCGGTAACGGTGCGGGGTGGTGGAGTCGAAGCAGATCGAGTCGCCGGGGGTCAGCAGCTGGTCCTCGAACCCGAGGGTGAGCACCAGCTGCCCGGAGAGCAGGTGCCCGTATTCGCTTCCCGGGTGGCGCATCAGGCCGCCGCTGGACGAGCTGCTGCCGCCGGGGGCGTAGGTGACCTTGAGGAAGTCCACCGACTGGTGCGGCAGCTCCCCGAGCAGCTCCCAGGTCACTCCCGAGTCCAGCTGCAGCACCCGGCGTTCGGCTGGGCGCACCAGCGGCCCGAGCCGCTGGCCGCGCAGCGAGCCCACCGCCTCGTCCCACTCCGAGGGCGTGGGGTTGTCCGCCGCGGGTGTGAAGACGTCCTCCACGGTGATCCCCAGTGCGGTGGTGATCGCGTAAAGCGTGCTCACCGACGGCTGGGCCTTGCCGGTCTCAATCTGGGACACCATGCTGGCCGAGATCCCCACCTCGCGGGCCAGGCCACGCACGCTCACGCCGCGCCGCTCGCGCTCTTCCCGCAGCCGTGAGCCCAACCGCTCCACGCCCGGCGCCGCCATCCCGGCACTCCCCCCTGTAGTGTTAAACAGTTCGTTCAGTATCACTTGACGCTATCAACGACCGCGTTCTATCGTGACGTAAGTCTCTCCGATCGGGGTGATGCCACCATGGCGATCCGCACCTACGGCCCGAATGCGGTGGACTGGGAGGAGCGGGTTGACCTCGCCCGGCTACGGGAGGACCGCCTCGCCCGGTTGCGTGCCACCTTAGAGCATTCCGAGCTCGGTGCCCTGTTGACCTTCGACTTCTCCAACATCCGGTACATGACCGCCACCCACATCGGGACCTGGGCGATGGACAAGCTGATCCGCTTCGCCCTGCTGCCGCGCGGCGGGGAGCCGGTGGTGTGGGACTTCGGGTCGGCCGCGAAGCACCACCAGCTGTACAACCCCTGGCTGGACGGCGAGAAGCGGGCGCGGGCCGGCATCTCCACCCTGCGCGGCGCTTTCCACCCGGAGGCGGGCATCGCCGAGGAGGTCGCCCGCAAGGTGCACGAGGTGCTGGCCGAGCACGGCCTGGAGAACGAACCGGTGGGCGTGGACCTGATCGAGATGCCCGTCCTGGCCGCGTTGCAGAACGCCGGCCTGACGGTGGTCGACGGCCAGCAGGTCTTCCTCGAGGCCCGCAAGATCAAGACATCGGACGAGATCGCGCTGCTGACCCAGGCCTGCTCGATGGTCGACGCCGCCTACGAGGAGCTGTACGCCTTCCTGCGGCCGGGCGTGAAGGAGAACGAGACCGTCGGCCTGGTCAGCAAGGTGCTCTACGACCTGGGCAGCGAGTACGTCGAAGGGGTCAACGCGATCTCCGGGGAGCGCTGCGCGCCCCACCCGCACGTCTACTCCGACCGGCTGATCCGCCCCGGCGACCCGGCGTTCTTCGACATCCTGCACAGCCACATGGGCTACCGGA
>SLSW01000245.1 GCA_007130245.1 Micromonosporaceae bacterium
TAGCCCTCGCAGTTGGTGAACAGCCCGTGGTCGTTGGCGAAGCTGAGGAACCCGTACTCGTCGCTCCACCGCGCCAGCACCGTGTCGATGACGAAACCGTCGGTCTCCATCACGTACACGTTGTTGAACGTGGTGCGCTGTGCGGTCAGGTTGCGCAGGTAGAAACCGTCCGCGCGGTCGGCGCGGATGGCGTTGAGCTTGCGGTACTGCGCGTCGATGACCACGTCGGTCGGGTCCTCGCCGGTGCCCTCGATCTGCAGGTCGGTGATGCCCAGCACCGCTACCAGATTCTGCTCGTTCGGGCAGGCCACCTGCTGCTCGTACGAGAGCACCTGATAGCTGGCCCGGTGGCGGTCGTGCTCGCCCTTACCGGAGCCGCCGCTGTTGGCCCAGGGGGCGTCGATGTCGGCGCAGGCGCCGGTCGGCGGCTGCAGGCTCGGTTCCTCCTGGTAGAGCCCGGGCAGCACCAGGATCCGGGTGCTGTCGCCGGCGGCGTCGACGGCCTCCTGCAGGTGCCGGAACCCGTCGGCCTGGCACTGCTCGAAGAGGTCCCGATTGCGCTCGCGGGCATCGGCGCTGAAACCGGCGATGCGGTCGGCGAAGTCTGCCCGGTCGGTCTTGCAGACCAGCAGCGGCGGGCCGTCGCTGCGGTATTCGGGCACCGCGCCGCTGCCGTCGGGGAAGGTGACGTCCCGCTCCTCGTGCGCCGCAGCGGTGCCGGGAGCGAGAATCAGGGTCGCGATGGTGGCGACCGCGAGTGCGGCGACGGTCCGCCGGCCGTGACTGCCCATGGGCGGACCCTAGAGGGTTTCCCGGCTCCTGGCCAGCCTGCCACGTGACGGGGTCCTGCCCTGGGTCGCGCTCCTGTCCCGCCTGGGGCGCCGGACCCGGCTAGTTGTCGTGATCGCGGCGGCGCTGTTCGTCCTCGCGCCGCTTGAGATCCTCTTCCCAGCGCTGGAGGAGTTCCTCATCCTCCTTGCTGATCGTGGGCTGGTCGAGCGAGCGCAGGAACTCCGGGTCGTCATCTGGCGCCCGCGGCTTGGGCGGCTCCGGGAACCCGCTTAGCGGCCAGGCGGAACCGGACTTGCCCGCCGGAACCGGGCGTCCGAAGACGAAGTAGGCGGCCGGACCCAGGATGGGCACGAACAGGATGACCAGCAGCCACGCCCACCGCGGCAAGGCACGGATCTTGCGCTTGTCCTCCTCCGACAGGACACTGATCAGTGCCAGCGCGAGGAGCAGCACGCTGGCGATTGCCAGGACAACAGCGGCGCGGAACATGTGCCCATCATGACGCGCCCGGGGGCCCTTTGTCGCCCCTGGGTCCCACCTCGTGGTGCCAGATGTGCGGTGTGGTGCCTGATGTCGGATCACATCGCCGCCACGAGGACCACACCGAGGCCGGCGTACACCGCCGTGACCAGCGTGGTCAGGGGTACGGCCCAGTTCACCGGGCCGGGCTCCGCGGCTGCCATGGCGGTCATGCGGCGCGTCGCCAGCACCAGGATCGCCAGCCATCCCGCGGCGACCGCCGCCACCGCGACCAACGCCACCGGCGTGGGTTGGGCCACCCCCATGCGGGCAGCGAGCAGCGCCGCGACGGTGGCCGCGAGTAGCGTGCGGCGCCAGGACAGGGCGGTGCGCTCTGGCTGGCGTCCCGGGTCGCGCGGCGGCTGGCGGGCCGGTGCCGGCGTCGTCATCCGGCTACGCCCTGGGTGATCACGACGGCGATCAGGATCAGGGCCCCGAGCGCCACCGACAGCGCCAGCATGCCGGGGAAACGCGACTGGGGTAGGTCGTGACCCAGCCGGATCGCCCGTTCGCAGCGCAGCCAGTGGTTGAGCCCGCGCAGCGACACCGCGCCGCCGAGCAGGAGCAGCACCACCGCCAGCGCCTCGCGCAGGTAGGCGACCTGCAGTTCCGGCAGGAACTGGGCTACCACCAACCCGCCGGCGACCAGCGCCAGCCCGGTGCGGACCCAGGATAGGAAGGTCCGTTCATTGGCCAGGGAGAACCGGTAGTCGGGAGTGCTGCCCACCCGGCGGACGCGTTCCGGATTGAACCACTCCCTGATCACCTCCCGATTATGGGACACCCGGCGCAGCCTCTGGAGCTACCAGTCGGTAACATAGCCTTCGGTGGCCCTTCCGGACCGCCGCCCGGTCGCCGCCCCCGGTCGCCGCGGCCGGGCAACGCCGGGAGACAATGCCGCACGGGCGGAGCAGCCGACAGGAGGGTGCGTGACGAGGTGAACATCGTCGTACTGGTCAAGCAGGTGCCGGACTCCGGCGCGGAACGTACCCTGCGCGAGTCCGACCACACGGTCGACCGCGAGGTGGCGGACAACGTGATCAACGAGATGGACGACTACGCCATCGAGGAGGCGCTGCGCCTGCAGGAGGCCCACGGTGGCGAGGTCACCGTCATGACCATGGGTCCGCAGCGCGCCGCCGAGTCGATCCGCAAGGCGTTGTCGATGGGGCCGGACAAGGCGGTGCACATCCGCGACGACGCGCTGGCCGGCTCATGCGCGCTGGCGACCTCGGCGGTGCTCGCCGCCGCGCTGCGCGACCTGAACCCCGACCTGGTGCTGTGCGGGGCGGAGGCGACCGACGGGCGGGTGCAGGCGGTCCCGCACATGCTCTCCGAGCGGTTGGGCATCGCGGCGCTGACCGGCGCCCGCAAGCTCACCGTCGACGGGTCCACGCTGACCGTCGAACGACAGACCGACGAGGGGTACGAGGTGGTCGTCGCGCAGGCGCCGGCGGTGGTCAGCGTGTGGGACACGATCAACGAGCCGCGGTACCCGTCGTTCAAGGGCATCATGGCGGCCAAGAAGAAGCCGGTGACCGAGCTCAGCCTCGCCGACCTGGGCATCGAGCCGTCCGAGGTGGGCGCGGCCGGGGCCTCCAGCGCGGTGGTCGACCACCGCGGTCGGCCGCCGCGCTCGGCCGGCCAGAAGATCACTGACGAGGGCGACGGCGGCGCGAAGCTGGTCGAGTTCCTCGCGTCCGAGAAGTTCGTCTGAGGGTTGGCGGGGAGTTGACACAGATGTCCGAGGTTCTCGTCGTCGTCGAGCAGGTCGACGGCACACTCAAGAAGGTCACGCTGGAGATGCTCACGCTCGCCCGCGAGCTGGGCGAGCCGGCCGCGGTGGTGATGGGTGCGCCGGGGACCGCTGCGTCCGTTGCGGACAAGCTGGGTCAGTACGGCGCCACCCGGATCTACGCCGCCGAGAGCGAGGAAATCGACGGCTACCTGGTGTCGCCCAAGGCCGCCGCGCTGGCCGCGCTGGTCAGCCAGGTGCAACCGGCCGCGGTGCTGCTCGGCGCCACCCAGGAGGGTAAGGAGATCGCCGGACGGGTCGCGGTCAAGCTCGACAACGGCCTGTTGACCGACATCAGCGGGCTGGCGTCCGACGGCACCGCCACCCAGGTCGTGTTCGCCGGGTCGACGATCGTGACCTCCAAGGTGACGCGTGGGTTTCCGCTGGCGACCCTGCGGCCGAACTCCCTTACCCCGTCGCCTGCCGAAGAAGCGGCCAGCCCGGAGGTGACCCCGATCGAGTTCACCCTGGACAAGTCCGACACGCGGGCCCGGATCGTGGAGCGCGTGGCCGAGGCCAAGGGCGCGCGTCCGGAGCTGACGGAGGCGTCGGTGGTGGTCTCCGGTGGTCGTGGCGTCGGCAGCGCCGAGAACTTCACGCTGGTCGAGGAGTTGGCCGACCTGCTCGGCGGCGCGGTGGGCGCCTCACGGGCGGCCACCGACTCCGGCTTCTACCCGCACCAGTTCCAGGTCGGGCAGACCGGCAAGACGGTCTCCCCGCAGCTGTACATCGCGCTGGGGATCTCCGGTGCCATCCAGCACCGTGCCGGGATGCAGACCTCGAAGACCATCGTCGCCGTGAACAAGGACGCCGAGGCGCCGATCTTCGAACTCGCCGACTTCGGCGTGATCGGGGATCTGTTCACGGTGGTGCCGCAGACGGTCGAGGAGCTGCGCAAACGCGGCTGACGCGGTCACCGCGCCGAATTCTCTCCACTACTGAATGAAGCGAAACGCTCACTCAGCGACTTCGCATGTCCGTAACCTGGCTGTTGAGTCCGTTTCACGAACGGCAACAGGGGAGGACAAATGGGCATTTCGCGTGTCCGGTGGCTGCTGGCAGCCGCCACCGCAATGGCAATGACCACGATGGGGCTGGCGGCAGCGTCGCCGGCAGTGGCCCAGGAGACGTCCGAGGTATTCGTCGTGCACGGCATCCCGGGCCAGCCGGTGGACGTCTACGTCGACGGGGACCTGACCCTGGAGGGCTTCCAGCCGAGCGAGATCGCGGGACCGCTCGAGCTACCGGCCGGCGCCTACGACGTCGCGCTGACCGCGCCGGGTGACCCGGTCGAGGACGCCATCCTGGCTGCGGACGGCGTGGAGGTGCCCGGCGGGGCGAACCTGAGCGTTGTCGCGCACCTGACCGAGGGGGGCGAACCGACGCTCACTCCCTACGTCAACGACGTCAGCACCCTGGCCGCGGGCGAGGCGCGGCTGACCGCCCGCCACAACGCGGCGGCACCGGCGGTCGACGTCCGCGCCAACGAGTCGCCGGTGTTCAGCAGCCTGGTGAATCCGGACGAGGCCACCGCCGAGGTGGACGCCGGCACCGTCAGCGCGGACGTGGTGCTGGCCGGCTCCGAGGACGTCGTGCTCGGCCCGGCGGACCTGGACCTGGCCGAGGGCACACTGACCATCGCGTACGCGATCGGCTCGGCCGATGAGGGCACCCTCGAACTGCTGGTGCAGGTGATCGACGGCCTGCACGAGGTACCCGACGAGGTGCCCGCCGGCACCGGCGGTCACGCCGCCACCGGTGTGGCCGCCTGGTGGTACGTGCTGCTCGGCGCGGCCGTGCTGCTGCTGGCCGGCGGGCTGGGCCGCCTCGCCCTGAACCGGGAAGGTGCTGCACAGCGGTGACGCGACACGTCACGCGGGAACGCCCGGCCCGGGGGTCACCCGGGCCGGGCCGCCCCGCGCGCGTGGCGGCGGTGCTGGCGGCCGCGCTCGGCGTAGCGCTGCTCGTGGTCGCCGCGTTGCTCAGCCCACCTGGGCAACCGTCGAGCACCGGGGCCGACCACGCCCGTGAGCTGGCCGCCGCACCGGCCGCCGAGCGCGGCGCGCCCCACGCCATCCGCGCGGAATCCGCCGACACATCCCTGACCAGGTCTGTGCCTCCGGCCGCGGTGGACATCGAGGCGATCGGGGTCAGCGCCGAGGTGGACGAGGTCGGCGTGGACACCGGGACCGGCCAGATGGAGGTGCCGCAGCCGGCCGACCGGCTCGGCTGGTACCGCTTCGGGCCCGGGCTGGACGCCGGCGCCGGGTCGATCGTGATCGCCGGCCATGTCGATGATGAGTCCGGCCCGGGCGCCTTCTACCGGCTCGGAGAACTGGAACCGGGCGACACCATCGCGGTGACCGGCGCCGACGGCGAGACGCGCACCTTCCAGGTGGTGGCCCGGGAGGTGCACGACAAGACCGAGGTCCCGCTCGAGCGGTACTTCGCCCGCGACGGCGCGCCACGACTGACATTGATCACCTGCGGCGGCGCGTTCGACCGCGACAGCCTGCAGTACCACGACAACATCGTGATCACCGCGGTGCCCGCCTGAGGCCCACCGGCCCGGCGGCGGCTCTCACTGCGATGGCGCGGCCGGGTCGGCCGTTAAGCTGTATTGATATGGCCTACCTTGACCACGCCGCCACCACGCCGATGCTGCCGGAGGCGCTGGACGCCTACGGTGCCACCGCCACGGAGTGCGGCAACGCCTCGTCGTTACACGGCCCGGGGCGGTGTGCCCGCCGTCGCGTGGAGGAGGCCCGGGAACGGGTAGCCGCCGCCCTCGGCGCCCGCCCGTCCGAAGTGATTTTCACCAGTGGCGGCACCGAGAGTGACAACCTGGCCGTCAAGGGCATCTTCTGGGCCCGCCGCGCCACGGACCCGCGCCGCGCCCGGGTGGTCGCCAGCCCGGTGGAGCACCACGCGGTGCTGGACGTGGTCGACTGGCTGCAGGCCCACGAGGCCGCCGAGGTGACCTGGCTACCGGTCGACGGCACGGGACGGGTCGACCCCGCCGCGCTGGCGCACACCTGCGAGCAGGACGGCGAGCGGATCGCGCTGGTGACCAGCATGTGGGCCAACAACGAGGTCGGCACGCTCCAGCCGGTCGCCGACCTGGCCGCGACCGCGTCGCGCTACGAGGTGCCGATGCACACCGACGCCATCCAGGCGGTGGGCCAGGTGCCGGTGGACTTCGCCGCCGCCGGGGTGGCGGCGCTGTCGGTCAGCGGTCACAAGCTGGGCGGCCCGATCGGGGTCGGCGCGCTGCTGCTGGGTCGTGACGTCGCGTGCACCCCGCTGCTGCACGGCGGCGGCCAGGAGCGGGACGTGCGCTCGGGCACCCTGGACGTGCCCGGGGTGAGCGCGTTCGCCGTCGCGGTGGAGATGGCGGTCAAACGGCAGCAGGAACACGCCGCCCGGCTGGCGGAACTGCGCGACGATCTCGTCGCGCGGGTGCGGGCGGCGGTGCCCGATGCGGTCTACAACGGCGACCCGTCCCGGCGGCTGCCCGGCAACGCCCACTTCTCCTTCCCAGGCTGTGAAGGCGACGCACTGCTGCTGCTGCTCGACACCGAGGGCATCGCCTGCTCCACCGGCTCGGCCTGCTCGGCCGGGGTCGCCCAGCCCTCGCACGTGCTGCTGGCCATGGGGGCCGACGAGGCGGTGGCGCGCTCGTCCCTGCGCTTCACGCTGGGCCACACGTCCACGGCCAAGGACGTCGACGCGCTGCTGGCGGTGCTGCCGGCCGCGGTCGAGCGCGCCCGGCGCGCCGGCATCCGCTGACCCCCTGCCGGTTCCGCGGCGCAAGATCGGCCGCAGCTCAGGGCGGGTTACCCTGGGCGGGTGAAGGTTCTTGCGGCGATGTCCGGGGGCGTGGACTCGGCGGTCGCGGCGGCTCGGGCGGTCGAGGCCGGGTACGACGTGACCGGCGTGCACCTGGCGCTGTCGCGCAATCCGCAGACGTACCGCTCCGGCGCGCGCGGCTGCTGCACCCGCGAGGACGCCCGCGACGCCGGCCGCGCCGCCGACGTGATCGGGATCCCGTTCTACGTGTGGGACTTCGCCGAGCGGTTCCACGCCGACGTGGTCGAGGACTTCGTCACCGAGTACGCCGCCGGGCGTACCCCGAACCCCTGCCTGCGTTGCAACGAGAAGATCAAGTTCGCGGCGGTGCTGGACCGTGCGGTGGCGCTCGGGTTCGACGCGGTGGTCACCGGCCACCACGCCCGTCTCGGCGCCGACGGGCTGCTGCGCCGCAGCGTCGACGCGGCCAAGGACCAGTCGTACGTGCTCGCGGTGCTCACGCGCGACCAGCTGGACCGGTCGATGTTCCCGCTGGGCGGCTCCACCAAGGACCAGGTGCGCGCGGAGGCGGCGGCGCGCGGGCTGGCCGTGGCCGACAAGCCCGACTCGCACGACATCTGCTTCGTGGCCGACGGTGACACCCGCGGCTTCCTCGCGCGCCACCTGGGGGAGGAGCCGGGCGAGATCATCGACGCGGGCACCGGGGAGGTGCTGGGCACCCACGCCGGGGCGTACGCCTACACGGTGGGTCAGCGGCGCGGGCTGAAGCTGGAGCGACCGGCGGCCGACGGGCGGCCCCGGTACGTGCTGTCCATCACGCCGGTCGACAACACCGTCACGGTCGGTCCGGCCGAGGCGCTGGCGGTGACCCACGTCGGCGGTGTGCGTGCGGTCTGGACCGGCTCGGCGGTTCCGGACGCGCCGATGGAGTGCGAGGTGCAGCTGCGGGCGCACGGCGCGACCGTGCCGGCGGTGGTCACGGTGACCGGCGCCGAGCTGACCGCCGAGCTACGCCGGCCGGCCCGCGGCGTGGCGCCCGGCCAGGCGGTCGTGGCCTACCAGCCCGACCCCGGCGGCGACGTCGTGCTCGGTTCGGCCACCATCAGCGTCACCGGCTGAGCGGGCCGCGGAACCGGCACGGGTGGCGGCTCGTGGGACGTAGCCTGAAGGGGTGGCGCTGTCGCGCGCGGGCGACGGCACCCCGGTGCCGACCCCTGCCGCTACTGGTAGTGACGCCGCCTGGCTCGAACAGGCGGTGGCGCTGGCGGCCGACAACGTCGCCGCCGGCGGCGGCCCGTTCGCGGCGCTGGTGCTGCGCGACGGCCGGCTGGTCGGACGTGGCGTGAACCGGGTGACCCGGGACAACGACGCCACCGCGCACGCCGAGGTGGTGGCCATCCGGGACGCGTGCCGGCGGCTGGGGCAGTTCCGGCTCACCGCCTGCCAGCTGGTGAGCTCCTGCGAACCATGCCCGATGTGCCTGGGCGCGGCGCTGTGGGCCCACATCGCGCGCATCGTCTACGCCGCCGACCGGCACGACGCGGCGCGCGGCGGATTCGACGACCACGAGTTCCACCGGCTGTTCGACGCCCCGCGGTCGGCGTGGCCGGTACCGGTGGAACGGGTGCCGGTCGGCGACCCGGCCGCGCCGTTCGTGATCTGGCGCGACTGCCTGGAGCGGGTCGACTACTGACACGCGGTAGCGTATGCGGCCGTGGGGGAACACGTGTGGGCGGCCGGGGCCGCGACCGGGATCGGCTCGTTGCCGGGCACCGACATCGTCGAAGCGCTGGCGACCGTGCTCGGCGAGTTGCCGGACCTGCCGCACCTGCCGGAGCTGCCCGACCGCGGTCCCGGTGCCGACATGATCGGGCGCACCGCCGGGCTGCTGATGGACCTGCCCGTGGAGCTGTACGCGGCGCGGTGGACACTGGCCGGCCGCGGCGGTCGCGACGCGCGGCGCACCGCCGACCTGTGGCAGCGCGACCTGGACGCGCTCACCGACCACGCCGCCGACTACGCGGGCGTGTTCAAGGTGCAGGCGAGCGGGCCGTGGACCCTGGCTGCCGGGCTCGACCTGCCCATCGGCGGCCTGGTGCTGCGGGACGCCGGAGCGGTGCGCGACCTGACCGCTTCCCTGGCCGAGGGGTTGCGCCGGCACGTGGTGGAGGTGTCCGCCCGGGTGCCGGGTGCCCGGATCCTGCTGCAGCTGGACGAACCGTCCCTGCCGCAGGTGCTGGCCGGGATGCTGCCGACCGAGAGCGGGTTCGGGCGGCTGCCACCGGTGCCGGAGACCGAAGCCACCGAGACGCTTCGCGGCGTCGTCGACGCGGTGGGCGTACCGGTGGTGCTGCACTGCTGCGCGCCACATCCGCCGGTGCGGTTGGCGCGGGCGGCCGGCGCGGTCGGGATCGCCCTCGATCTGGATCTGGTGGACGACCTGGACACTGTCGGCGAGGCGCTGGACGACGGGTTCGGCCTGTGGGCCGGCGCCCTGCCGACCCGTACCGGTGCCCGGCGCTCGGCCGTCGAGGTGGCCGACCGGATCCGAGCGCTGTGGCACCGGCTCGGGCTGCCTGCGGGGCGGCTGGGCGAGCAGGTGGTGACCACGCCGGCGTGCGGGTTGGCCGGCCTCACGCCAGACGAAGCCCGCGCGGCGATGCTGACCTGCCGCGAGGCCGCGCGACGGCTGGCGGAGGCGGACTGAGGTTCAGTCCCGCCGCACCCGGGCACGGTGCTGCTGCGGGCTGATCCCGCGTTCCCGCTTGAACGCCGCGCTGAACGCGAAGGCCGACCCGTAACCGACCCGCCGCGCCACCGCGGCGACCGTCACCACCGGCCTGACCGCCGGGTTGCTGTACGCCTTTGCGCACACGGTCATGCCGGGCCTGGGACGCACCGACGACCGTACGTTCGTCGGTGCGCTCCAGGCGATCGACCGCGCGGTGATCAATCCGTGGTTCATGGCGGGGTTCCTCGGTGGGCCGGCGTTCACGCTGGCGGCGCTGCTGATCGGTGCTGTCCGCGGCGCCGCGCTCGGCTGGCTGCTGACCGCGTTGGTGCTGCATGTCGCGGTGCTCGTCATCACGATGGCGGTCAACGTGCCCATGAACAACCGGCTGCAGGCGGCGGCGCTGGACCGGCCGGTCGACCTGGCGGCGGCCCGGCAGCGCTTCCAGGCGCGGTGGGTGCGGTGGAACGCCGTACGCACCATCGCCGCGGTGGCGGCCTTCGTCGCGCTGGCGGTCGCGCTCATCTCGGCCGGATGAGGCGACATGTCGTACCGGTGCGGCAGGATCCAGCCGTGCCGTACGGATGAGGGGAGCGACGCTGTGCCGGGACAGGAGATGAGCGGCCGGCTGGAGACAGTCGTGCTGGAGGCGGCGGACCCGGAGTCGCTCGCGGCCTTCTACGCGCGGGTGCTCGGGTGGCCGGTGACCCGGATGGACGGCCGCTGGGTCGACATCGCTGATGACGCCACGCGGCTCAGCTTCCAGCAGGCGCCGGGGCACGAGCCGCCGCGCTGGCCGGACCCGGCCTCGTCGATGCAGTTCCACCTGGACATCGAGGTGGCCGACATCGCGGCGGCGGAGCCGGAGATGCTGGCCATGGGCGCCCGCCGGCTGTCGGCGGGCCCGGAGGGCACGGGCGGCGACGGCTTCCGGGTCTACGCGGACCCGGCCGGCCACCCGTTCTGCCTGGTGCGTGCCGACCGGGTGGATCCACCCGGCACCGGGGCGCTCGGGCGGTTGGGCACGGTGGTGGTGGAGGCTCAGGACCCGGCGGCGCTGGCAGGTTTCTACTCGACGCTGCTCGGGGTGCCGGTCACCTACGACGGCGGCGACTGGGTGGACGTGGGCGACACCCTGCCGCAGCGGCTGAGCTTCCAGCACGCGCCGGGGCACGAGCCGCCGCGCTGGCCGGACCCGTCGTCGTCGATGCAGTTCCATCTGGACATCGAGGTGGTTGATGTCGAGGCGGCGCAGTCGCAGGTGCTGGCACTGGGCGCGGCGCGGCTGCCGGGCGGCTCGGCTACGGAGGAGGCGCGCGGCGAGCGGGAGCCGGACGGCACCGGCTTCCGGGTCTACGCCGACCCGGCGGGCCACCCGTTCTGCCTCGTGTGGGGGTAGCGTGGTGCGCCGTCTGTTGCCGCTGGGCGGTAACAGGCGGCTGACCGCTGGCCATGACGGGCACGGGTGTCGGGGGTGGCGACTAACCTGCGAGGTGTGGAGGCACCGGACAACGGCATCGATCCGCACGCGGCAGATCCGCACGTCGCAGTCGACCCGCACGCCGCCGCCGCCGCGGGCGAGCAGCCGGACACGGAGGCGCTGCAGCGGCACGCGGAGCTGGCCAAACTGGTCGACGAGCACCGCTACCGCTACTTCGTGCTGGACCGCCCGACCATCTCCGATGCCGAGTTCGACGCGCTGATGCGCGAGCTGCAGCAGCTGGAGGAGGAACATCCGGCGCTGCGCACGCCGGACTCGCCGACCCAGCGCGTGGGCGGCACCTACTCCACCGAGTTCGCCCCGGTCGACCACCTCGAGCCGATGATGTCGCTGGACAACGCGTTCGACGACGACGAGCTCGCCGCCTGGGCACAGCGGGTGGAGCGGGAGGTGGGCGGGGGCGTGTCCTACCTGTGTGAGCCGAAGGTGGACGGGCTGGCGATCAGCCTGGTCTACGAGAACGGCTGGCTGGCACGTGCGGCCACCCGCGGCGACGGGCGCACCGGCGAGGAGGTCACCCTCAACGTGCGGGCCATCCACCAGGTGCCCAACCAGCTGGCCGGCGAGGGCTGGCCGGCCACGCTGGAGGTGCGGGGCGAGATCTATTTCCCGCTGGCGGCGTTCGCCGACCTGAACGCCTGGCTGGTCGAGCAGGGCAGGGCGCCGTTCGCCAACCCGCGCAACGCCGCCGCCGGCAGCGTGCGCCAGAAGGATCCCAGGATCACCGCGTCCCGGCCGCTGCGGCTGGTGGTGCACGGCCTCGGCGCCCGCGACGGGCTGGCGCCGGCGACCCAGTCGCAGGCGTACCAGGTGTTGAAACAGTGGGGCCTGCCCACCAGCGACCGCTGGCGGGTGGTCGACGACCTGGCCGGCGTCCGCGACTACATCGCCTACTACGCCGAGCACCGCCACGACGTGGAACACGAGATCGACGGGGTGGTGGTCAAGGTCGACCGCTGGGACATCCAGCGACGGCTCGGCTCCACCAGCCGGGCGCCGCGGTGGGCGATCGCCTTCAAATATCCGCCGGAGGAGGTCAACACCGTCCTGCGCCACATCGACGTCAACGTGGGGCGCACCGGCCGGGTGACCCCGTACGCCGAGCTGGAGCCGGTGCTGGTGGCCGGCTCCACGGTCACCTACGCCACCCTGCACAACGCCCGCGAGGTGCAGCGCAAGGGTGTGAAGATCGGTGACACGGTGGTGGTGCGCAAGGCCGGCGACGTGATCCCCGAGATCCTCGGTCCGGTCATCGACAAGCGCCCCGACGACGCGTACGACTTTGTGATGCCCACGCACTGCCCGGAGTGCGGCACTGCGCTGGCGCCGGCGAAGGAGAGCGACGTCGACATCCGGTGCCCCAACCACCGCAGTTGCCCGGCGCAGCTGCGCGAGCGGGTGTTCCACCTCGCCGGGCGGGGGGCGCTGGACATCGAGGTGCTCGGTTACAAGTCCGCCACGGCGCTGCTCGAGTGCGGTGTCATCAGCGACGAGGGCGACCTGTTCGCTCTCGACGAGGACGCGCTGGGCGGCTGCGCGTACTTCGTCAACAAGGACGGCTCGCTGGGCACCAACGCCCGCAAGCTGCTGGCGAACCTGGACGAGGCCAAGCGCCGGCCGCTGTGGCGGATCCTGGTGGCGCTGTCGATCCGCCACGTCGGCCCGACCGCCGCGCAGGCGCTGGCGGCCCGCTTCGGTTCGGTCGACGCGATCGCCTCGGCGGCGCGCGACGAGTTGGCCGAGGTCGACGGCGTCGGGCCGACCATCGCCGACAGTGTGGTCGAGTGGTTCGGCGTCGACTGGCACCGCGAGGTGGTCGAGAAGTGGCGCGCGGCCGGGGTGCGGCTGGCCGAGGAGCGCCCGCGGGCCGAGGCCGGGCCCGGGCCGCTGGACGGGGTCACGATGGTGATCACGGGCACGCTGTCCGGCCGGTCCCGGGACGAGGCCGCGGCGGAGGTCACCGGTCGCGGCGGGAAAGTGACGAGTTCCGTGTCGAAGAAGACCACATTCCTGGTGGCGGGAGATAATCCAGGCAGCAAGTACGACAAAGCGCTGACTCTGCAGGTGCCGATCCTGGACGAGGCGGCCTTCGAGGCGCTGCTCGCCGGAGGGCCGGACGCGCTCCGGTCCTGATCACGGAGGTCGTCCAGCTTCGGCGTGCCGGTTTGGCCGGTACGCAAACCTCGTCATACTAGGTCCGGGTTAGTGCTCTATCGGGCATGTCCGGAAGCCCGCCCCACGTGTCAGGGGCGGTGGGAGGTCGCATGCAGTCAGCCGGTGCGCTGCGCAACACGGTGCCCCGTGCCCGCGCGGTGCCGTTCTTCGGCTTCGTGGCCGCCGTGGTGGGCGCGGCCGCGGTGGTGGCCACCCTCCCGCTGGCGAAGGTCCCGGACGCCGACCTCACCGCCGCGTTCTGGATCATGGCGGGACTGGCGGCGGTGGCCGACGCCCGCCCGTTCACACCGGCCGGCCGGCGCGAGGCGCTGGCGGTCTACCCGTCGGTGGCGCTGAGCTTCGCGGTGCTGCTCGCGTACGGCCTGGGGCCGGCGATCCTGGTCCAGTCGGTGGCCCTGGTGGTCTCGTCCTGGCGGATGCGCCACGCTTGGTGGCGGGCACTGCTCAACCTCAGCCAGTACGCCCTGGCGCTGGCCGCCGCCGACCTGGTGCTGCGGGTGGCCGACCTGCGCCCGTACCCGGCCGACGGTGGTCTGGACGCCGCCGGCATCGCGGCGGTGGTGGCGGCCGCCGGCGCATGGTTCGCGGTCAAGTACGGCACCGTGACGGTGGCACTGAAGCTCCGGTTCGGCGGCCGGTGGTGGCCGCTGTTCGCCCGTTCCCTGACGTGGGAGTCGCTGGCGTACGGCGCGCTGCTGTTCCTCAGCCCGATGCTGGTGGCGGCCGCAGCCGCCAGCCCGGCACTGGTGCCGCTCGTGGTGGTCCCGCTGTACGCGGTCTACCGGATGGCGCGGCTGGCCGAGGAACAGGAGGCGCTGACCCGCACCGACCCGCTCACCGGCCTCGGCAACCGCCACGCGCTGGCGGGCGCCATCGCCGGGCAGATGCTCGCCCACGGCGAGGTGGACCCGTGCGGCGGCGACGGAGACTCGCCGCGGTTCGCGCTGATCCTGCTGGACCTGGACCGGTTCAAGGACGTCAACGACGCGCTCGGACACGGGGTCGGCGACCGGCTGCTGATCGAGGTGGGCCGGCGGCTACGCGCCGCGGTGGGCGAGGACGACCTGGTGGTCCGGCTCGGTGGGGACGAGTTCGCGGTGCTGGCGCCGGGCATGTCCGGCA
>SLSW01000305.1 GCA_007130245.1 Micromonosporaceae bacterium
ACGCCGGCGACCTGTGGCACCCGCGCAAGCTGGAACTGCAGCTCGCCACGCTGCTGGCCGCCGAGCAGCGTGACCCCGACACACCGCTGCTGTGCACCGGACCACTGCGCTGGGTCTTCACGGATGAGGGCAAAGACACCATCAGAGTTCCCGAGGTCGCGGGAGATCAGCTTTACAACGCGATCACCGGGCGGCTCTACCCGTATCTGCAGGGCATCGTCGGCCGCGCCGCGCACTTCCGCAGCGCCGGCGGGTTCGACGAACGTCTGCTCCGGCGCCAGGACTACGACTTCCTCGTCCGGTTCCTCGCCGATGGTGGACGCGTGGTCAGTTCGCCAGCGCACATCGCGGTCTTCACCTATCTGAAGTCCGATGTCGGGGTCTCGCCGGAAACGCTACGGGCCGTGAACCGCGTCATCCGCGCCAAGCACCGGCCGTACTATCGCCGCTACGGCAACCGCCTGTCCCGGCTCGTGCGCAGCCTCCAGCACCGGCTGGTCGCCCGCTTCTACCGCCACAACGGTCGGTGGGTCCGCAGCCTGCCGGACAAGACCCTGGAGCTGCTCTGGCATCCCGACTACCCGGGCACTGTCCGCCGCGCCGCCCGGCATGCCCGGTCCGTGCTGTCTGGCCGGTCCAGACAGCTCGTGCGCGGTGTGCTCGTCGCGGCGGTCCGTCCGTTCCTGCCGGTGCTGCGCCACCCGCGGGTGATCGACGTCGCCGGCAGGGTCGGGCTGCGCCGGCTACTGACCACGACCCGGGCCGGCCGCGCGCTGCAGGCGAAACTGCAGACGCAGGTGAGGCGGTCGCGCGAGGCGGGGCACTGGTCCGGCGCCGGCGGTGCGACGGTGCCGTCGACCATCGCGGACCTGGAGACGAGGGTGAGCGCTCCGGGGTCGGGGGCGGGGGTGCAGACCTGGCTCGCCCTCGAGCAGGCCTACCGCTCGCACGGCCTGCTCCACTCGGCCGAGTCGGCGCTGCGGCGCGGCCTGGAGGTTCACGCGGACAGTCCGGAGCTACAGGTCCGTCTGGTGGAGCTGCTGCCGCTGCGAAAGAAATGGTCGGAATGTGCAGATCTCTGGGCCTCTCTGGCGGGCATCGAAGCAGGGCCCGCAACCGGACTCACCTACGAACGGGTGGCCCGGTCCCTGCTGGAGCTCCAGCGTCCGGCTGACGCGCTCGCCGTCGCCGAGGAGGCGAAGCAGCAGTGGCCGCACGAGCGGTACGGCGAAAAGGAGCTCTACCTGAGTCGCGCGGCGCTCGTCGACTGGAACCGGTCCCTCGCGGTCGTCGACACGCCAGACAGCGCAGAGCCGGACGACCCGATCGGCACCGTGACAGACCTCGGGTTCCTCTCGGGTGGCGATGGTCCGGTCGAGGGATGGCTGGAGTCGACCAAAGACCAGGATCCGGTGGTGTCCCTGGTCGTCAACGGTCAACCGGTGGCCACCACATCAGCGGCGAGCTCGGCTGCCGGCGGCGGCCGGTGCCGGTTCTCGCTCAGTTGCCACGACCTGCTCGCCTACCTCGGTGACGGCGACACCATCTCGGTCGAGTGCGGGGGTCGCCGGCTGGCCGTCGACGGCCGGCGCGGTCTGGTCGAGGTCACGACCGGCTACCCGAGCCGGTTCGCGGAGCTGCGGGACAAGATCGCGTCAGGGTTCACCTTCACCAAGTTCGGCGCGCTGCGGCGCGGCAACACCAGGCGTCGCAAGGAGCAGACGCTTGCGCTCTACCGCGAGGTGGCGGCGATCCTCGACGAGGCGTACGGCCATCCGGTGTTCCCGTTCTACGGCAACCTGCTGGGCGCGGTGCGCGAGCACGACTTCATCGGCCACGACGTCGGCGGCTTCGACATGGGCTACCTGTCGCGCCACCGCCGGCCCGACGACATCCGCGCCGAGTTCATCGACATCTGCCGGCTCCTGCGCCAGCGTGGCTACCGCCTCAAAATCGAACCCTGGAGCGTCTACGTCAAGCCCGGTCACGACAGCCCGGTGTTCGTCGATCTCAACTACGCCTGGTTCAACGAGGCCGGCGAGCTCAACCTCTCGTACGGCTGGCGCTATCCACCTGTCACCGATGAGGCCGCCGTGCGGGCACCACGCGAGTCGCTGCTCGGCAACCACCCGGTGCCGGTGCCCGGCAACGCCGAACAGGTGCTGGAACAGATCTACGGACCGTCCTGGGCGATCCCGGACCAGGGGTTCGTGCTCGACGTGGGCCTCAAGCGCGATCTGGCATACCTGCTGACCGTCGACGAGATGACCTCACTGGAACACGAGGACCCCGACCGGGTCGAGGCCATCCTCGCCCACCATCCGGCGGTCGGTGGCGAGCAGGCACCACCATAGGACCGACCGCGAAAGCCGTACGGGTAACCGGGTCGACCGGGTGGGCTGGCCGTTAGACTGTGCTGTCTGGCACCTGATGTTGTTCGGCGCCCATATACTTCAGCGGTGCCAACATCGGAGCGGTTAGGACCACAGGCTACGGGCCGTCCGGCGGAACACGATCGGGTGACGACGACCAGCGTCGACAACGGGGACAGGGCGGCCGACATCTCGCTGCTGGTGCCCGTCAAGAACGAGGTGGCCTCGTTGAAGCAACTGACCGCTGAGGTCGTGGCGGCCATGGACAGCCGGCCGGCGGGTCAGCCCGCCGGTGACCGCTGGGAGCTCGTTTTTGTCGACGACGGCAGCACCGACGGGTCGTGGGACGAGATCATCCGGTTGAGCACCCAGGACAGCCGGGTGCGTGGAGTCCGGCAGCGTCGCAACTTCGGAAAATCCGCCGCGCTGGCCGCCGGCTTCGCCGTCTCGACCGGTCGCATCATCGTGACCCTCGACGGCGACCTGCAGGACGATCCTGCCGAGATTCCCGGGATGATCACGCGGCTCAGCGAGCCGGCGGATCTGGTGGCGGGCTACAAGGCCCAGCGGCGGGATCCCCTCGGCAAGCGCCTGCCGTCGAAGGTGTTCAACTTCTTCACCGGCGCGGTCACCGGACTCCGGCTCAAGGATCACAACTGTGGGCTGAAGGTCGCCCGGCGTGAGGTTTTCGAGAACACGCCGCTCTACGGCGAGATGCACCGCTACTTCGCCGCGATCAGCCACGCTCAGGGGTTCCGGGTCGTCGAGCAGGCGGTCCATCACCGGCCGCGCGAGCACGGCTCCTCCAAGTTCGGCCTGGAGCGTTATGCGCGTGGTGGACTTGACCTTCTCACGGTCATGAGCCTGATCCGCTACACCCACCGCCCCGCCCACCTGTTCGGCGGGGTCGGGCTCACGATCGGGTTCGTCGGGGTTGCGATCCTCGCCTACCTCAGCGTCCTGTGGCTGTTCCTCGGCCAGGCCATCGGTGGCCGCCCGCTGCTGTTGATGGGTGTGCTGTTCGTGCTGCTGGCTATGCAGTTGATCAGCCTCGGCCTGGTGGCGGAGATGATGATCAGTCGGGAGGTGGTGAGAGAAGATCCACTTCGCCACGTCTCCGAACTGTCCGTTGATCACCGCGGTGGCGAGGCAGAACCTAGGTCAGGCGATCAAGCTGTTCGAACTGAGCGATAGCCGCCGGTTCGACATCCGACAGGGCCGCGAGAATCCGTTCCCGGACGGTGTCATGCTCCGCGAGCAGGTCTTCCACCATCGGCAGGAGCCGCTGCTCGGCCTCGGAGAAGTCGACGGAGTGGCTCTGGCAGCCGAACATCTCCAGCACCTCTTCGTACTTGTGGCTCCAACCCATGACCAGCGGCGGAACCCCGAGCGCGAGCGCGGCGACCATGGCGTGGAAGCGAGAGGTGATCAGCAACGTGCACTGCTCCGCGAGCCAGCGGATAGAAGCGGTGTTCACGTCGAAGTCGACGTAGCTGACCGCGCCCGGATCAACGCCGTCGGGGTGTTTCATGATCCGGTCCCGCAGCTGGTTCACCACGGTGATGTCGTTGTTCCGGCTCGCCTCCACGCCGGCGCGGGTGGCGTTGGGCATGACCAGCACATGCGATCCACGCTGATGCAGTTCCCGGACGAGCCCGTGCAGTAGGGCGACGTAGTCGCCACCGGCGCTGGCCATCTTCCGGTTCACCAGCGAACTGGGCACCAGGGCGATGATGTCGGTCCCGTCCGCGCGTACCTGCGCCAGGTGTTCGGTGAGCTTGGTGACCCGGTCGTCGTTCTCGGCGGTCACGCTGTACTCGGGGCGGTAGGCGAACGCGATGTCGGGAGCCACGCTCCACGTCTCCGGTGGCACCGAGAGCTGCCCCATGAAGTCGGCGGTCAGACGCCCGCGCGCGAATGTGTGCAGCGAGCGCCTGGTCACCCATTGGGCGGACAGGCGGTTCAGCGGGTTCCGGAACGGGCCCATCGCCTGCGAGAGCCGGATCACCGGGATGCGCAGCAGCAGGGCCGGCCAGACGCACAGCAGGTTGTACGCCACGACGGAGAGCCGCCCGTCATGGAATGAGATCCCCGAGACGTCGAACAGCGCCCGGCATCTGCGCAGGGCCCGTACGGAGGACGGCAGCACGGCGTCAGGAAGCCGGATGCCGACGGTGCCGGCGATCCTGCTCACCAGGGCAGCACACCACGCCGCGATGGTGGGGGCCGGACGCGCGTCGGCCACCATGACGGCGGGATCCTGGAGCAGCGCTCGGTCACGGTCCGGGAAGTAGGACAGAAGTACGAATGCTGCGTCCGGATCACGTTCACGCACGCGTCCGATCGTCGTGACCACCATCGCCTCTGCTCCGCGGTTGCCCCACAGGGTCCCCCCGATGACGCCGTAGGTGTTCATCGCAGACGTGGGCCTTCTCTCGAGTCAATGGAGGTGGGTCGCACTGCTCAGCGTATGATCTCATGGCTCCACGCGTGTGCGGCGCGGGCGCTTGGGCCGCCTGCGCGAGGGGAAGGTAACGGGGTATGACCACAAGCCGGCCGGTCGATCTGCGTGGCGTGCTCGACAACGACCTGTGTATCGCGTGTGGGGCGTGTGTGGCGGCTGATCCCAGCATCGAACTGAGGTTGCATCCGGAAAAGTTGATGTTTGAGCCGTCGCATCCGGGTAACCAGGCCGCGGCCGATGTGTGTCCGGCTGTGGGGGTCGACTTCGACCGGTTGCAGGACTACCTTTTCCCGGGCGCGGAGCCGACCGCCTACGGGGTTGTGCACAGTGTGATGCTGGCGCAGAGCACCGATCGCGACCGTAACCTGAAGGCCAGCTCGGGTGGGATGATCAAAGAGCTGTTGGTTGATCTGCTGTCGCGTGACGATGTTGACGGTGCGATCGTGCTGCAGCATGTGGACGGGCTGGAGTTCCGGCCGGGTCTGATCACCGAGGTTGCCGAGGTCGACCGGCTACCTGGTTCCATCTACCACAATCTTCCCAAGGACCGGGCGCTGCAGTTGTTGCGGGAGAACCAGGGACGCTATGTGCTGGCGGCGATCCCGTGTGAGCTGGAGGGGATCTACAACTATGTGATGAAGTGCGAGCCGCATCTTCGTCAGCGGATCCACACCACGATCGGCCTGCTGTGCGGCTGGCAGTACAACTGGCATTCGATCCGGGCCATCTGCCAGTTCAAGGGTGTCGACCCCGACCGTGTCGTCGATGTGTCCTACCGGGGCGATGGTCCGATCGGCAAGCTGCGGATCTGGACCGATGACGGCAACGAGGTTTCGACAAGTCGCCGGCTCGACTTCGGCTACCAGGTCGCCTTTGACCGCACCTTCAACACACCCCGGTGCCATCTGTGTATCAACCACGCCAACTTCCTGGCCGACATCGTGGTCGGTGACGCCTGGTTGGCCAGCACGCTGGGCACCAAGACCGGCGTCAGCCTGGTGATCAACCGGCGGGAGGACAGCGACACGCTGGTGCGCAGCCTGGCCGATCGGGGTCGGGTGGTTTTCACCGAGGTCAGCGTGAACGAGATCCGCGAGTCGCAGAAACCCAGCATCGCCTTCGGCAACTTCGCCTACGCCTACGCCGACTATCTCGACGAGCTGGGGCTGCACCGGCCGCGGATGGACGGCCCCAACAAACCGGCCGCGCGTCCGGTCGAGCGGCGCGAGGTCGCGACGTTCCACACCGAGCTGCGCCGCAAGATCGAACTGCAGCGGGCGCGGCGCTACCGCCTGCTGTTCTGGCGCAAGGCCACCCGCGAGTTCGGCAGGTACGTCGCCCGCTACTGGGACTGGTTCCGCCACCGGGTGCTGCGCGCCGGGCGCGACCCCGACTCCACCCCGGCGGCCACGCGCGCCACCACGTCGATCTTCCGCTGACCATGCGCCGGATCCTGCGATCGGTCGGCCTGCTCGTCGGCCTGCTCGGGGTCGCGTTCGTCACCCGCGAACTCGTGCGCAGCTGGGACGACGTGAGCGAGGCGGTCACCGGCGCCAACCCCGTGCTGCTTGCCGCCGCCCTGCTGGTGGGCTGCGCCGGGCCGCTGGCCATCGGCCTGGGCTGGCGACGCTGCCTGACGCTGCTCGGCGCCCGCCACCGGGTCAGGGACACGCTGCACTGGTACTACGTGGGCCAACTGGGCAAATACGTGCCCGGAGGCATCTGGACCGTGGTCGGCCGTGGCGAGATGGCCCGCCGCGCAGGTGTGCCCGGCGGCATCGGCTACAGCAGCACCATCCTGTCGCTGGCGCTGACCTACCTGGCCGCGGTGCTCACCATGGCGCTGGCACTGGCCACCGGAGCCGGCGGAGGCGACGGTGTGGCCTGGCAACCCGTGCTCATACTGCTGCCGCTGGGACTGCTGGCGCTGCACCCGCAGGTGGTGCGCGCCGCACTGCGCGCCGGTCGCCGACTGCTCCGTCGCGAGCTGCAGATCCCCGTGCCACGGTGGCGTGACTCGATCGGGCTGCTGGTCATGCTCGTGCCCGCGTGGCTGGCCATCGGCGGCGCCACCTGGCTGGTCGCGGCCGCGCTCGACCCCGGCACACCGAGCGCACGCAATGTCATGTTCGCCACCGCGCTGGCCTGGATCGCCGGGTTCATCGTCGTGCCCGCGCCAGGCGGCATCGGAGTCCGCGAAGCGGTCTTCGTGGCCGCCGCCATCAGCCTCAGCTCGGCCGGCATCGCAGCCGCGGTAGCCGTCGTCGCCCGGGTCATGTTCATCCTGATCGACCTCATCGGCGCCGCAACATCCACCGCCCTGGTCCGCAGCCGGACCAAGACCGGACCCTCCGGCTGACACATCGTCAACGGCCCCAACGGACCGCGGTCGGCGTCAACGGATCGCCGTCGGCGACGAGTTCGAAGAAGCACAGACTCTCCCCGGTGCGCTCCTGCGGGAACGAGTTGCACCCGATCGGGTCGAGGTCGTACTCACGCGCCGCCCGTCGCTGGTCGTGAGTCAGTTCACCCATGAGCAGTCCAGGGACCTGCCAGACCCCGTCCTGCTGCCGCATCGACTCATGACACGGCGCGAAGAGATAGACGCCCGAGTGGCCGGCGATCTCGCCCGCCAGCGCTCCGACCCTTGTATCCCCGGAGGCGTCCGCTCGCTGCACGACAGCCGGTGTCGCGGCCGGCACGCCACATGAGGCCTCGGTGGAGACCAGCCCGACGACCGACTGCCGGACAAACGTCCACTCGCCACCAGCCCGGACCGCGTCCACCACCGGGGGCGTCAACTGCACGACCGAGACCGCGAGGAAGCAGGCCACCAGACCGGTCGCCAGCGGCGCGCTCCCGACCGACCGCAGGCCCCTCAACCGGACCACCGCCAGGGCGGCGAACAGGACGGCCCACACCAGCAGCAGCCACACCCACCAACGGACCTCCGCCCCGACGAGCCACGGAAGACGGTCGGCCCAGCCATCCGGCGACAGTTCCCGCAGACTCGTATCGCGCCACCACCTGGTGAGCATCCGGGCGTTCCACACCGGGCGCATCGCCCAGGTCGTCAGCAGCGCGAGCGCGGCGCCGATCAGTATCAGCACAGCCCCGACGGAGCCCCGCCCGCGGTCGATCCGCCTCGCGATCAACGTCCACCCCACGACCGCGACCGGGGCGAGGACAGCCAGGTGCCACAGCCACTTACTCGGCGTCAGCAGCAACGCGAACGGCGACAGAGCGGCGCCCAGCACCACGCCCTGAACGGGCAGCGAAGCACCGGTCGTGGTCAGGCGGCTGACCGCGGAAGCGAGCGCGGCGACTGCACCGAGGATGCCGAGTCCGGTCGCCAGCATCATGGGGGCGGTGCTGTTCTCGATCCCGGTCAGATAGCGGAGTGAGTCCAGCGGACCGTAGCTGTGCGCGCCTCCTCCAAAGGTCGTTGCCGCCGCGAAGGTCGTCGACAGGTTCGAGCCCAGAAACAACGCGATCACCCCGAAGGCCGCCCCCCAGGCAACCCCGGTGAGCACCGGCGCGGCGGACCTTCGCAGGTCGCTGATGGCCCGAGCGGCGGCGGGCAGTGCCGCGAACGCCGCCGCCAGGCCGGCGACGTGGGTCGCTGCCGCCAGGCCGACCGCACCCACCACCACCGCACTGGGCCACACTCTGGGCTCCGCTGGCCAGCTCGCGGTCGTGGCGAGCACCACGACCGTCAGCAGAATGACGAGCGGTTCCGGACGGAGAGTGGCGGTCCAGGCCACGGCGAAGACGGCGAAGACCGTCCACGCCGTGGCGAGGACGGGCACGGAGACCGGCCCGGCGGCGACGCCGGGCAGCACTCGACGGCGCAGCAGCATCCACGCGGCCACGATCGCGATCACCGGCAGCAGGCGGATCACCAGGACAGTGCTCGACCAGCCGAGCGAGGTGCCGAGGACCCACTCGTAGAGCCATCGTTGCGGAACGATGCGGTTCTCGAAGAGGTTGGACACGTTCGCGCCGAGGTCGGGACCGGCGAGGATGCGCGCGCGGGCGAGGATGCGGCCGTCATCAGCCCGCGGCAGATCCACCAGGGCGACCGTTACCGCTACCAGCAGGATGGCCCACTCGGACGGATGCAGGCGCCACCAGTCGGCACGAGGTCGCCACCACGGCCTGCGAGCCCCCTGTCGCCCGGATTCGCCGGAACCGTCGCGCTCGACCCGCCGGATGCGGCCGATGAGTGCCGGCAGCAGGCTGGCGAGCGCGAGGAGCACGATGGCACCGAGGACGAGGCGCTGCGGCAGCGAGTTGCGGACCATGCTGGACGCCGAGGTGTGCACCTCGGCACGCACTCCCTCGGTGGTATCACCGGTCCAGTGCAGGCCGGTGAGCTCGAACGTGCCATCCGGCGCGGCCAGCACCGACCTGTCGCCGGGCGCCTCGATCACGACCTCCCCGGCCGCGCGGTCGTAACGGACCACGGCGGTGCAGTCGCCCGGCTGTGCCACAGCTATGCCGCCCCCGACCAGGTCGCCGGCTGGCTCGTCCGGCGCCTCGGGCACCTCGACGACGACACGCGACCCACCGCTGCTCACCACCAGCGCCGGAACGGCGTCCGGAGAGCGGGACGTGACGAACAGTTGTTGCTCCTCGCCGTCGGCGAGCTCGCAGGGAAACGTCAGCTCCAGCAGGTCCGGCGTTCGTTCGATCAGCAGCAGCGGGACCCGCTCCCCGTCTATCGCCGGCTCCCAGGTGTACTCGGCGGTTTGCCGCTCGACAGGCAACAGCACGAAGAGCGCGGCCAGCAGCGCCGCACCCAGCGCGAAGGGGAGTGGGAGTGGGAGTCGCTTGATGGTGTCTCCCTGCGGTTGAGCAAAACCGACAAAGGCGTGCCGCGACCGCATGGCGGCACATACGCCGACGAATCCTAGCATCGGAGCGCTCGCGTGCTCCGCCATCCACCAGCCACTATGTGGCGCGCCCGGCCCGAGGCTGTGATGTGGTCGGGCCCGCGCCCGCTTCCGGGTTTCGATTGTTGGAACATCCGTTATTGCGGTGATTCAACTAATACCTTGCTGGTATGCGCGTGCGAGTAGTGACGCTCAGCGCCGGTGCCGCCGTGTCCATCGCCTTCGCCGCACTGGTTGCCCAACTGTTGCTCGGGGCGACGCAGATCGGCGTCTCCACCGATGAGCCGCTACACGTATCTCGTACCGCCCAGTGGTTCGACACCGGCTGGTATCTACCGGAGCGGCACCTTGCGGACGGGCAACCTGTCACGGACATCGATGCCGGTCGGTTGCACGCGTACGGCGCCGCGTACGGCATCTACGGCCATACGGTCGCGGTCGGTGCCGGCATCGAACAGTGGGGTCGCCCGGAGCGGACCGCGACCGCCTACACGGCACGCGGCGTTGCGGTCGCCGCCCTCGGTCTGGGTGCCGCCGCGGCGGTCGGCTACGCGCTCACGGTCGCCACCGGCCGTAAGCTTGTCGGCCTGTGGGGCGCCGCATCCGTGCTCGCCCTGCCGCTGTGGACCGGCTACAGCATGTTCGCGGTCAAGGACGTGCCAGCGGCTGCCGGATGGACGTTCGTCACCGCCGCCCTGGTCGTCGCACTCGTGGCGAAACCCGGGTGGGGTCGGCCCGTGCTGGTGGGTCTGCTGAGTCTGATCGGGGTGTGGTTCTCATTCGGCGTCAGAACGGCACTGTGGGTGCCGATCGCCACGATGGTGGTGGCGTTCGGTCTGCTGGTCGTGCTGCACCCCGCGCGTCGTCAACTGGTGCCCGCCGTCGTGGCCAGCGGTACCGGCCTGATCGCCGGAGTCGCCGCGGTCGCCCTGCTGCACTACCGCAACGCAGTGACCCCGGCGCAGTGGTTGTGGAGCTCGGTGCGGACCTCCGGCGACTTCCACTGGACCGGCACCACGCTGACCGCCGGCCGGCTGGTCGCCGAGAAGCCGCCCTGGTGGTACCTGCCCGCGTGGGCCACATCCTCGCTCCCGATGCTGCTGGGCCTCCTCGCGGTCGCCGGCGTTGTCGTGGCAGTGATCGCCGTCATCCGCCAGGTCCGTTCCGCCCGACCGGGGCTGGCCACCCACCAGCGCGACGGCGCCGGCGCCATCCTGTGGGCCCAGCAGGCACTTCTCCTTCCGTTCATCGCTACCGTCGGCGGCGCCACCATGTATGCCGGCCTCCGGCAACACCTGTATATCTTGCCGGCGGTGGCGGCACTGGCCGGCTACGCTGCCCACTGGCTCACCGTCGCGGCGCGACGCCCGCCCGTACGAGCCGCTGGTGCGGCCCTTCTGATCCTGGCCCTGGCTGTGCCCACGTGGGAACAGGCCCGCCTGTTTCCCTACCAGTTCGTGTACAAGAACCCGGTCGCCGCTCCGGTCAACGACCGGTGGGAGACGGACATGCACTGGGTCTCGGCCCGCGAGGGCATCCGGCGGGTCCCGGCCGGCGCGGACGTCTGGTGCTACACCCGGTCGACGCGGGACCTGCCGAAGGACAGTCGTCCGCTGGAGATACCGCTGTGTGAGCACCGGCAGGTCACCCCGTTCGCGGCCGAACAGGGCGACAACGTCGCCGACGCCGCCGGTGATGCCGACGGATTGCGGTGGGTCCTCGGCCGCAAGTACCGGGGCAGCCCGCCACCGCAAGGCTGCGTCGAGCACGACAGCGTGACCAGGCAACTGCGCGGGGAAGAGGTGATCCTGTCGTACGTGCTGCGGTGCGCCCCGCACGTCGTGGACCGACGGTGACCAGCCGGATCGTGCCAGCGGGGGAGGCGGGTTCGCTCGTTCGGCCGAGGCGCGCCGCCGTCGTCCTTGACAGGCTGTGATGTCGTCGGGGCCTGCTCCAGCTTCTGCGCAACCCCGAGAGCCGGACGATGGAGGAGGGCGAGCAGCGACCGTGTCAGTCGTGCGGGACGATCCCGATCACGTGCCCGGCTCAGACGACGACGAGCGCGCCGGGCCGGACGCCGGGCCTGCCCGGTCCGGGCCGAGCCGGCGCCGGCGGTTGGTCGACATCCTGATCATCATGCTCGTCCCGCTCGTGCTCAGCGGCGTGGCCCTGCACCAGATCCACCTGGCCACCACCGGCGACCTGACGCCGTGGAAGGGCGGCGGGTTCGGCATGTTCTCCAGCCCGGACCGGGCGAGCCACCGGGCGATGCGCGGATCGTTCGAAGGCGAGTTCGGCGAGGTCCCGGTGGACATGCAGTCGCTGATACGGCGCACCGAGGGCGCCGACCACAAGACGTTCGTCAACGCGCGGGCGCTGCCCGACCCGCGTCGCATGGACCCGATGGCCGACGTGGTCCGGGCCGCGGAGTGGCGCATCCGCGACGACGTCGCGATCTTCTCCCGCTGGCGCGACGACGCGTCCGCGGGCGACGGCCCGATCGTCTGGGTGCGCGACGGTGACGAGCGGCACGCGGCCCGGCTCGACCGGTTCACGATCGAGGTGTGGGGCCCGCGGTACCGCATCGACGAGAAGGTGATCGAGCCGCGCCTGATCGCCGCGCATCACTACGAGGTCATCGCTGACCCGGCCGGGGAGGTGCGGCCGTGACGAGCGCCGCCGACCCGACGCCCGCACCGGGCCGCCCGGCGCCGCCGGCGGCACCGGCGCCGCCCGACCTGCCCGGTTCCCACGACCAGGAGCATCGCGAGCTCACGCGCGCGTTCGCGCTGGCGGCCGCCATGACGCTGCTGATGACCCTGCTGCGGACACCGCCGTCATCGAGCGTGTTCCTCACCGTGCTGGTGATCGCCGGGCTGCTCGCCCCGCGCTACCTGCGCGGCAGTCCGTGGTTCTGGGCGCTGCTGTTCGTGATGTTCCTGATCAGCCCGATCCTGCGACCGTGGCTGGCGCTGGACAACCATCACTTCCTGCACGTCTACTGGCTGGCCGCGATCGCGCTCACCCGGTTCGCGTCCCGACCGGACGAGGCGCTGCAGACCGTGGCCCGGCTCCTGATCGGTCTCGCGTTCGCGTTCGCGGTGGCCTGGAAATTGCTGGTGCCCGAGTTCGTCGACGGCTCCTTCTTCGAGTACACGTTCGGCACCGACAGCCGCCTGGCCGAGGTCGCCGTGGCCGTCGGCATCCACCAGGACGGTTTCCACCAGGCCAACCGCGACGTGGTCAGCAGCTGGCAGGAGCCGGACACAGAACCGGCGGCCGGCGAGATGGCGATCAGCAGCTCGATCGCCTCGCTGAGCATCCTGCTGGCGTGGCTCACCATCGTCATCGAGGGCGCGGTGGCGGTCACCTTCCTCGCCCCACTGCGGGGCCGCTGGCGGTGGCTGCGCGACGCGGCCCTGCTGGTGTTCGTGGCGTCGACCTATCCGCTGGCGCCGGTGCTCGGGTTCGCGTGGCTGCTGATCTGCATGGGTGCGATGGCGACCCACCTGCGCACCGCGTGGCGCTACGGGCTCTACGTCACCGCGTTCGCCGCCGTCGCGCTGCTGGAGGAACGCGCCGCGATGCTGGCGTGGGTCCAGACCTCGGGCCTCGGCGACGTCCTGCGATCGGTCGGCTCGGTCTTCTTCTGACCGGCTTCGTCTGACCGGCGATCAGGGCAGGAAGTCCTCGAGCGGGTACAGGTCCTGCGAGCCGACCGAGACGAACCGGCCATGGTCGGGGGAGTCGCCCACCTCCCGGTGGATCCGCTCGGTGAGCTCGGTGCACTCCCGGACGGTCAGCAGCGCCTTGCTGAGGTTGGTCATGATCGCCGGATCGATCTCCGAGGTGTAGTACTGGAAACCCGGATCGGGCACCTTCCACCCCGGGCCGTAGTGCCCGCGCAGGAACGCCTCGGTGTCGCGCGGCACGAACACCCGGGTGCCGCGCAGCCGACCCTCGGCCACCGGCAGGAACTCGTCGCGGCTGGCAGGATAGCTGCAGTGGTTGTGCAGCCAGACCCGCCCGTCCTGGAACCACACCGGCCGCAGGTCCAGGTGGAAGCCGTCGTTGGCCTCCCGTTCCAGTTGTACGCGGAACGGGCGGCCCTTGCGGTTGACGCTGACGGTGAACCCGGCCTTGACCAGCGCCACGATGATGCGCTTCGCCTCCTGCTTGACCGACACCGGGTCGGTGGCCTCGGAGACGTAGCCGGCGTCGAAGTCGTCGTCGCCGGCGATGAAGTCGCCCTCGCGGTGGTGACCGAGCAGCGTGCCGTACAGGAGGAACAGCGGGCGGCCGAGCTCGCTGTCGAAAAAGTCCCGCACCTTGTCGTAGATCTCCAGGTAGCGCTCCTGCCGCAGCCGCGTCTCCTCCAGCGACGGGCTGATCGAGCCCTTCTTGTCCAGGGTGCTGCCGGTGGCGAGGATGTCCATCAGGTCACCGCTGCCGTGCGGCACGCACAGGTGCAGCCGCTCGGCCCCGCCCGGGGCGCGCAACCGGGTGCCGTCCGGCGTGCGTACCTCCAGCACCGCCCGCTTGGGGAACGACGCCAGGGTGGCGCGCCGGATCTCCAGCTTGAACTCCGGGAAATACCCGTCGCCGCCGACCTTGAGCTCCCGCAGCGGTACGCCGTCGAG
>SLSW01000297.1 GCA_007130245.1 Micromonosporaceae bacterium
CGCCGGCGGCCGGCCGCGCCGCCGCGCCCGCCGAAGCTGGCCGACCACCGCCGCCGGCTGCGGCTGGCCACCTCGCTCGCCCTGGCACTGTTCGCGGTGCTCGGCCTGCGGCTGGTGGAGCTGCAGGTGACCGACGGCCCGGCGTACGCCGCGAGCGGCCTGGAGAACCGCCTGCACAGCGTGGTGCTGCCGGCGCCGCGGGGGGCGATCTACGACCGGGAGGGCGCCACCCTGGCGCACAGCGTCGAGGCCCGGTTCGTGTTCGCCGACCCGGAGATGGTGGACGATCCGCAGGGCAACGCCGCGGACCTGGCGCCGCTGCTCGGCATTGCCGAGGCCGACCTGGCCGCGAAGATGCAACCACGGATGCGCGAGGACGGCCAGCCGTCCCGGTTCGAATGGCTCGCCCGCGGAGTGGATATCCGCACCGCCGACGAGATCATGGCGCTGAACCTGAAGGGCATCGGCGTCGATCAGGACGAGCGCCGCCATGTGCCCGGCAACGACCTGGCCGCCAACCTGATCGGATTCACCGGCTCCGACATGGTGGGCCTGGCCGGTCTGGAGGCGTCGTTCGACGACGTGCTGCGCGGCGTCAACGGCCGCAGGACGTTCGAGTCCGGCCTGGCGCGGGAGATCCCGGGCGGTTACCGGGTGGAGACGCCGGCCCAGCCGGGCAGCCACCTGCGCCTGACCCTGGACGCGGACCTGCAGTACGAGGTGCAGCGCATCCTCGCCGACCGGATGGTCCCGGTCGACGCCACCTTCGCTACCGCGGTGGTGCTCGACGCGCGCACTTTCGAGGTGCTCGCCCAGGCCAGCTACCCGGGTTTCGACGCCACCGACCCGCTGTCCGCCCCGGAGACGGCGCGGGTCGACGCGGCCACCGCCCGGGTGTTCGACCCCGGGTCGGTGCACAAGCCGCTGGTGGTGGCCGCCGCGCTGGAGGAGGGGGTGATCGGCCCCGGCAGCACGGTGACCGTCGACCCCACCATCCAGAAGGGTGACGTCACCTTCCGCGACGTCGGCGCGTGGCATCCGCCTGGCACGGAGATGCGGCTGCCGGCGGTGATGGCCTACTCGTCGAACGTCGGCACCATCCGGATCGCCGACATGGTGGGCAACCAGACGCTGTACGAGTACCAGCGCGCGTTCGGCCTCGGCGAGGCGACCGGGATCGGGCTGCCCGGGGAGGCGGCCGGTGCGCTGCTGGCACCGGGGGACTGGTCCGGTTCGGCGTACGGCTCGGTGCCTATCGGCCACAGCGTCGACACCACCACGCTGCAACTGGCAGCGGCGTACGGGGTGATCGCCAACGACGGCACCTGGATCCGCCCGTCGGTGGTACAGGCGATCATCGACCCGGACGGTGCGGAGCACCCGCCCGGTGAGTCGGAGACGCGGCAGGTGATCAGCCCGGAGAACGCCGCGCACCTGCGCGAGGTCATGGAGGCGGTGGTCAGCGTCCCCCACGCGACCGGCACCGCCGCGGCGGTGGAGGGGTACCGGGTGGCGGGCAAGACCGGTACCGGCAAACTGGTCGTCGACGGCGAGTACGCCGATGGTCAGGTGGCGTCGTTTGTCGGCATGGCGCCGGCCGAGTCGCCGCGCTATGTCATCGCCGTGGTGGCGCACACCCCGCACGGCGGCGGCGCCGAGGTCGCCAGCCCCGCGTTCCAGGAGATGATGAGTTTTGCGCTCAAGCACTACCGGGTGCCGCCGTCGACCACTGGTTCGCCGGAATTTGAGCTGTACGGGTGACGGCAGCGGACAAACTCCCCGGCGGGCCGGGCGCGGCCGCGCCGGGGAGAGTAAGGTCTGACGTCGTGCCCGGCGTTGACCCCGCGACCGGTGCCGCTGTCGCGACATCCGGCGTACTGCTGCCCCGTCCGCAGCGGGTGCCCGCCTGCCCGCTGCCGGACCTGGCGGCGCTGCTGGGCTTGCCGGCGCCGGCGGTCGGGCCGGACGCGGCGCCGGTGATGGTGAGCGGCGTCACGCACGCCAGCGCCACGGTGCGTCCGGGTGACGTGTACGCGGCGCTGCCCGGCACCCGACGCCACGGCGCCGAGTTCGCCGACGAGGCGGCCGCCGCCGGCGCCCGCGCGCTGCTGACGGACCCGGCCGGCGCCGCGATGATCGACGGGTCGACCGGTGCCGCGGCGGACCTGCCGAGGCTGGTGGTGCCCGACCCGCGGGCGCGGCTGGGAGAGGTGGCCGGGCGGGTGTACGGCGACCCCACCGCGCGCCTGCCCGTGATCGGGATCACCGGCACCGCCGGCAAGACCACCGCGGCGTACCTGGTCGACGCCGGCCTGCGCGCCGCCGGCCGCCACCCGGCCCTGCTGGGCACGGTGACCACCCGGCTGGGCGACCTGGTCATCGACAGCGTGCGCACCACCCCGGAAGCCACCGACCTGCACGCGCTGCTGGCCGTCGCCGAGGAGCGCGGCGTGGATGCGGTGGTCATGGAGGTCTCCAGCCACGCGCTGGTGCTCGGCCGCGTCGGCGGGGTGCGCTTCGCCGCCGGCGCCTACACCAACTTCGGCCTGGACCACCTCGACTTCCACGCTGACGTCGACGACTATTTCGCCGCCAAGGCGCGCCTGTTCGACGGGCGCTGCGCGGTGGAGGTGCTCAACCATGACGACCCGGCGGTGGTGGCGCTGCGCCGGGCCGGCACCGTGACCTACTCGGCCGCCGGTGACCCGGCAGCCACCTGGCGTGCCGAGAAGGTCACCACCGGCAGCAGGGCCGGCGACGACGGCTACGTCCAGCACTTCACCGCGGTCGGCCCGCGCGGGCCGGTGCCGGCGGGGGTGAGCGCGCCCGGACGGCACAACGTGGCGAACGCGCTGCTGGCCATCGCAGTGCTGGACGCGGTCGGCATCGAGCCGGCCACCGTCGCCGCCGGGGTGGCTACCGCGGCCGGGGTGCCCGGCCGGCTGGAGCGGGTGGACGCGCCCGGCGGCGGCCCGCTGGGGGTGGTCGACTACGCGCACAAGCCGGACTCGATCGTGGCGGTGCTGGCGTCGCTGCGCGAGGTGGCCCGCGCCCGCGACGGCCGGCTGATCTGCGTGCTCGGCGCCGGCGGCGACCGCGACACCGGCAAACGGGCGCCGATGGGCGCCGCGGCCGCGCGCGGCGCCGACCTGGTGGTGGTCACCGACGACAACCCGCGCAGCGAGGACCCGGCGGCCATCCGCGCCGAGGTGCTCGCCGGCGCCCGCGTCACCGGCGGTGCCGCGGCGCTGGAGGTGGCGGGCCGGCGGGAGGCGATCGGACAGGCGGTACGGCGGGCCCGGCCGGGCGACGTGGTGGCGGTGCTCGGCAAGGGCCACGAGCGGGGCCAGGAGATCGCCGGCGAGGTGCACCCGTTCGACGACCGGACGGTGCTGGCCGAAGCGCTCGCGGCGGTGGTGTCGACATGATCGAGATGACGTTGGCTGAGGTCGCCGAGATCACCGGCGGCACGCTGGCAGCAGCTGACCCGGCCGCGCGCGTCACCGGCGCGGTCGAGTTCGACTCCCGCGCGGTGGGTCCGGGAGGGCTGTTCGCCGCCTTCGTCGGCGAGCGCGCCGACGGGCACGACTTCGCACCGCAGGCGGTCGCGGCGGGCGCGGTGGCGGTGCTCGGCACCCGGCGCCTGCACGGGGTGCCGATGGTGCTGGTCGACGACCCGCTGGCGGCGCTGGGCGCGCTGGCGCGCGCGGTGGTGGACCGGCTGCCGGAGCTGACCGTGATCGGCCTGACCGGGTCGTCGGGCAAGACCACCACCAAGGACCTGCTGGCGCAGGCGGTGGCGCGGCTGGGTCCGACGGTGGCGCCGGCCGGGTCGTTCAACAACGAGCTGGGCCACCCGTACACCGCCCTGCGCGCCGACG
>SLSW01000084.1 GCA_007130245.1 Micromonosporaceae bacterium
ACGCGCACGCCGCTATCGGCAACTGCGAATATCCGCTCTACGGAACGCCGCGCGATGTCGCCCGCACAGTCATGGCGCAGACCATTGACCACTATGGGCTCCAGGTCAACGACAAGCCGGCTGAACAGCTGGCGCTGAAACTCACGGTCCGCGGACAGGTGCGCGGGGTCGGATACCGCACCTGGATGCAGCGTCACGCGACGAACTTCGGCCTGAGCGGCTGGGTGCGCAACACCGACGGCGGCGTCGAGGTGGTACTGGTCGGTGACACGGTGCCCACCAGTGCGCTGGCCGCTGCGGCGGTCCTCGGTCCACGCCGGGCGAAGCCCACGTCGGTCACGACCGAGCACATCCCCCCGCCCGCGGCGAGCGGGTTCCGGATTCTCGAGGACCACGTCAAGGAGGACGGCGATGCTCGCTGACCAGCGCAGCACCCTCACCGGTGAGGCCATCGAACCCGCGCTGCGCGACGGGTACGAGATCCACCGGACCGCACTGCGCCACGGCTTCGATGTGACGCTGTATCCCCGCCAGGTCCTCATGGCGCGCCATCCGAGCAGCGGTACGCCGCTGAGTTTCGTCCACGGTATCCCGCAGTCCTCGACGCTCGCGGCGGTCACGTTCGCCCAGGACAAGCGCATGCGACGCGAGATGTTGTCGGCCGCCGGGCTGCCTGTGCCGGAGGGGATGACGTTCGCCATCGGTCAGGAGCGCGACACCGCGAAGCACTTCGCCCACCGGGTCGGTTGGCCGGTGGTGGTGAAACCGGTGGGGGGCGACAACATGCGGGAGGTGTTCGCCGGGTTGCGCAACGAGAAGGCTCTGGACGAGGCGATCGACCACTTCCGGACACCTGAGATGGAACGCCCCACATTCACCCGGACCGCGTATTCGCTCACGCTGCTGCTCGAGCCGGACGAGGAGGACGGCCGCACGGTCGCTCCGGCGAAGTACCAGCTCCTGGTGGAGCGCCACGTGTCCGGCCACTATCTACGCGTACTGGTGGTCGATGGCACAGCTGTGTCCGCAGTCCAGTGCCCGGCCGGTCTCGCGGACCCGGCAGGGGAACCGAACCGGGAGGTTCTTGGCGAGCTTCACCCCAGCATCGTCACCCTCGCGATCAACGCTGCGCAGACCATACCCGGCCTCGCGGTCGCGGCGGTCGACATGGTGGTCGACGATCATCGACGGGCAGCCTCCGCCCAGGAGATCAGGATCGTGGAGTTCTCGGAGCGGCCGTCCCTGTCCGCGCAAGCTGGTGTATCCGAGGAACTCAGTCGCCAGCTCGGCGACTTGTTACTCACACAGCACGCACGTGAGGTCGGGGTGAACGGCGATCCACCCCAGGAGGTCGCGAGCATCGACTTCGCCGTCGAGGGTGTGACCGACCCTCCGGGAGTGATCAGCGCGATCGGAGATGCCGCGACCGAGCTTGGTGTCACCCCCGAGCAGCTCAGGGTCACCGACCAGGTGGAGGGCACCGCAGAGGGCGCTCTTCACGGGCCGCCAGAAAGCATAGCGCGGATCTTCGAGCTCCTGCTCGCCGGTCGCCTCGCTGGCCAGCGCGCGATGCTCGTTGAGGAACAGCAGCGGCGAGGTTAGGTAGTCAGATGCGCCCATACGAGATTGAACTTGTCCGCGTCAGTGCACTCCGGTACCGCATGCCGCTGAAGCGCGCCTATGGCACGGCCCGCGGCGTCACCACGGCAGGGGTGAACTTCCTCCTTCAGCTGACCGCAATCAGCGACGGTGACGTCGTCCAGGGCGTCGGCGAATGCCAGCCCCGACACGCTCTCACTGGTGACGGCGACAAGAGCCGCACTGCCGCTTGGGCCTTCCTCTGCGCTGCGGCTGACCGTCTGCGAGGCAAGAAGCTTGCCTTCAGCGACAGGGCAGAAGCGATTAATGTTGTGCGTGGGGTGATGGCTGACCTGAACGACCTCGCTGGGCAGCACGCAAACGAAGCAAACCGTGATCGCCCGTTTCGCGGGACCCTACTCGGGGTGGAGGTCGCCCTGCTGGACGCCATATCCCGGACGCTGGACCTGCAGATAGCGGAGCTACTCGGCAAGCGACGTGACGAGATAGGAATCAGTATCTCCACAATCTCTTCAAGCATCGGACTTAATCGAGTTTGGGACAAAGTCGTCAGGCAGGAAAGGTTTCCGATGACCCGGGTAAAAGGTGTCGGTAACCTGGACCATGATCTAGAACTTCTAGATATCGTCGCCCGCGCTAACCGGTCTGTGGGCCGAGAAAAACCATTGTGGATTGATATAAACGAGGCAATGAACGTCGAAGGGGCCACACGGCTGGTGCAGTGCCTTTATGAACGGATGGAAAATGGTTCTCTGCCAGCGTGGGTGGTGGTGGAGGGAATACTACCCAAAGCTGACGTTATCCACCTCTCAAAGCTGCAACGCCTCGCTGACGAGCAGTCACTTGCTGCTAATCGCGCGATCGATCTGCGGATCATGCCGGACGAGGGGATGTGGGACGTCAACGACCTCAAGCGCGTGAACTCGTCGGGTGGCTGCAGGGCAATCAACATTAAGGCACCGAAAGCTGGTGGGCTGCTGGCCAGCCTCGACCTAGCTAATGCCGCCATCGCCGCGGACCCTGACGTTCACATCTGCATCGGAGGAATGGTCGGTACCAGCGATATCACCGCGTGGGCGTTGCACAACCTCGCGCGGGCGCTCCCCCGGGTCGACTACTTGACGGCAGTCCCGCCACGGAACGTCGAGGAACGGATCTCCTCGCCACGTGTCCGGTATGTCGAACGTGGTAGCAACATCATCGCACCACAGACCACGCCGGGTCTTGGTACACGGCTGCTTCCCGACAAAGTTGCGCCCTATGTCGAGGCCAGCTACGAACCATCTGAGAAAACGCGCGACGAGCAGCCGCATGACGTCCGTGCCGGCCACGAAACCGCGGCGGTTGCCCAGCTTGCGGCCACACCAGTCGCTCAGGATGTTCCGGCCGCCACGAAGACGATCGTGTTCGCCGGCGATACGAGCCTCGGTGACGCTTATATTCACCGCCAGGGTGGCGATCTGCAGAACCGTCTAGAACATGACCCCATTTCGTTCTTTGATGGACTGCGCTCTGTCTTGTCGGGCGGCGACGCTGTGATTCTCAATCTGGAAACCGTGCTCGCCGAATCGCCGACAAGCCCTTTCGAAGGCAAGAAGCCATACCTCGGTTGGGACTCTCCAAGCCGCACCGTTGCCTGCCTACGGGAGTTGGGGGTCGATGCTGTAGGACTGGCCAACAACCACACGATGGACTTCGGAGATAAGTTCCTCCTTGAGACAATCGATCGGCTTCAACGGGCGGGCATTCAGCCCTTCGGAGCGGGTGAGTCTCTCTCGGCAGCCAGCGAGCCGCTGGTACTCAGCTTCGACGTAGACGGCGCACCACGGCGTGCTTACGTCATCGCCGCGATGCAGATACAGAGCCGGCTGCGCGACGAGTTCGGATTCTACGCCGCCAAGGGTCGCGCAGGGATCAACGGCATGTCGCGCTCGCGGCTCTCATCTAAGATCCAGGCCATCCGTGATCAGGATCCGACCTCACTAGTCGTCGTGTTCCCTCATTGGGGCAGGAACTATCAATGGGTGAGCGACGGCCAGCAGCGAGCGGCGGATGCGTTCCGCCAGGCCGGCGCGGATCTCGTCATTGGGCACGGTGCGCACATGCTGCAACAGTGTTCGTTCGGCGATCGCCACGCCGTGGTTTATTCCCTGGGCAACTTCATGTTCAACTGGGGAGGGCGTTTCGGCACGCTCGGGGCGCCGCCTTTCGGGCTCGTGACGCGGGTCAATCTCGTTCCCGCCCGCGACGGATGGCAGGTAGGTCTACGTCTCTATCC
>SLSW01000303.1 GCA_007130245.1 Micromonosporaceae bacterium
CACGGCAAGCCGGCGACGCTGCACCTGGAGGAGCAGTGGAACCGCAACATCACCATCACCACCGGGCTGGTCGACACCCACTCGACCCCGACGCTGTTGAAGCTGCTCGAGTCCGGTCAGCTCGACGTGTCCCACATGATCACCCACCGGTTCGGGCTGCACGGCATCCTCGAGGCGTACGACGTCTTCTCCGACCCGGCCCACACCGGCGCGATCAAGATCGCCCTGTCCCGCCGCTGACCCGTACGTCCCAGGAGGGGACCCTGCTAACGCGTAGAGCCTGAACAGGGGACCCTTCCTGGGACGCGGAGCCACCCGAGGAGTTGCCGATGCAGGTGACCAGTGAACCGCTGACCGACGCCGAGCTGCGCGCCATCGACGCGTACTGGCGGGCGGCCAACTACCTGACCGTCGGGCAGATCTACCTGCTGGGCAACCCGCTGTTGCGCCAGCCGCTGCAGCGCGAGCACATCAAGCCGCGGCTGCTTGGCCACTGGGGCACCAGCCCCGGCCTGAGTCTCATCTACGCGCACCTGAACCGGGTGATCCGGGCACGTGACCTGGACATGATCTACCTGACCGGCCCCGGCCACGGCGGCCCGGCGCTGGTGGCCAACACCTGGCTGGAAGGCAGCTACAGCGAGCGCTATCCGTCGGTCAGCCTGGACGAGGCCGGCATGGAGCGGCTGTTCCGCCAGTTCTCTTTTCCCGGCGGCATCCCCAGCCACGTGGCGCCGGAGGTCCCCGGCTCCATCCACGAGGGCGGAGAGCTCGGCTACTCGCTGATGCACGCCTACGGCGCCGTGTTCGACAACCCTCACCTGGTGGCGGCGTGCGTTATCGGTGACGGGGAGGCCGAGACCGGGCCGCTGGCCGGAAGCTGGCTGTCGCACGTGTTCACCAACCCGGTGCGCGACGGCGCGGTGTTGCCGATTCTTCACCTCAACGGGTATAAGATCGCCAACCCGACGGTGCTGGCGCGCATCCCCACCGAGGACCTGATCTCGATGATGCGCGGGTACGGTCACGAGCCACTGCTGGTCGAGGGCGACGACCCCGCCGCGGTGCACCAGCAGCTGGCCGGGGCGGTGGACCGGGCGCTGGACGACATCGCCGCCATCCAGCGCGACGCGCGCACCACCGGCGAGATCCGGCCACGGCGGTGGCCGATGCTGATCCTGCGTACGCCGAAGGGTTGGACCGGTCCCGGAGAGGTCGACGGTCTGCGCATCGAGGGCACGTGGCGTTCCCACCAGGTGCCGCTCGCGGGCGCGCGCGATGATCCGGCGCAACGGACCGCACTGGAGCAGTGGCTGCGCAGCTACCGCCCGGAGGAGCTGTTCGACGCCACCGGCGCACCCGTGGCGGAGCTGCGCGCGGTGCCACCGACCGGCACCCGTCGCATGGGCGCCAACCCGCACGCCAATGGCGGCCTGCTCAAACGGGATCTGGTGCTGCCGGACTTCCGCGGATACGGCGTGGAGGTCACCCGACCGGGTGAACCGGTCGCCGAGGCCACCAAGGTGCTCGGCACCTGGCTGCGCGACGTGGTCCGCAACAACCCGGACCGGTTCCGGCTGTTCGGGCCGGACGAGGTGACCTCCAACCGGCTCGGTGCGGTCTTCGAGGTCACCGACCGGGTGTGGGGCGCGGCAATCGAGCCGGACGACGAGAGCCTGGCCCCGCACGGGCAGGTGGTGGAGGTCCTCTCCGAGCACCTGTGCCAGGGCTTCCTCGAGGGCTACCTGCTCACCGGCCGGCATGGCCTGTTCACCAGCTACGAGGCGTTCATCCACATCATCGACTCGATGTTCAACCAGCATGCCAAGTGGTTGAAGGTGACCAACGACCTGGCGTGGCGGCAGCCGATCGCGTCACTGAACTACCTGCTGTCCAGCCACGTGTGGCGGCAGGACCACAACGGGTTCTCCCACCAGGATCCCGGGTTCATCGACCACGTGGTCAACAAGAAGGCCGAGATCATCCGCGTCTATCTGCCGCCGGACGCCAACACCCTGCTGTCGGTGATGAACCACTGCCTGCAGCGCGACCAGCGCGTCAACGTGGTGGTCGCCGGCAAGCAGCCCGGACCGACCTGGTTGGACATGGAGTCGGCGGTGCGGCACTGCCAGCGGGGGCTGGGTATCTGGCAGTGGGCGAGCACCGACGGTGGTGGCGAGCCGGACGTGGTGCTGTGCTGCGCCGGCGACATCCCCACGTTGGAGACGCTGGCCGCCGCGGACCTGCTCCGGCGGCGCCTGCCCGGACTGAAGGTGCGGGTCGTCAACGTCGTGAACCTGATGAAGCTGCAGCCGCCGAGCGAACACCCCCACGGGCTGCCGGACTCGGAGTTCGACACCGTGTTCACCCGCGACAAGCCGATCATCTTCGCCTACCACGGGTACCCGTGGCTGATCCACCGGCTGACCTACCGGCGCACCAACCACGACAACCTGCACGTACGCGGTTACAAGGAGGAGGGCACCACCACCACGCCGTTCGACATGGTGATGCTCAACGACTTGGACCGTTTCCACCTGGTGATGGACGTGATCGACCGGGTGCCCGGGCTGGGGCAGGCGGCCGCCGGGCTACGCCAGGAGATGGTCGACACCCGGGCGCAGTGCCGCGACTACACCCGCAGCCACGGCGAGGACGCACCGGTGGTGCGGGACTGGTCCTGGCCCGCCTGACCGACCCGCCGCCCCTCGTCAGCGGCCGCCCCACTGCGGCGATCTTGGACGCTAGACGCCCTCATGACGCTATGAGCGTCCAAGATCGCCGGGTTGGGGGGCGGGGGACCGGTGGGTGGCCAGCCAGCGGCGGCGCACGAACTTGTCGACCTCCACCACGATCACGACCGTCACCGCCACCGCGACGATGCGTATCCACGCGGCGCCGTCGATCGGCTCCACCCGCAGCAGGAACTGCGTGGGCGGCGCGTACAGCGCGGCCGTGTGCACGCTCAGCGCCGCCACCGTCGAGATCAGCAGGAACGGGTTGGCCAGCGGGTTGAGCAGCACGCTCGACTGATGCTCGGCGCGGGCGTTGCCCACGTGGAATGCCATGAACACCACCATGGTGGTCAGGGCCACCGTCTGGGCGGAGGTCAGTGACCCGCTGCGCTCCAGCTCCCAGTTGAACATCACCAGGGTGCCGGTGGCCATCACCGCACCGACCAGGGCGATGCGCCACCACAGCGACGGCGAGATGACCCCCTCGCCGGGGCGCCGAGGTGGTCGCCGCGACACGCCTTCCTCGCCCGGCTCGAACGCCAACGCCTTGTCCTGCAGGCCGTTGGTGACCAGGTTCAGCCACAGCAACTGGGCCGGCAGCATCAGCAACGGCCACCCCATCCACAGCCCGACCAGGATCGCTACGATCGTGGCCGCGCCGGTGGAGACCAGGAAGAAGCTGACCTTGCGGACGTTGTCGAACGTGATGCGGCCCTGTTCGACGGCGTTGGCGATGGAGACGAAGTTGTCATCGGTGAGCACCATGTCGGACGCTTCCCGGGCCACGTCGGTGCCGCTGCGCCCCATTGCCACCCCGATCGCGGCGGCCCGCAGCGCCGGGGCGTCGTTCACGCCGTCGCCGGTGACCGCCACCACCTCGCCGTGGTATTGCAGCGCCCGTACCACCCGCAGCTTGTCCTCCGGCGACACCCGCGCGTAGACCTCCACCTCGGGCACCTGCCGTCGCAGTTCCTCGTCGCTCATGCCGGCGAGCTGCTCTCCGGTCAGGACCGGCGCCTCGCCGTCGGTCAGCCCCAACCGGTCGGCGATCGCCGCCGCGGTGGCGGCGTGGTCACCAGTGATCATGATGACGCGGATGCCGGCCTCGCGGCACGCGGCGATCGACTC
>SLSW01000307.1 GCA_007130245.1 Micromonosporaceae bacterium
GGGCTGCTGCAGGGCTACCGGACCGTCGACGAAAGCTCGCCGGTGCTGCGCGGCCGGCTGCGCGAGGTCGACCAGATGCACCGCCGCCGCGGCCAGCCGTGGCCGCTGGAGATCCGCCACGACGAGTTCACCGTCGACATTGCCGAGAACCGGATCCTGCGTACCGCCGCCGCGCGGATGCTGCGCGTGCCGCGGGTGGCGCCCGCCGCCCGGCAGCGGCTGCGCCACCTGGCCGCGCGACTGTCCGAGGCCGACCTACTGCGCCACGGCCAGCCCGTGCCGGCCTGGTTCCCCAGCCGGCTGAACACCCCCTACCAGCCGGCGCTGCGGCTGGCTGAACTCGTGCTCCGCAGCACCTCCATCGAGTTCGGCGAGGGCCGCGTGCCCATTCACGGGCTGCTGCTCGACATGCCCAGAATCTTCGAGGACTTCGTCTGCACCGCGCTGCGGGAGGAGCTGGAAGCGACGTACGGGGGAAGGGTTCGCACCCAGCTCGTACGCCACCTGGACCTCGCGGGTCGGGTGGTGCTCAAACCCGACCTGGTGTGGCAGCGCGGCGGGCGCATCCACGCGGTGGCCGACGTCAAGTACAAAGCCGAACAACCGACCGGCTACCCCAACGCCGACATCTACCAGCTCCACGCCTACTGCACCGCGCTCGGACTGCCCCGCGGCCACCTCATCTACGCCGCAGGCGCCGGCGAACCGGCCGTACACACCGTCCGTAACGCCGGCATCGAGATCATCTGCCACGCCCTTGACCTCGCGACACCACCGAGCGATCTCCTGTCGCGGATCGGCGAGCTGGGTGCGCAGATCGTCCGCCACCCACGCTCTCGGTAAGATCTACTACTCTTACTGCCCTGCAAGAACATTTGTCGCTACGGGACAGCTGATTGCACTGAGCCCATCTGTAGGAGGTGCTGCCGGTGGTGGACGACGCGGTACTCGACCGCGCGGCAGAACTCAAACACATGCTCGTGGAATACTCTGAGCAACCGCGGTACGACCGGGTCTGGCACGAAGTTCTCGACCGGCACGCAAACCCGGACATGCTGTGGGACGAGCACCGGATAATGGCTCTGTGGGACTACCTGGTGCTGGAGCACCGGCTGGCCAACGGGCGCACGGTGGTGGAGCAGTTCGTCGACGCGCACCCTGAGCTGTCCGATCAGGAACGGGCGATGCTGCTCGGCTGGCGCGACGTCGTGCAGGGCCCCTTCGAGGTGCAACGCCGCGACGGACCGGCGCTCATCACACACAACCTGGTGGACGAGCTGACATACCGCCTGCGCGCCAACGCCGGCCCATCGGTCTTCCGGGGGGTGTCCCGCGGGTCGTTCCTCATCGCACGAGTGGTCGCGGTCGGTGACGAGTGGATGCTCAGCGGCCCGACCAGCGTGCTCCGCCCGCGCGACCGTGCCACCGCCTACCAGCTCGCGGCGGAGATGTCGATGCGTACGCCTCAAGCGGCGTACCGCAATCCGGACAAGCTTGCCATGGCGTGGCAGCACCAGCAGCGCCACCGCGAAAACTTCATCCAGTGCTTCGGCAGCGACCTGGTGGTGGTCCCAGGCCACGAGGCGGCACAGCAACTGGACAAGTTCTGGGCGTACTGCCGCGACAACGTCACCGCCAGTGACCCGCCCGGCGGCAGCGACGGCGGCGCCAGTTCCCTGCCGCCGACCGAGCTGCCGGCGGAGATGGTCGAGTCGGAGACCGTCGCGCTGATCTTCGACCGCGAGGACGGGCTTGGCCACTACGCCGACTACGGGCTGGTGCAGGACGCGTTCGCCAACCCCGATCTCCTGCGCCGGCGGCGGCACCGGGAGACCGTGTTGTCGTACCTGCACGACGACAGCGTCCCCCCGACGGTGCTGCAACGCCTGGCCGAGCAGGACACCGACAAGGCGAGCGTCGTGTTCCGGAGGTTACTCAAGCGACCCCAATTCAACTGGCGGACCGACGGTGAGGAACTGCTACGGAAATACAAGGCCGACCAACTGGCGCGGCCACGGTGGCCACAGTTCTGCCCGCTCAACCCGCGGCTGGCCGAGCATGTGCAGCGGCGCTGACGCGACGTACCAAGGACGGTTTCACACCTCATGCTGCGTTTGGCTTGCCCGCCTCGTCGAGTGCCTCGCGAACCGCAGCTCTTACCTCAGAATGGATCGCCTCCCGTACCGCGGGGTCCACTTCAGCCGTTCCGCGCGGCGCACGCGCAATACGCTCGAGGATCCACGACCGCACCAGTGTGGACGCCGGCACGCCCGCGTCGTCCGCCAATCGCTGGACTGCGGCGACCTCGTCGTCGCTGAGCCGGACCGAGTACACGGACGCCCGGGTCCGGTTTCGGCGCTCCACGAGCACATCCGGCGGATACGGCTCGTCTCGGGTGACCTCAGCGTGCTCGGCCTCTTCATCAATAAGCCGCGCGGTGTCCGGGTCGGGCGTCGTCATGATTGTCCCTCTCGATAGATCCTTTCGTCAGCACGATTGGCCTGCCAAGCGTTCGCACCCCACCAGCTGCTCTCGTCCTTTGGCACCAGTATCACCGTGATCACTACCCCTGCGCTCGGCGAGTGCCCAATGACACGCACGCTCTTGCCAGACTTACTCTTCGGGTCGGGGTCGAGCCAGGCAGCGTCCGGGTCGGCTACTGCCTCGTCCGCCCAGGAAGGCTCGATGTCTATTTCGCCCACCCTCCGGCGTGAACGAGTTCGGATGTAACTCGCACGGTACTGCCAGTCGACCGCGACCATACCTTGAGTGTATGACAGATGTAGTACTTCGACCACCCACGCCCCCATCAAGAGCATTGCAGCTTGCTGTCTTGCTAGCAGGAACCTGAGCGCACCTCGTAGATGGACTTTCGCCGGGTGGCTCGTCAAGCAGACCGCTTGCTCCGGCTTCTTCTCTTGCCAGTTGACACCTGGCGGAGCGTGATAGCTGACAACGGTCAGGGTAAGGCCCCGATCCAGCGGTATCCGTCGAAGAAGGAGCCCCCCGACAGCCGCCGCGAGCATGGCGATTGAGCTTGCGTTGATCTTCTGGAGAACAAGATCAGGATCGAGTGACGCGAGAAACGTCCCTGGTCCTCAGCGGCGTGGCCAGCGCGAACTGGGCCGCTGATGGTGGCCGTTCGATTGATCCCGCAGCGACCCTGCGCGTGCGACCATGCGCAGCGTGTTCGGGCGCGACGACGAGACCTGGGACGAGCTGACCGACGCGGCGCTGGATTTTCTCGTCGAGCGGACGAAGCTGCAGACGTTCACGCCGTACACCGAGCTCAACACTGTCCTCATCCGCCGGACCGGCACGCCCGGATTCGATTTCGCCCGCGACGATGAGCGGGCTGCCATGGGCCACCTGCTGGGCCGGGTGGTGGACCGCAACTACCCGAAGACCGGGTTTATGATCACCGCGCTGGTCAGCGGAGAGGGGACCGGTGGGTAGGGCAACCTGGGAGCTGGTGCTCGAAGCCGCGCGAGCTTTGACGACACGCGGCATGGCGGAGTTCAGTCGCGCGTCACTGCTGGACGAGGTGAGGAGGCTCGATCCGCACCGGCGGCCGGACTCGATCGGGCCGGCAGGGAGCGTTGGGGCGGTCCGCAGCGTCGAGGCGGCCCGCAGCGTGGAGCCGACTCCGGTACAGATCGCGACCACACCGGTGGCTCCCACCGGTTCCGATAGTGACCTGATCGACATCGTTCTGGTGGGGTGCGCCAAGAGCAAGGTCAGCCGGCCCAGTGCCGCCCGTTCGCTCTACCAGTCCGCGCTGTTCGACAAGCGCCGCAGCCACGCCGAAGCCCGCGCCCGGGCATGGTATGTGCTCAGCGCCGAGCACGGCCTGGTCCACCC
>SLSW01000120.1 GCA_007130245.1 Micromonosporaceae bacterium
CGGCTTCCTCACCGGCTTCGTCGACGCCGGCGGGCACCTGCCGCCGGACTGGCGGGAGGTGAGCCGGGCGCTCGACCTATACGCGCTGGCCGAGTTCACCACCCGACCGACCAGCGACGTCAGCCGGCGGGCGGTCGCGCTGCTGCGCCGCCGCCTCACCGGCCGGCCCGCACCTGACTGACCGACGCACATTCGTGGTCGGGGCCACGGTCGCCGTCGTCCCCGCCGCGGCGTAGCGGGCGGACTGGCGCTGGATCGCACGGACTGTTCGTCCTCGTCGCGCTGACCCCGGCGGCGATGTTTCACGTGAAACGCCGCCACCTCACACCGGACGGGCAGTACCGGATGCACCGGGCCGCCTCGAGCAACCCGCCGACAATCACCGCGCCGGCCCGGTCGACGGCCGGGACGACCTGCCTTGCGGCTTCCGTCAGGTGTCACTCCTCGACCCGGAGTCCGCGACCGGCTGAGGTGCGTCGTCGGGTGTGCTGGCATCTCCTGCTGGACGCGGTGATGCGTCCTCAGCCGCCGGAGTCCCCGCGCCCGCCGGTGGGGTCTGGTTGGCCAGGTCCGCATCCGCCTGGGCCACGCCGGCTGAGCCGGCGAGGGTCGGCGAGAGCGTGAGCGCGGTGGAGTTGAACGAGGATGGCGCCTTCCAATCGATGCGGGGCGGTTTGGCCAACGGCTCGCCGCCGAACTCGGCCAGCCACGCGGCGACCAGCGCCAGGTTCTCGCGCCACTGCGCCTCCGGCACCGGCGGCAGGATCTCGTCCCACAGCGTCAGGAAGGTGCCGCGTAGCTGTAGCCGCCCGTACGGGCGCGCCATGAACCACACGTGCAGGTGCGCGGCACCGTCGCCCCAGCGGTTCACGTGCACGCGCGCCACCCCGTCCAGGGAGCGAATCGCCCGCTCGAGCCGGACAGTCATGACGCCGAGTTCCGCGGCGAGCATGTTGGGCAGGTCGCCCAGGTCGAGGTGGGAGCGCGACTCCAGGATCAGCACCATCGGCAGGCCGCTGGGCCGGTCCATGCTGCGGACCCGCCAGTTGTCGCTCACCCAGATGTAGGCCTCGTCCGGGGTGTGGCACTTGGCGCAGTCGGCGGCGTCCTCGCCCATGCGGGGCGGTTCGATGTCGACGGGGTCTTCGAGCTGCTTGACCCGTATGTCGCCCTCGAACGGAAACGAGGACCACTCGGTAAAGGTGGGGGGAGAGGTGTCAGGCACGCCGCCGAGATTAGCTGACCGACCGATGCTTGTCGCTACCCGGACGGACCTTCCGGAGACCACCCTGCCCGTCCCGGCGAGGGTGCTGGACCGGGCCGCCGCAAATCTCGCTGCTCGTGCTCATCCACAGGGGCGTACACGGTTCTACACGCGGTTTCACGTGAAACGGCTGGCCCTGTGGATAACTTTTGTGGACAGCCCGTGCCCGGCGATCAGGGGTGACCGGGGGCACCCACCGGCTGGCCGCCCCGACCTAAGCTGTACGCGACGACCGAGCAGCAGGGAGGCCGCAGGTGACGCACGACCACGCCGACGACGCTCGGCCTCTACCGGGGTCGGGGTCCGAGCTGCAGATGCGCGCCTCCGACGACGAGCGCCACCGGGTCGCGGACCTGCTGGGCGAGCACGCCAGCGCGGGCCGGATCACACTGGGCGAGCTGGAGGAGCGGGTGGGTCGAGCCTACGCGGCAACCACCCGGGCCGAGCTGGCCGAACTCACCCGCGACCTGCCTGGGACCATCGAGCCTACGAAGCAGGAGCCCTCGCACCAGCGGTGGTCGTGGCCGGCCGAACGGCGCGGACCGATCCGGCGGTGGTCCGTGGCGATCATGGGCGGGTCCACCCGGCGCGGGTGGATGCGGCTGTCCGGGCGCGTCAACGCCATCGCCATCATGGGCGGCGACGACCTAGACCTGCGCGAGGCGGAATTCGAGGGCGACGAGCTCGTGATCAACGTTTTCTGCCTGATGGGCGGCCCGAGCATCTACCTGCCGGACACCGTGGAGGTGGAGCTGTCCGGCATGGCGATCATGGGCGGCAACGACGAGCGCGGCAGTACCCGTCCATCGCGCCCCGGGGCACCGCTGGTCCGGGTCCGGTCCTTCGCTCTCATGGGCGGATCCGACGTGTGGCGGCTGCCGGCGGAGACCCGCGGGCTGAGCCTGAAGCAGGCACGTAAGGCCGCCAAGCAGATCGAGCGCAGCTCTGACTGAACCAGACACCGCCCGACGCGGACCGGGGCGGTGGTTTCACGTGAAACCACCGCCCCGGTCCGCGTTGCGCCGTCAGTCGCGCAGGGACTGTTCCTGCCGTTCCAGGCCGATCAGGTCGACGATGCGCTCCAGGTCGTCGACGGTGGCGAACTCGATCGTGATCTTCCCCTTGCTGCGGCCGAGGTCCACCTTCACCCGGGTGTCGAACCGGTCCGAGAGCTTGTCAGCGAGTTCGGTCAGCGCGGGGGAGTGCGGCCGGGTGCGGCGCTTGGCCGCGGGCTTGGCCTCCGGTGCGTCCGGGTGCGCCAGCGCCAGCGACACCGCCTCCTCGGTCGCGCGGACCGACAGTCCTTCGGCCACCACCCGGTGCGCCAGGCCTTCCTGGGTCTCCGGGTCCTCCAGGCCGAGCAGCGCCCGGGCGTGGCCGGCCGACAACACCCCGGCGGCCACCCGGCGCTGGACCGCCGCCGGCAGGTTCAACAGCCGGATGGTGTTGGAAATCTGCGGTCGGCTGCGGCCGATGTGCTTGGCCAGCTCCTCGTGAGTGACGCCGAACTCCTCGAGCAGTTGCTGGTACGCCGCGGCCTCCTCGAGGGGGTTCAGGTCGACCCGGTGGATGTTCTCCAGCAGGGCGTCCCGTAGCAGCGCGTCATCGCGGGTGTCGCGCACGATCGCCGGTATGGTGTCCCTGCCCACCGCCTGCGCCGCCCGCCAGCGACGCTCGCCCATCACCAGCTCGTGCTTGTCCGACCCGAGCTCGCGCACCACGATCGGCTGGAGCACACCGACCTCCCGAATGGAGGTCTTCAGCTCCTCGAGTGCCTCCTCGTCGAAAGCCTGCCGCGGCTGCCTCGGGTTCGGAACGATCGACGCCACCGGCACCTCGACCAGTCGCACGCCCGGCACCGGTGCCAAGCCCGGTTCCTCCGTCGACCCGGCGGGCGGGCGCGTAGTCGTGACCGTCGCCGCCTCGTTCGTCGGGATCAGTGCCCCGAGCCCGCGACCGAGGCCACCACGCGGACGACTCTTCATCGCTGCTCTCCCAACATCGCGCCCCGTTCCGCGAGCTCCAGCGCCGCTTCGAAGTAGCTCGTGGCTCCCCGCGAGCCAGGATCGTAGGTCATGACGGACTGGCCGTAGCTGGGCGCCTCGGAGACCCGGACGTTGCGGGGAACGACCGCCTTCAGCACCTTGTCACCGAAGTGGTTGCGCACGTCCTGCTCGACCGCGTCCGCCAGGCGGGTCCGGCGGTCGTACATGGTCAGCAGGATCGTGGAGATCTCCAGCTCGGTGTTCAGGTGCGCGCGCACCATGTTGATGTTGTTCAACAACTGGTTGAGCCCTTCCAGCGCGTAGTACTCGCACTGGATCGGGATCAGCACCTCTTTCGCCGCCACGAGGGCATTGACCGTCAGCAGCCCCAGGGATGGCGGGCAGTCGATGAAGATGTAGTCGTAGTCCTCCTCGTACGCCGCGATGGCGCGGGCGAGCCGGGATTCCCGGGCGACCACCGAGACCAGTTCGATCTCCGCGCCGGCGAGGTCGATCGTCGCCGGCACACACGTCAGGTTCGGGATTCCCTCCACCGGCTGGGCCACGTCGGCCAGCGCCACGGTGTCCACCAGGCAGTCGTAGACGTCCGGGACGCCCGCGTGGTGTGGCACGTTCAGTCCGGTCGAGGCGTTGCCCTGCGGGTCGAGGTCGATCACGACGACCCGGTTGCCGTGCAGCGCCAGGGCCACCGCGAGGTTGACCGCCGTGGTGGTCTTGCCGACGCCGCCCTTCTGGTTGGCCACCCCCATGATCCGGGGCCGGCTCGGCCGTGGCATGGCCACGTTGCCGCTCGGGTTGAGGACCTGGACGGCCCGCCGCGCCTCCATCGCCAGGGGCGGGTCGTCGGACTCGTCCGTCGGCACCGTCAGCGAGCCGATGTCCACCGGCTGGAAGTCACCGGAATACACCTCGGCGAAGGCAGGCGCCGTGGCGTCCGGCGCGGACCCGTCCGCCGGCGACTCCCGCCCCGGCGACTCCCGCCCCGGCGACTCCCGCCCCGGCGACTCCCGCCCCGGCGACTGCCACCCCGGCGACTGCCACCCCGGCGATTGCCACCCCGGCCCTGCCGGTGCCGGGTCGTCAACCGGCATCGCCTGTGCCGCCACCCGGGACTCCGATGTGTTCGCCGGGCTGTCACCGGCGACGATCGTTTCACGTGAAACCGTGCCGGTCTCCGCCGTACCTTCTTGTCTCGTCCCGTCGTCGCGCACGGTACCGTCCTTGCTCGTTCGGGATGCACCCCCGGGCTGCACCCGTGATGTGGCTTCCGCTGTCCCGACCGTACGGTGCGGTCGGTCATATCTGTGCGCGGCAAGCCTACGGCGGCTGCGCGCGCAAAGCCATGGTGATGTCGGATCCGTCCACTATCCGCGCTTGTCGTCGGTCGGCCTCGCACTGCGACATCAACCAAAAGGTCGGCTTACCGTACGCCATTTGTACAGCGGGTGATGACCAGTCGACCTAACCTGACAGCGGGGCGCCGGACCCGGCGAAGCACCTCCGCGTCGCTGCACCACCTTAACGGATCGCACCTCCGGTCGGTAACCGGCAGCGGTCGCACCCGGCCGCTCTCGCCGGTGCTCCGCGCATCCGCCTCAGGTGCGCCCGTGCCTGGTCCGCCGCCCACGCCCGGCACCGGGGTGGTTTCCCCGCGCGCCGCCGGACCCCGGATCCCGTTCGCGTCGGATGTCCACCACCACCGCCGGAGGATCGAGCAACGCCGCGGCGCACCTGTGGACCACCGGCGCGCCACCTCCGAGCCCCATGATGGCTTCCCGGTGGGTGGCGACCTCCTCCGTCGCGGAGGCGCCCTTGAGTGCCAGCACCCGACCGCCCACCCGGGCCAGCGGCAGGCACCAGGCGGCGAGCTGGTGCAGCGGTGCCAGCGCCCGGGCGGTGACCACGTCGGCCGGCTGCAGACGGCCGGCGACCTCCTCGGCGCGACCACGGTGCACTGTGACTGTTCCCGACAGCCCGAGTTGCTCGATCACCTCGGTCAGGAACGCGGTACGGCGTGCCATCGGCTCCAGCAGTGTGACTGTCAGGTCCGGCCGGGCCACCGCGAGCACCAGGCCGGGCAGTCCCGCGCCCGATCCCACGTCGATCACCGACGCACCGGACGGGATCAGCTCCGCGAGCGCGGCGCAGTTGAGCAGGTGCCGCTGCCAGATGCGCGGGGCTTCCCGTGGCCCCACCAGCCCTCGCACCGTGCCGTCGGTGACCAGCAGGTCGGCGTAGCGCTCCGCCAACGCCAGCCGCTCGCCGAACAACGCCACCGCCGCGTGCCGGTCGTCCGGTGGCACCGCCGAGGCGGCCGGCCGGTCGCGTTCCGGTTCCGGCGCCATGGCGTACGCGTCAGGCCGGGCGCACGACGATGCGCCGGTTCGGCTCCTCGCCCTGGGACTCGCTCTCCACCCCGTCGGTCGCGTTGATCACGTCGTGGACGCACTTGCGCTCGAATGCGGACATGGGATCGAGCTTCACCGGACGGCGTTGCTCGCGGACCCGCTCCACGGCGCTGCGAGCCACCCCGGCGAGTTCGTTGCGGCGGGCCGCACGGTAGCCGCCGATGTCGAGCATCAACCGGCTGGGTTCGCCGGTCTGGCGGTACACCGCGAGGCGGGCGAGTTCCTGGAGCGCCTCCAGGGTGGCGCCGCGCTGGCCGACCAGCGCGTCCAGCCGCCCTCCGACCACCTCAACCGTGGGGCGATTGCTGGAGATCAGCTCGTCGATGTCTCCGTCCATGTCCAGCACGTCGAGCAGGCCCTCGATGTAGTCGGCCGCGATCTCACTCTGCTGGAAAAGGTCGTCGGGGTCCGCGTCCACGGCCGGCGCCGCCGGTTCCGTCTCGGGGCCCGCCGGGGCCTGGTCGCTGGTGCCGGGTTCCTCATCAGCCGGCGCACGCTTCTCGGTCAATTTGTCACTCCGTCACGCTGGGAGGCCTGCATGGCCCTTGGTTACCCGTACCCGGGCGACGGGTGCTCCGGGGCGGGGACGTCTGCCAAACCAACGGATCACCCGGCGGCGTCGAATCGGCCGCCGCGTGAAATCACGCTGGCACACCTGCTCAACCCTTCTTGGGCGTGGAACTCTTCCGCTTCGGGGGGACGTTCTTCGCGGGGGTCCGCTTCGGCGGCACGTTCTTGACCGGCTTGGCGCCCGGCTTCGGGGCGAGCTTCTTGCCGTCGACCGCCGGCCGCTCGCTGGCCTTGCCCTCGACCGTCTTGCCGGTGCCCGGCTTGCCGCCGGCCGGCTTCGGGCCGCCAGCGGAAGCCGCCGACGGCGGCGGCGGATACTTACGCAGCACCCACTGCTGCTGGCCGAGCGAGAACAGGTTGTTGGTGACCCAGTAGACGATCACGGCGACGGGGAAGAACGCGCCGGAGAACAGCAGCATCAGCGGCAGGCCGTACACCATCAGGCGCTGGATCATCAGCTGCTGCGGGTCCGTGGCCCATCCGGTCTTGAGGATCATCTGCCGGGTGGTGAGGAAGGTGGTGATCACCATGACGATGGTGAGGATCCCGGCCACGATCGCGACGTTGAACGCGCTGGTGCCCATCTGCGGATAGAGCGCGGTCATATTCCGTTCGGCGAACCAACCGAACTCGAACATGGTGGCGGCGATGGGCGCGTTGAACAGCATAGCGTTCGCCGCGCTCTCGTACTGGTCGAACGTCCAGGTGTAGAGCTCGATGTTGGAGGCCTCGAGGCTGATCCGGCCCTCCTCCACCGCGATCGGCCGGTTGGGGTCCATGCGCCGGCCGAGGATCCAGAACAGGGAGATGAACACCGGCACCTGCAAGAAGATCGGAAGGCATCCCATCAACGGGTTTGCCTTCTCCTTCTTGTAGAGCTCCATCATCTCCTTCTGGAGCGTCTCCTTGTCCCCCTTGTGCTTCGCCTGCAGCTCCTTCATCTGCGGCTGGATCGCCTGCATCGCCCGCTGCGACTTGATCTGCTTGACGAACAGCGGGAACAGGATGACCCGTACGGTGATCACCAGGAAGAAGATCGCCAGGACCCAGTCCCAGTTGGTGCCGAGGAACGTGCCGTTCTCCAGGAACGAGAACACGTCATGCCAGCGCAGCATGATCCATGAAACGGCGTAATACAGCCAGTTCAAGTTCACTGGGCAGCTCCCGTAGCGTCTCGGTCACTGGGGGGCACGGGGTCGTACCCACCGGGGTGGAATGGGTGGCAACGCAGCAGCCGCCACGCCGCCATGCCCGTGCCGCGCACCGCCCCGTGGCGCGCGAGCGCCTCCAGCGCGTACGCGCTACAGGAGGGGTAAAACCGGCAGCGCGACGGCAGGACCGGGCTCAGCCACCGACGGTACGCGATGACCGGGAGCGCCAGTAAGCGGCCACCCCCACCCGTGGGCCGGGGCACCGGAGCCACCGGCACATCGCCCACATCCTGCTCGTGAGCCACATCCTGCTCAGGGGTCAGGTCGTGATCGCGGGTCATCGGGCCGCCGCCTCCGTCTTCCGGACGGCTGACCGCAACGCGGCGGCGAGGTCCTCCGCCAACTGCACGTACGTGGCGGTGGCGGCGGCGGGCAGGGCGCGGACCACCAGCATGCTGCCGGCGGGCAGTTGGTCGATGCGGTCGCGTACGAGGTGGCGCAGCCGGCGCCGGACGCGGTTGCGGGTGACCGCCCCGCCGACCGCGCGGGATACGACGAACCCGGCGCGCGGCGGTGCGTCAGCCTCACCGTGCCGAAGGTGGACCACCAGGGTCGCGCGACCGGCGCGCTGGCCGGCACGGACGGCCGACGTGAAGTCACCGTGGCGGCGGAGACGATGAGCGGTGGCCAGCATGGTCGCCGTTTCCGGGCCCGTCGGCGGCACCTCAGGCCGTCAGCCGGGCACGCCCCTTGGCACGGCGGGCCGAGATGATCGCGCGGCCGGCGCGGGTGCGCATGCGCAGCCGGAAGCCGTGGGTCTTCGCGCGGCGGCGGTTGTTCGGCTGGAAGGTCCGCTTACTCACGTGAGACTCTCCATGGTCGGGTGTCGGGCACCCGCGGCGTGCCGGTGCCCGGTCGGTGGTCCAAGGTCAGGTAGCCCGCGGTCGTCCCACGCGCGGCCAACCAGCAACTTTACCATGCACCCCGGCTCACGGTCAGCGCTGTGAGCCCGCCTTCCGGCGGTGAGCGCCCCAGGCAGCCTGAAGAGCGACATTAGGCCTATACCGCCCAAACAACCTAAACCCTGTGGACAACGGTTGTCTTCCTGTGGACAAGGCTGTTAACGTGCGCGTCTGCCGGGACGGTGCGGGGGGCCGTTCACGTGTGGCAGCGCAGAACCGGTGACGGCCGTTGGTCGTTCGCCACGATGAGCCCACCTGCGCGTGACCGCCGGCATCGGGCAGCGCGGCATCGCCCGAGGCACCGCAACCGGCCGATACACAGGCTGTGGACAGAGTGTGGAAAACCACTGGACACCCAGTGGACGACGTTGGGCCGCCGGTACGCGGTCGTACGGCGGTGAGCGCGGGGGTCACCTCGGTTGGGGGAAGCTGTCATGAACGACACCGCGGACGGTGGCACCGATCTGGTCACCGTGTGGCAACGCGCCACTGAGCAGATCGCCGAACAGGTCGACTCCGCGCAGCAGCGGGCCTACCTGCGCCGCACGGAACTGCGCGCGATCGTGCAGGACACCGCACTGCTGTCAGTGCCGGACGCGTTCACCCGCGACCAGATCGAGATGAAGCTGCGCCCGACCATCACCGATGCCCTCTCGCGGCAGCTGGGTCGGTCCGTCCAGGTGGCGGTGACGCTGACCGCCCCGGACGACACCGACCACACCACCCTCGGCACCATGGATCCCACCCCCGACGGCGGTACGAGGGCACCGGCGCCGCGTAGCCCGTCGTGGGCACCGCCGCGCCCGTTCCACCCCCGGACGGGCGCACCGACCGGCGGCCCCACCACCGCCGACGCCGGCCCCTCCGAGGCGACCACGGCACCCGATCTCGCGACCTCCGTGCCCGATGTCGCGACCTCCGTGCCCGATGTCGCTACCACGCCGAACCAGCGGGACCCACGGCAGTTCCCGCCGGACCGGGACCAACCCGACATGCGGGATGCTTCCGGGCGCCCGGACCGCGGGCACTCCGGCACCAGCGACAGCGGTCCCGGTCGGGGTGAACGGTGGGTGGCGCAGTCGGGCGGCAACCGGCTCAACCCGAAGTACACGTTCGAGACCTTCGTGATCGGCTCATCGAACCGGTTCGCCCACGCCGCGGCGGTCGCGGTCGCGGAGTCACCCGCCAAGGCGTACAACCCACTGTTCGTCTACGGCAGCTCTGGGTTGGGCAAGACCCATCTACTGCACGCGATCGGCCACTACGTCTCGCAGTTAGGCAACGCGCGGGCAGTGCGCTACGTGTCGACCGAGGAGTTCACCAACGATTTCATCAACTCCGTGCGCGACGACAAGTCCAGCGCCTTCCAGCGGCGTTACCGCGACGTGGACGTGCTCCTGATCGACGACATCCAGTTCCTGGAGAGCCGCGAGCGCACCCAGGAGGAGTTCTTCCACACCTTCAACACGCTGCACAACACGAACAAGCAGATCGTCATCACCTCCGACCGCTCGCCAAAGCAACTATCCACGCTGGAGGACCGGCTGCGCACCCGGTTCGAGTGGGGTCTGCTGGCCGACATCCAGCCGCCGGACCTGGAGACCCGCATCGCGATCCTGCAGAAGAAAGCCGCCCAGGAGCGCCTGCATGCGCCGGCCGAGGTGCTGGAGTTCATCGCCAGCCGGATCTCCAACTCGATCCGCGAGCTGGAGGGGGCGCTCATCCGGGTCACCGCGTTCGCCTCCCTGACCCGCTCGCCGGTCGAACTGTCACTGGCCGAGGAAGTGCTGCGCGACTTCATCCCGGACGGCGCCGAGCCGCAGGTGAACGTGGACCAGATCATGGCCTCGACCGCCGACTACTTCGGCGTCACCCTGGAGGACCTGCGCGGGCACTCCCGCTCCCGGGTGCTGGTCAACGCCCGGCAGGTCGCCATGTACCTGTGCCGCGAGCTCACCGAACTGTCCCTGCCCCGCATCGGGCAGGCGTTCGGCGGTCGCGACCACACCACCGTCATGCACGCCGACCGCAAGATCCGCCAACAGATGGCCGAGCGGCGCTCCCTGTTCAACCAGATCGCCGAGCTGACCAACCGGATCAAGCAGTCCACCTGACCGGCGGCGGTGAACGTGATCCACAGGCTGTGGGTAACGGCTGGGGACCACCGGTGGAAATGTGGTGGACAGTGCGGGACAGATGCCACCGGCTGCGGCGCGCTGTGGACAGCCGCACCGGTTTCCCCCCGTGCATCCACAGCCCGCCCACCGACCCGCACCCGGCGTGACCTGCGCAGTGCCGGCTTCTCCACAGCATCCACAGCACCGACGACGATGACGAGTTATCTCTCTTCAAGAAAACAGAACCAATCATCAGCGTGGGGAAACCCGCGTGGGGGCAAGGGGGCCGATGTGACACAGGTGCCGATTGGCCCTACAGTGCGACAGTGGGGTACTGCGCGAGCGCGCCGGTGTGAGCGCGTCAGCGCCAGTTGACAGTGGGGTAGTGCGCGGATCTGGCAGGAGGCAGCCGATGAAGTTCCGGGTCGAACGTGACGCCCTGGCCGACGCGGTCGCATGGACAGCGAAGAGCCTGCCACCGCGCCCGTCGGTGCCGGTGCTGGCGGGAGTGATGCTGCGGGCCTCGGAGGGCACGCTGCACCTGTCCGGCTTCGACTACGAGGTCTCCAGCGAGGTCGCCGTGCCGGTACACGCCGACGCGGACGGCGTCGCACTGGTTTCCGGCCGGTTGCTCGCCGAGATCACCAAGGCGCTGCCGGCCAAACCGGTGGAGATCGCCGCCATTGACGCGCACCTGGAACTGGTCTGCGGCACTGCCCGGTTCACCCTGCCTACGATGCCGGTGGAGGACTACCCGACCCTGCCCGCGCTGCCGGACCGTGCCGGCACCGTGGACGCGGCCGCGTTCGCCGCGGCGGTCGGCCAGGTCGCCATCGCCGCCGGCCGCGACGAGACACTGCCGATGATGACCGGCGTACGGGTCGAGCTCAACGGCACCAGCCTGGCGCTGCTCGCCACCGACCGTTACCGGCTGGCCGTCAGCGAGCTCGACTGGCACCCCGACAACCCGGAGGTCAGCGCGAACGCGCTGGTGCCGGCGCGCACCCTGGCCGACACCGCCAAGTCGCTCGGCGCCCTGGGCGGGGACCTGGTGCTGGCGTTGGCCACCGGCGAGACCTCCGAGGGGATGATCGGGTTCGCCGCCGGGGAGCGGCGCACGACCAGCCGGCTGCTCGACGGCGCCAACTACCCGCCGGTGCGCAACCTGTTCCCGGCCAGCCACACCGCGCAGGCGACCGTGACGCGCCCGGCCCTGCTGGAGGTGGTCAAGCGGGTGTCGTTGGTCGCCGAGCGCACCACCCCGGTGCGGCTGTCGTTCAGCGCGGACGGACTGGTGGTCGAGGCCGGCGGCGCGGAGGAGGCGCGGGCCAGCGAGGCGATGGAGGCGAGCTTCGACGGTGCCGAGCCGATGCCGGTGGCGTTCAACCCGCAGTACCTGCTGGACGGTCTGAGCGCCATAAGCTCACCCATGGTCGTATTCTCGTTCGTGGAGGCGCGCAAACCCGCGGTGCTGGCACCCGCGAACGAGGACGGCGAGATCATTCCCGGCTACCGGTACCTGGTGCAGCCGCTGCAGTGGTCCTGACCGCGCGGTTGCCCAGCAGCGCTCGGCGACAAGGGGGGCGGTCACGGGATGCAGCTAGGCATCGTGGGCCTGGGCCGCATGGGCGGCAACATGCGTGACCGGCTGCACGCGACCGGTCACGACGTGGTCGGCTACGACCACGACCCGGAGCGATCCGAGGCGACCTCCCTGACCGACCTGGTCGACCGGCTCACCCCGCCGCGGGTGGTGTGGCTGATGGTGCCGGCCGAGGTGACCGGGTCGGTGATCGACGAGCTCGCCCCGGCGCTGCAGACAGGTGACGTGGTCGTCGACGGTGGCAACTCGCACTTCGCCCAGGCCCGCGCCCGCGCCGACCAGTTGGCCCGCCGCGGTGTCGGCTACGTTGATGTCGGCGTGTCCGGCGGGGTCTGGGGCGTGGAGGAGGGGTATGCGTTGATGGTCGGCGGCGCGCGCGAGCACGTCGACCGGTGCATGCCGATCTTCGAGGCCCTCAAGCCGTCCGGGGAGTTCGGCCTGGTGCACGCCGGCGGCGCGGGCGCCGGGCACTATGCGAAAATGGTCCACAATGGCGTTGAGTACGGCTTGATGCAGGCGTACGCCGAGGGGTACGAGCTGTTGACCCGATCGGAGCTGGTCACCGACGTGCCCGGCGTGATCCGCTCCTGGCGCGCGGGCACCGTGATCCGCTCCTGGTTGCTGGACCTGCTCGACCGGGCCCTGGACGAGGATCCGCGGTTGGCCTCGGTGAGTGACTACGTGGAGGACACCGGCGAGGGACGCTGGATGGTGCAGGAGGCGGCACGGCTGGGGGTGCCGGTGAACGCGATGGCCGCCTCGCTGTTCGCCCGGTTCGCCTCCCGCCAGGACGACTCCCCGGCGATGAAGGCGGTCGCCGCGTTGCGCGGGCAGTTCGGCGGGCACCCGGTCGAGCGCGAGGGGTAGCCGGTCGCCCGAGGAAGGGCGGCCGGGAGCGGAGGTGATCGTGCACGTACACCGGTTGGAGCTGGTCGACTTCCGGTCGTACCCGAGGGTGGAGGTCGACTTCGAGCCGGGTGCCAGCGTCCTGATCGGGCCGAACGGCATCGGCAAGACCAACCTGGTGGAAGCGCTGGGCTACGTGGCCACGCTGGCCAGCCACCGGGTGGCCACCGACGCTCCGCTGGTGCGCACCGGAGCCGCCTCGGGGGTGATCCGGTGCCAGGTGGTGCACGACGAGCGGCAACTGCTGGTGGAGCTGGAACTGGTACCCGGCAAGGCCAACCGCGCCCGGCTGGGACACTCACCGGCGCGCCGGGCCCGCGACGTGATCGGCGCGCTACGGCTGGTGATGTTCGCGCCGGAGGACATCGAGCTGGTCCGCGGTGAGCCGGCGTTGCGGCGGCGGTACCTGGACGAGTTGCTGGTGGCGCGCCAGCCCCGGTTCGCGGCGGTGTGCGGCGACTACGAGCGGGTGGTCAAGCAGCGCAACGCCCTGCTGCGTACGGCGGTGCTGGCGAAGAAGTCCGGCGCCTCCGCCGATTTGTCCACACTGGAGGTATGGGACGCGCACCTGGCACGCTACGGCGCCGAGTTGCTGGCCGGGCGGCTGGACCTGGTCGCCGCGTTGGCCGATCACGTGGCCGACGGGTACGCGGCGGTGGCAGGCAACGGCAGTGCCGGTGCCGGGATGACGTACCGCTCCACCGTGGAGGACCTGACGGGTGAACCGACGAGCGACGCCGCGGGGTTGGAGCACGCACTGTCCGCGGCGCTCGCGCAGGTGCGGGACTCCGAGATCGAACGCGGCGTGACGATGGTCGGTCCGCACCGCGACGATCTGCTGCTGATGCTGGCTGCCGATCCGTCGGCACCGATGCCGGTCAAGGGTTACGCGAGTCACGGCGAGTCCTGGTCGTACGCGGTGGCGATGCGGCTGGCGGCGTACCGGCTGCTGCGCGCCGAAGGCGTGGAGCCGGTGCTGGTGCTCGATGACGTGTTCGCCGAGCTGGACCCAGGGCGGCGCGACCGGCTGGCGCGCAGCATCAGCGACGCCACGCAGACGCTGGTGACGTGTGCGGACGAGGACGACGTTCCGCGGGCGCTGCGCGGCGTGCGCTACGAGGTCGGTGAGGGGGAGGTGAAACGTGTCTGATCCGGAGACGACCGGCGATCGACCGACCGGCGACGGACCCGGCGACGGACCGACCAGCCAGGAGCCGACGACGGCCGAGCCGGGGGACGGACAGCCGACCGGCCCGGCGCTGGCGCGGGCGGTGCTGGATGCGGCGAAGGCGCGCCGCGGCCCGGCCCGCCGCCGGCGGACGGCCCGTGGCGAC
>SLSW01000058.1 GCA_007130245.1 Micromonosporaceae bacterium
TCGGCGCCGGTAACGTCCGGGAACGGCTGATTGTGCGGAAATCTGCAAAACGGACCTTCACCGTCACCGTCCGGCCGAGCTGGCCGCTGGCGCGGAGCCGGCGTGCCACCTTGCTGGACAGAGCCAGCAGGCTGCGCCGGATCCCGGCCGGGTCGGCCACGTCGGCGTCGAAGGTGATCTCCGCGCTGATCGACTTCTCCACGTGCACGGGGTCGACCCGGCGCGGATCCCGGCCCCACGACAAGGCGTGCAGGTGCGCCGCGCCAGCGGCACCGACCGCCGAGCGCAGCAGGCCGACCGGGGCGTGGGCGAGATCGCCGACAGCGCGCAACCCGAGCCGCCGCAGGGTCTCGGTGGTGCGCTCCCCCACCCCCCACAGCACCTCCACCGGCAACGGGTGCAGGAACTCCAGCACCAGGTCGGGCGGCACCACCGTGACCCCGTCCGGTTTGGCGCGGGTCGACCCCAGCTTGGCCACGAACTTGGTCGGTGCCACCCCGACCGAGCAGGTCAGGGCGAGCTGGTCGGCCACGCGTGCCCGCAGCCGGGCGGCGATGCGCGCTGGCGGACCCAGCAGGCGGGTGGCGCCGCTGACGTCGAGGAACGCCTCGTCCAGCGACAGCGGCTCCACCAGCGGGGTGATGTCCCGGAAGATCTCCATGACAGAGTGCGAGGCTGCCGTGTATGCCTCGAAGTTCGGCGACAGGAACGCCGCCTGCGGGCACAGGGCGCGCGCCCGCACGGTCGGCATCGCGCTGCGCACGCCGAACGCCCGGGCCTCGTAGCTGGCCGAGCTGACCACCCCGCGGTTGCCGGTCCCGCCCACCACCACCGGCCGGCCGCGCAGCTCGGGCCGGCGCCGGACCTCCACCGCGGCGAAGAAGGCGTCCATGTCCACGTGCAGGATCGGGCAGCCGGTGTCGTCGGCCTCCGGCCCGAAGCGCGGATCGCGTTCGCGCGGCACCGCCTGGCTGCGCCCCATACCGGGCAGGCTACCGGTCGGGGATGACACCCTCCGGGACCCGCGCGCCCGCCGCGCACGGTGACATCGCCGGTGTCAGGCCCGGATCACCAGCAGCGGCACCAGCATCTCCGCGGCGGTCCACGACCCGTGGAAGGCGACCAGCCGGGACACGTGCGCCGACTCGTGGCCGGACGCCAGCACCGCGTACCGGTCGCGGCAGACCACCACCACGTCCCCGACGCGGGACAGGTGCTCCTCAGGCACCGGGCCGAACCAGCCGGCGGCCACCGCCTCCTGCCGGGTCGCCACCCAGGCCGCCTCGCCGAGCACCTCCCGCCAGGTGGCGATCACGTCGCCGGCAGCCCCCGGCCGGGTGTGCAGGTAGCGGACCCGCGGCTCGCCGGCCACCAGGTCGAGGCCGGCGGCCAGCCGCGGGTCGGTGTCCAGGTCCCACCGGTGCGAGTCGGGCACGTCGAGCTGCCCGTGGTCGGCGGTGACCACCAGCGCCGCGTCCGCCGGCAGGCCGTCGACGAGCTCGGCCAGCAGCCGGTCGACCACGGTCGCCTCCGCGCGCCAGCGCGCGGAGTCCACTCCGTACATATGGCCGGCCTTGTCCAGGTCGGGGTGGTAACCGTAGACCAGAGTCGGTCCGTCCGCGTCGACCAGCGCCGCCCGCATCCGCGCCGCCAGGGCCTCCGGAGTGTCCGCCGGCAGGTAGCGGGCGCCACGATAGGCCGCGTCGGTCAGCCCGCTGCCGGCGAACTCGCTGCGACTGGCCACGCTGACCGCCACACCGGCCGCCGCCGCGTGCATGAACTGGGTGGCCACCGGCTGCCAGCGCCGCGGATCGGGATCGTCCCACCAGGCGATGTGGGTCAGCACCCGGCGGGTGCCGGGCACGTTGACCGTGAACCCCAGCAGGCCGTGCGCGCCGGGCGGCGCCCCGGTGCCGAGCGTGGCCAGCCCCACCGGGGTGGTCGACGGGAACGCCGCGGTGATGGCCCGCAGCTCGCCGAGGCGGCCGGCGACCGCGTCCCCGAGCACCGGCGCCACCGGCGCGGCCGTCTCCAGCTGCTGGTGACCAAGGCCGTCGACCAGCAGCACCCCCACCCGCCGCACCCCGGTCAGCTGCCCGGCCAGTCCCATCGGGTCAACCGCACCGGGCACCGCCAGGGCGGCGAGCGCACCCGGCAGCACACCGGTGAGGTTCGCGCCGCCGTAGTCTGGTCGCACCGCGGACAGCGGTAGCTCCGGCGCCGGCATATCTCAGCGCCCCACCTGCCGGCCGAGCAGGTGCAGCTGGGCAGCGATGTCGCGGTACGGCGGCCGGGCCGACAGTCGCCGCTCCAGCTCGAGCAGCGCGGCCGGGTCGGCCTCGGCCACCGGCGCCGGGACCAGGTCGGCCAGCACCCGCACCCCGTGGATCTCCGCCAGCCGCAGTCCGGCGCCTTCCAACAGCGCGGCGACGTCGGCGGTGTCGAACCGCCGGCGCAGCGTGTCGCGGGCATCGGCGCGCCCGTGCGGCTCCTCCAGCAGTGCCCCGGCGGTGTCGAGGTGCCCGGCCATGGCACGGCCGAGCACGGCCGCGGCCCGGTTGGCCACCAGCACGCTGGCCGCACCTCCCGGTCGCAGCGCCATCGCCACCGCCCGAAGCACCTCGACCGGCTCGTCGACCATCTCCAGCACGCTGTGGCACAGCACCAGGTCGACACTGGCGGACGGCACCACCGCCGCCAGCCGGTCGCCGTCGCCCTGCACCGCAGTGACCCGCCCGGCCACGCCGGCGTCGGCGGCGCGCCGGATCAGCGCCGCCAGCGCGTCCGGGCTGGAGTCGACCACGGTCACTGTGTGGCCGGCCGCGGCCAGCGGCACCGCGAAACCGCCGGTGCCGCCGCCGACGTCGAGCACGGTCAGGGGGCCGCCACCTTGGCGTTCCACCTCCGCGGACAGGACCTGCCACACCACGGCGGTCCGGGGGGACGTCTGCGGGCCGGTGCGGTCAGATGTGCGCTCCACCCGGTCGAGCTTAATGACACCGGCATCACTCCGCCGGCCGGTCGCCGCCGAGCCGCGCAAACAGCGGCCGTGCCTGCGGCAGCCGCCCGCCGACCTCGGCGCACTGCCGGGTGATGGCCGCCGCCGCGTCCGGCAGCAACGGTACGAGCAGCGTCCCGAGAGCGCGGCACGCGGAGATCAACGCGGACAGCGCCGCGTCCAGCCGGCGGCCGGCGGTCGCGTCACCGCCGCGTTCGGCGCGGGCCAGTTCCCACGGGCGTACCTGTTCGATGTGGCGGTTGGCCTGCTCGACCACGCCGAGGACGGCCGCGCACGCGCGACGGAAGTCGGCATCGTCGAACGCCGCCGCGAGCAGCTTCGGCGCGTCTTGGCACACCTGGTCCAGCTCCGCCACGGCCGGCTCGTGGCCGGGCTCGGGCACCCGACCGTCGCGGTAGCGGTGCACCATGGTGACCACCCGGTTGACCAGGTTGCCGAACCCTCCGGCCAGATCCGCGTCCGCCCGCTCCACCAACCGCGCGACCGTGAAGTCGACGTCACCGATGCGCGGCACCTCCCGCAACAGCCACCAGCGCACGGCGTCGGTGCCGTACCGGTCGGCCAGCGCCACCGGGTCGGCACTGACCCCGCTGGACTTGCTGATCTTGCGCCCGTCGACGGTCAGGTAGTCGTGCACCAGGATGTCGGTGGGCAGCGGCAGCCCGGCCGACAGCAGCATCGCCGGCCAGTAGATAGCGTGGAACCGCAGCACCCCCTTGCCGAGCAGGTGCACGCGGCGGTCGGATCCGACCCACCAGCGCCGGTACGCCTCGCCGTCGGTGCCGTAGTCGAGGCTGGTGACGTAGTTGCCGAGCGCGTCCCACCACACGTAGA
>SLSW01000129.1 GCA_007130245.1 Micromonosporaceae bacterium
CGCGGCGGTCGGACAGCAGGTTACGCCGCCACGCCTCCATGACGGCATGGGAGTAGCCGGGCGGTACGCGTATGCCATCGAGATCGGGTATGGGTGACCATCCCACGGCTTCCATGAACTCGGCGCGTGTCGGTGTGACCTGTTGCCACTGCCGGCTGGTTGGCGCGTCGATCCACTGCGCCAGCTTGGCCTGACGCAGCGCCAGCGACCAGGAGGTGCGATAGCGTGCAGCGATTCGTATGAGACCCGCGCGCGTGCCGGTATCCCCGGTGTCCGAGGTCGCGAGAGCGCGGAGCGGCAGAAGCAGTTCAGCCGCGAATGCGTTGATGAGGCTCTCGCGGTCATCGCGTGACAGGTGCACCGCGAGATCACTCGAGTATTCGTCGCCGAGGATCAGATGTCCGAGTTCGTGGGCGGCGGTGGCGCGGCGCCTGCCCGGGTCACCCTCGCTGCTGACTACCGCGACCGCAATGTCACTGTCGATCAACGAGGCGCCGTCGCCGGGCAGTTCGCTGACGAGGGTGAACTGCCCGCTGCGCTCGCACAGCTCCAGCATGCTCTGCACCGGGTCGTCACCGAGGCCGTGGCGGTCGCGCAGCCACCGGGCGGCGTCCCGGGCGTGCTCCGGAGATTCGACCAGATCTTGGTAACTGAGGGGTGAGGTGGGTTGCAGCGTCCCGGCGTCGATGATCTGCCGGACGTCGCGAAGCCAGGCCGAGATGACAACCTGGACGCGCTGCGACCGGCGGGCAGTGTCGGTGTCGGTGTCTTCGGTGATCGGTTCAGCTCGGTGTGAGATGACCGCCGGCGCCGGCTCGAGCAGGTGGTCGACCGGGACGTCGAGCGCGGATGCGAGCCGGGTCAGCTCAAGTGCGTCCACCCGGCGGGTCCCCGCCTCGATCTTGGCGATCATGGTCCGGTCGAGAGCTACCCGGTCGGCCAACGATGCCTGCGACATGCCGGCGCCGAATCGCGCCTGCCGGATGTTCTCACCGATGGTGGTCCACTCACCGTTCTCGGACATGTTGCGATTATCGCACACTCGACTTTGTTCGTGTGTCGCTGTGAAACGGGAGGCGCCACGCCGCCGGCGCCTGGGGGCGAATGCGGCACGCGCTCCGGCAACTCCCCGTGCTGGTCGAGCCGCGGAAAGGAGGAGTTCGCGCAATGACCACCCACTTCAGGCTGCACCGCCAGCAGCGGGCGAGCGGATGGCGTTTCCCCTCACTCCGCGGCAGGAAGTAGCAGTGCTTTCTACCGGCGACCGGCTGTATCTGTACGCGACTCGGGGCGCATGCAACCTGAGTTCGCACCGTAATCCTCGCCCGGCTCGGGGGCTACGGACCCAGCAGCGCCGCCGGTACGACCGCGATGTCGTCCGGGCGGCGGTACGCATGGGTCCCGGTGGTGACGATCACGCTGTCCGCGACCTGGTCGCCGAGCCGGTCGCGGAGCCAACGCAGGTGCTTGGTGTCATGGTCGCCGACGGTGCGGGTGAGTTTGACCTCGGCAGCGACGAGGCGACCGTCCGGGCCGGTGATCACGTAATCGATTTCGTGGTCGGCGTTGCGGGTCCGCAGGTGGTGCAGTTGGGCCTCGGCAGCTTGCGCGTAGGTGCGCAAGCTGAGGGCCACCAGGGACTCGAACAGCGGTCCGATCATGCCCGCGCCGCGGCGCGGGCGTCTCCCATGTGCCGGCACGGCGAGCAGCGCTGCGACGTCCAGCTGCAGCAGTCGCGCTGCCAGGGCCGGGTCGCACAGGTGGTGTTTCGGAGCCTGCGCTAGCCGCCCGAGCGGATTGTCGACCGGCAGCCATCCGGGCACCGGATCCAACAGCCAGAGCTGGTTGAGCACGTCCCGGTAGGTGATGGTGGTCGTCTTCGCGGGCTTGTCGACTTCTCCAGGGGTAGCCGCGTCCAGGATCGCGTTGTAGGACGCGGTTGTCGACGTGGCAGCGGCATATGCCGTCAGCCATGCCCGCAGCACGGCGGGCTTGCGCACCGGATGGCCCTGATCCGGGAACTCCCGCTCGACGATACGAGCCACATAACCGTCGAGCTGAGCCCGCCGGGCGCGGGCCGGTAACCCTCGGATGCCCGGAAACCCCGAGCCGACGATCTCCTCGACGTAGCTGGGCAGGTCGACCTCGGACTCACCTGCGATCGGCGCGCCACCTGCCAGCAGGGCGCGCAGGCTGACGGTGGGTTCGGCGATGCCGCGCTCGGCCAGGCTCATCGGCCGCATGCGTACCTGGACGATACGTCCCGCGCCGGAGTGCACCGGAGCCTCGACCGGCGCAGCACTGCCGGCGAGTAGGAAGCGGCCGGGGGTCGAGTCCCGATCCACGCTGCGGCGTACGTCATCCCACACCGCCGGGTGCCGTTGCCACTCGTCGATGAGAACGGTGCCTTCCGCGCGCTCGATCCGCTGCGGGTCAGCGACGAGCAGCTGCCGTTGCTCGTCGTCGTCGAGCGCGAACACGGTGGCTGCCCGGCGCTGCGCGGTCGCGGTCTTGCCAACCGCCTTCGGCCCTTCCAGCGCGACTGCGGCAAGCCCAGCCAGCAGCGCATCCAACTCGTCATCCACGACCCGCCGCCGATAACCGTCCACGGCGTCTACGCTACCATTAGCAGTATATCTGCGCTACGGTTAGCACCAATCTTACGCTGCCGTTAGCAGGCAGCACGTGCCACCACACGCACAGCTTCCTCCGGCCCGGCGGTCGAGATGGCCTACGAGCTGGGTGTAGGTGTGTCCGTAGAAGGCTCGTGAAGCTGCGATACGTTTACTGGCACGCGAAAGTTATCAACTTTGGGGCGTAGGCGGTTGTGGGTGTCTTTCGCGACCGCGTCGAAGCCCGTGCTCGGTTACCTGGTGGACGCTACGGCGGCACCTCTGGGGCGCGCCGAGCGCACCAATGCGGGCCAGCCGCTGGTGGATGCTGGCGTTCGGCCGGCCGGCCGCTCATCGGCGAGATCCCAGATAGGGCGCCCAGGCGTCGTACGCGGACGTCAGGTCTCCCACCGCTATCCTCATCGCGAACGCCTCGGCACGGCACTCTTCAGCGTACGGGTCGCCACACCCGGTGTCGGCGTACGCCTCGTATGCTGGCTCGACGTCTTCGGCTGCTTCAATCGTGCGCTCTACCAGCCTGTCGATCTCGGCCGGCGGTTCGCCGAGGTAATCCGAATGCCCGGGGTTGCTGCTCACCCCGGTGAGGACGACCGCGATGGTCTCAGCTTGCAGGCTGAGCGTCATGTACCCGAGGTGGCAGGCGACCACAGTGGCGGGCCGCCGGCAGTCCTCCTCGACCGTGTCGACCTGGTCGTGCCACTCACGGGCATGCGGTGCCACCAGCGACGCCCATTGGCTCACGCTGGCCGCATCGGGTGCCGCTGCCGCAGCCGGCGGCGCGGTTTGACCTTCCTGCTGGGACGCGTCGCCGCCGTCAGCGCAGGCGGAGGTCAGGAACAGGACGGCAGCGCCGACGACGGCAGCTCTTTTGCGCATGGTCACTCCTTGAGTTGTGCTCTGTGTCCGGCTCGAGACGGATCAGCGGCCCCGCAGATGGCGATGGGGACGTGCGTACCGGCACTTCCGTGTGGAGCTATGGCACGTGAGGGCGTGCCTTGACTGAGCCGTCGCTAGCATATACGTTGTGAACTCGCTTAACAAACATACTAACAAGTTCCTGATACCCGTACGCATGACCAGCGAGCCCACCGACCAGGTCTGGCCAGGGCACGACGGCGACTGCGAGACTGAACCGACCGGGATTTTTGCAGGTTTGACCAGTGGAGGGTGGCGTTGTCGAGCACGACCGACGA
>SLSW01000179.1 GCA_007130245.1 Micromonosporaceae bacterium
GGCCAGCGCCGACCACGCCGCGGCCAGGTCGTCCCGGTCGGTCGGTGGCGGCGCGTGGGCGGCCAGCGCGTCGCGGGTGGCGTCGAACTCGCGCCAGGCGTCGCGCAGCCGCTTGTCGGCGGCCTCCGCGTCGGCCTGCGCCCGCCGGTAGGTCTCGCGCGCGGCCCGCACCGCCGCGGCCGCCTCACCGAGTCGCCGCTCGACGGCGGTGATGTTGTCGAGGTCCCGGCGCAGCGACTCCGGCTGCGGGGCGCCGGCCAGCCGCTCGTCTAGCTCGGACATTCGGGTGGCGAGCCCGTCGGCCTGGGTGCGCGCCGCGGTCAGGGTGCGGTCCAGCTCCCGTACCGTCTGGTCGCGTGCGGTCACCTGCGCGCGGGCGCGGTCGGCGTCGGCGCGGGCGGCCTCGCCAGCGGCTTTGGCCTGCGCCACCGCCGAGTCCGCGGGTACGTCGGGCACCTCGGCCACCGGTTGGGTGCACACCGGGCACGGCTCGCCGGCGACCAGGTGGGCGCGCAGCCCGGCGGCCTGGTCGACCGCGTGCGCGCGGGTGTACGCCTCGCGGGCGGCCTCCAGCGCCACGTCGGCCTGCTCGGCGTCGGTGCGTGCCTGCGCCAGCGCCTCCGCGGCCGTGTCGTACTCGCGCTGCGCGGTCGCGACCGCGTCGGTGAGCTGGTCGCGCTGCGCGGCCAGCTGGGCGCGTTCCTCGTGCGCGGCCAGCAGCGTGCGCAACCGGGTGGCGTCGCCGGCGGCGGCCAGCTCCGCGCGCAGCTTCTCCTCGGCGTCCTCGGCCGTGCTGACCGCCCCGGACGCGTCGGACAGCGCCGCCCGCGCCGCGGTGGCCGCCTCGGCCAGCGCCGTGGCGCCGTCGGGCGGGCGTACCCGGTCCAGCTGGGCGATCTGCGCGTCCCGGTCGGCCAGCGCCTGCTGCGCGGCCTGCTGGGCGACCTGCGCGTCGGCCAGTTTCGGCATCGCCGCGTCGACCTGCGCGGCCAGCTGCTGCATGGTGGTGAGCTTGTTCTCGGCGGCCGCCAGCGCCTCGTCGTCGACACCGGCCAGGTCGGACAGCAGCCGGTCGGTGGCGGCGAGCTCCGCTTCGGCCCGCGCCGCCCGCGTCCCGGCGGCCTCCCGCACCCGCTCGTAGACCGAGAAGCCCAGCAGGTTGACCAGGATCTGCTGGCGGGTGGCCGGCTTGGCGTGCAGGAACTCGGCGAACTCGCCCTGCGGCAGCACCACGCAGGTGACGAACTGCGCGAACGGCAGCCCGATCACCTCCGGCACCGCGGTGTCCATCTCGGTCGGCGTGCCGGCCAGCACCTCACCCAGGTCGTCCGGGGTCAGCCCGGTGTCCAGCTTGCGCACGTCGAACCCGTCGGGCATGCGCTGCAGCGCCGCCCCGGCGGTCTTGGTGCGGCCCTTGCCGTCGCGGCGCACCACCCGGGTGGCCACGTACCGCTGCCCGGCGGTCTCGAACGCCAGCCGCACCCGGGCCTCGTTGACCGACGGCGCCAGCGCGTTCGCCACCGAGGTGGTGTTGCGCCAGCGCGGCACGGTGCCGTAGAGCGCGAAACAGATCGCGTCCAGCACCGTGGATTTGCCGGCGCCGGTCGGGCCGACCAGGGCGAAGAAGTCGGTGTCGGTGAAGTCGACGGTAGTGGCCTCGCGGAACGCGGCGAAGCCGGCCAGGTCCAGCCGCAGCGGTCTCACGAGCTGCTCACCACCTCGTCGTACAGCTCGGCGAACAGATCGCGTACGGCGTCGTCGTCGTGGCCGCGGGCGGTGAGGTACTCGGTGAACAGCTCGGCCGGGGTGCGCCCGGCGCGGGTGGTGGTGTGGCGGTCCGCGCCCGGTTCGGGCAGCAGGTCCGGGTCGATGCGCACCTCCAGCGCTCGTGGCAGCAGCTCCTGCACCTGCTCGCGCAGGCCGGCGCGGGGCTGCTCGCGCACGTACACCCGCAGCCAGGCTTCGCCCGGGTCCAGCTCGGCCAGCTCGTCCAGGGTGCCGCGCACCGTGCGCAGCGGCACCGCTGTCGAGGTCGGCACGTGCCGGGTTTTGGCGGTGCCGCCGACGGCGACCTCCACCATGGTCACCCCGGGGGTGTTGTCGCCCTCGCCGAAGTCGATGGCCAGCGGGCTGCCGCAGTAGCGCACCGGCGCGGCGCCGGGCACCTGCTGCTCGCGGTGCAGGTGCCCGAGGGCGACGTAGTGGGCGCTGGCGGGGAAGATCGTGGCGGGCACGGCGTACGCGGCGATGGTGTGCGCCTCCCGTTCGCCGCCGCCGGTGGTCGCCCCCACCACCGTCAGGTGGGTGGTGATGAGGTTGACCGCGTCGGTGCCGAAGCCGGCCGTCAGGGCCTCGATCATCCGGCGCAGGTGGTCGGCGTACGTCTGGGTGGCCTCGGCCGCGGACAGCTCGAACAGCTCGGTGGCCCGCACCGCGTACCGCTGGGACAGGAACGGCAGCGCCACCAGCCGCCACGGCTCGCCGGCGCCGGTGGTGCCGGTGATGACGTGGTCGTCGGCGGTGCGCACGGTGCCGCGCAGGGTGATGCCGGCCGCCTCGGCCCACGGTCGCAGCGCGTCCAGGGCGGCGCCGTTGTCGTGGTTGCCGGCGATCGCCACCACCTCGGCGCCGCTGCCACGCAGCGCGCTCAGCGCCCCGGTGACCAGCCGGGTGGCCGGCGGAGCGGGGGCGGCGGCGTCGAACAGGTCGCCGGCCACCAGCACCAGGTCGGGCTGCTCGGCCCGGGCTATGTCGACGATCTCGGCCAACACCGCGGCGTGTTCCTCGGCGCGGGACTGTCCCTTGAGCACCTTGCCGACGTGCCAGTCCGACGTGTGCAGGATCTTCATGTCAGAACGGGAACTCCTCCCTGGCCTCGGCGCCGACCACCGCGAACGGATCGGCGGCCTGGGTGATCGAGCGCATGGTCGCGGCCGGCGCCGCGCCGGCCTCACCGGGGCGGGTGGCCCAGGTGGGGAACGGGAACTCCACGCACAGCGGCACCGGCAGCTCCGGCTGGTTGACGAACATGGTGCCCGGCTTGGCCAGCAACGCCCGCTGGCGCTGCGCCGGCGGCAGGAAGCCGTACTCGGGCCGGGACGCCTCGGCCGGGTCCAGCCGGCCCACCACCCGGATCGCCGAGTTGGCCACGATGCGCCGCTCCACCTCGCTGGCGGTCTGCTGCGCGCCGATCAGCACCACCCCCAGCGAGCGGCCCCGCTCGGCGATGTCCAGCAGCACCTCCTTGATCGGGCTGTCGCCCTCGCGCGGGGCGTACTTGTTCAGCTCGTCGAGCACCACGAACAGCAGCGGCCGGGCGGTGCCGGAGCGCTCCTTGCGTTCGAACTCGGTGCGCAGCGTCACCCCGACCACGAACCGCTGCGCCCGGTCGGGCAGGTTGTGCAGGTCCACCACGGTGACCCGGGCACTGTCGGAGGTGTTGACGGTGTGCGGGCGGCTGCTGGTCAGGTCGCCGCGGATCAACCGCGACAGGTCGCGCTTGCTGGCGATCAGCCGGCGGCTGAACGCGTTGACGGTGCCCAGCCCCACCGCGGTGCCGGCCCAGAACCCGCGGGTCTCCTCGTCCTGCAGCTGCGCCACCAGGAAGTCCACCAGGTCGGGGTAGGACGTCAGGCGCTCGCCGTCGATGGCCACACCGCCGGACTCCAGCGCCTGGGCGACCTTGGCCAGCTGGGCGGTGACCGCGTGCACCACCATCGTGTACTGCTGGCGCTCGTCGTCGGCGTCGGCGAACACGTACGGCAGCAGCCGCTCGCCGCAGAACTGCGCCAGCGTCCAGTAGAACGCGTCCACCC
>SLSW01000170.1 GCA_007130245.1 Micromonosporaceae bacterium
CCAGCTGGCGCTCGAGGCCGACCAGGCGTGGGCCACCGGCGAGCTGGCGTTCTGGTGGTGGCGCGCCGGCGGCCTGACTGACCCACCGGAGCGCGCTGCCGAACCGTACGCCCTGCACATCCACGGGCAGCCGTTGGCCGCGGCGCAGGCGTGGGACGCGATCGGCTGCCCGTACGAGGCGGCGATGGCCCGCGCGGACACCGACGAGCCCGCCCAGTTGCGCGCCGCGCTGGCGACCTTCTACCGGCTCGGTGCCCGGCCGGCGGCCAACCGGCTGGCGCGACGGATGCGGCAGCTGGGCATCACCGACCTGCCGCGGCGCCCGCACCGCACCACCGGGGGGAATCCGGCCGGGTTGACCGACCGGGAGGTGGAGATCGTCGGGTTGCTCGCCGCCGGCCTGTCCAACGCTGACATCGCCGCCGCCCTGCACATCTCCCGTCACACCACCGCTCACCATGTCTCCGCCGCCCTGTCCAAACTGGGCGTCGGCTCCCGGCGCGCGGCCGCCGAGGCGGCGCAGCGCCTGGGCATCGCCGCCCCGGACCGGTCAGTCGAGCGGCCCGCGTAGGTCGGGGTCCTCCCAGCACCAGGCTTCAGCCACCGCCTGGATCGGCGTGGTCCACCGGCTCTTCTCGGCGGCATAACCCAGCCCCATGTCCAGCGCTCCGCTCGACACCGCGTCATTGAGGTTCCAGCCATGCGCTGCCAGGGCCTCACCCTCGGCCTTGACCAGCTCCCCCACCTCGTAGATGTGTTCCTTGATCTCGTCCGGTGCCAGCTCGTAGGCGTCCATCAGCGCCCGCCACACGATGTCGTAGTGGGGCTCCATGTTGCTGGGGTCGTACTGGATGCTGTCCTGGGTGCGGAACGCGCCCGGAATCATCCCCTCCTGCCATGTGGTCTGTTGCGCGTCGGCCCAGGCCATGCACCAGCCCTCCAGCCGGTTCTCATCACCGTCGAACGGGTCGTGGCCGGCCCGCTGCTCACGCCGCTGGTCATCCAACTCGCCGATCACATCTTCCAGGTCCAGGTCGTGCTCCTCGGCGAACTCGCGCAGGTTCGAGATGCAGCCGGTGGCCGCCACCAGCAGGACACCCGACACCAGTCCTGCCCAGATCAGCCTCATCCACCTGCCTGTGTCACCGCTCACAGTGCAACGCCCCTTCCCACGACGAGTCTTTCTGCCCTGACCCATGGTCATGGTGCGGCCCCGGTGTGCAGCCGGCAATGGTCGGCGGGCCGGTTGAGTAATCGCGGCGCTGGATTGGGTAACGCCCGACGGACGCGGGTTACTCAATCGCCGCGGCAACCTACTCAACCCGGCCCGACGCCGTTGCTAACGCCGGCCGGCCAACCAAGCATGGAGGACCGGTCGCCGGCTGCTGCCGCGACCGGCCGGGATGCGTACGGGAGGAGCCGATGAGCCGGGTGGTACGGGTCGCGACGGCGGTCCTAGGGTCGGTCGCGCTTGCGCTGGTGACCGGATGCGGCCTGCTCGAGTTGGGGGAGCCGGTGGATCCGGAACCGGCGGCGGTGCTGCCGGACGCCTGGCCGCAGCAGTTCCCCGACCCACCGCCAGGTGCGGTGCTGGTGCAGGTCACCCATCTGGAACCGGACTCCAACCCGGGCATGTTCGCCCACCTGGAGGACGCGGAGGTCGACGGCTACTACGAGGTCCTGTACGAGATCGACGAGGACGACATTGTCGCGTTGTTCGACTACTACCGCGACGCGTTCGGCGCTGCGGGCTGGCACGACCTGCAGATTGCGGACGATCCCCACGCAATCGTGACCGACCACACCGGGTTCACCTTCCACGGCTACGGCGTACGGGGGCACCTGGCATTGTTCACCGGCTTCGAACCGGCGGGTATCACGATCGACATGCAAATCCTCCGGTGACACCCACCGGACACGGAAGGAGCGATGGATGAGGCGGACCTGGCGACCAGCCCTGTGCGCGGGTGTGGTGGTGGTCCTGACACTGGCGGCAGGCTGTGGCTCCGGCGGCGACGACGACGGGCTCGCTGACCTGGTCGACCGGATCGCCGACGCGGCCGCCGCGGACGAGGACGCGGACGCGGACGGCGCGTCCGACGATGGAGCCGGCAGCGGTTCGGGAGGCGCCCCGGGCGCTGCTGCCGCCGGGGCGCTACCCGACGACTGGCCGGACCAGTTCCCGGATCCGCCTGCGGGGGCGGTCTTCAACGGATATATCGGTGCCGCCGCCGATGACCGGTCTGAGTACATGGCCACCCACACCCTGGAAGACGGGGATCTCGCCGACGTCCATGACTACTACCTGGACGCACTCGCGGCCACCGGGTGGGAGCAGACCGACGGGCTCAGTGTCGTCTCGAGCGACACGGCCATGACGCCGTTCACCGGATACGAGGCCGAGGGCAGCGTGACCGTCCAGCAGGACAACAGCGACGCGCCCGTCACCATCACGATCATCATGCACATCCAGCGGTGAGAGGTCGCCGCGCGGGTGCGGCCCTGGTGCTGGCCCTGGCGGCCGGCTGCGCCAGCGGGGACGGTGACACCGCGGGCGGCCAGGCTGACGGCGACGCGGACACCGCCGCGGTGGTCGCCACGGCCCTCTTCAGCGGCTTCGGCGCGTCGGGCGAGGTGTTCCTCGACGACAACCGGGGTCCGGTGCTGGTCCGGATCCAGATGTATCTGGACCGGTGACCGCGCAGACGAGCAACCCGGCCAGCTCGTCGCGGCCGGCCACACCCAGGCGGCGGTAGACGCGCGCAAGATGGTTGTCGACGGTACGCGCGGACAGGAACAGCCGGCGGGCGGTCTCCTTTGTCGACCGCCCGCCGGCGACCTGTGTCGCCACCTGCCGCTCCCGCTCGCTGAGCACGAACACCTCCGGGTCCAGCCCGGGCGTGCGTACCTGCTCGCACCCGGCCCACAGCAGTTGCGCCCGCAGCGCCGCCAGCGTCGCCGGGCGCTGCCGGCCAGCGGCGCGGAAGGCCAGGGCCGCCTGGCACGCCGCCTCCGCGGCGAGCAGGTCCGCGCCGATGCCAGCCAACGCGACGCTGGCCCGGTCGAGCCCGTCCGGGTCGGCGTGGCGCACCGCGACCGCGTGCGCGAGCATCGCCGGCAGCAGCGCGCCCTCGATCTGTCCGGACAGCGCGGCGAGCCGGTCGGCGGCCAGATCGGCGGCACCGATCCGCGCCAGGTCGTGGGCGGCTGTCACCTCCCAGGTGTGACTTCCGGCGGCACGGCCCAGGTCGGCCGACTCGACCAGCATGGTGCGGGCCTGTGCCAGATCGCCGTCGCGGACCGCCAGCCAGGCGCGGGCGCGCATCGCAACCCCCCGGTACGGGTGGGGTGCGCTGTCGACGTCACGTTCGAGACGGTCGAGGCACCGGCGGCTGGTGCCCAGGTCGCCGGCCATCGCCGACGCCAGCGCGCATTCGGCCAGGGCCAACGGCAACGACTGCACCTCGTCGTGTCCGTGGTGCAGCGAGACCGCCTCCGCCCCGACCGCCGCGGCGCTCACCAGCCGGCCGCGGGTGATCAGCCGGCCTACCAGCAACGCGGCCCAGGTCGCGGCCTCGGTGAACCGCTCCTCGCGGACCACCGCCTCGTAACCTTCGCGGGCCTCCGCCTCCGCCTCGCGAAGCCGCCCGGAGTAGTGCAGCGCGTAGCAACGGCTGACAGCCAGCCGGGTCGCGACCATGCGCCGTTCGGGATGCGCGCACGCGAGCTGCCGGCCCTCCTCGACCGCGGCCAGCGCCGCCGCCGCCTTGCCGGTGACCGCCCGGTTGAGGGAGCCGGTGACGAGCGCACCCAGCCGGGTGGCGGGATCGAGCCCGTCGCGGGCCAGCACGTCCTCACTGACCCGCACCGCCGACGGATAGTCGCAGTTGTACGCGTGCAGGCCGGCGAGCAGTGCCCCGATCTCGGCGTCCAGCAGCGGATCGGCGGTCCGAGACCGGGCGTGCTCGAGCACCTCGATCGCCTCCCGCAGCCGCCGGCCACCGAAGAAGTAGTGGGAGGCGCGCGCCACCGCCACCCGTACCAGGTCCCGTTCCTCGGTGAGCCCCAGACTGAGCGCGGCCAGGAGCACCTCGGCGTGATGGCGGCGTCCCTGCCCGCCCAGCGCGTCGGCGAGCAGCAGCTGGACATCCAGGCGGTCGCCGACCTCCAGGGCGGCCCGGGCGAGCCGTTCCGCCAGCACGAAGTCGAACCGGGCCGCCGCGAGCCGCCCCGCGCGAACCAGCGCGTCGACGCCGACCGGGGCGTCGCCGGCCACCGCCCACAGGGCGAGCCGCACCGGATCGACCGCGTCCGGGCGCGCGCCTGCGGCCTCGACCAGCTCCCGGAAACGTCCCGCGGCCTCCGCCTCCGGCAGCTGCTCGCGCAGCACCTCCCCGTACATCGGATGGGCGCACCGCGCCTGAGCGTCCTCGACCACCACCAGCGTCATGTCGCGCAGCGCCGCCACCGGCTCCGCCCCGGCGGCGCGGGTGAGCACCGCCAGGCACAGCGGTTCGCCGAGCGCCACCAGTTCGAGTGCATGGCGGGCCGGCGCCGGCATCCGGTCGAGGTGGTAGCTCACGATCTCGCGCAGCCGGGTGGTCGGCTCGGGCGGGGTGTCGGTCAGCACCCACACCCCGCCGGCCTGCCGGATGGTGCCGGAGTTGCGGGCACTCCACAGCAGCTCGCGCAGGAACAACGGGTTACCGCCGCTCTTGTGCCACAGGAACGCTTCGGTGGACACCCCCAGCGGTCCGGCCATTGCCGCCTCGGCCAGCGCGCGGGTGCCCGGACGCGACAGCGGCGGCACGGCGACCCGAGCGGTGTCCGGTCGGTCCAGCAGCCCCGCCACCAGGTCTGGCGGCACGGTGTCGTCGCGCACCGCCAGCAGTAGCCGGCACGCCGGTGCGCCGTGCAGTTCGCGCACCACCTCCGCGGAACGGTCGTCGAGCAGGTGCGCGTCGTCCACGGTCACCAGCAGCGAACCACCGGCGGCACGCCGACGCACGGTAGCGGCCACCTGTCGGGCCAGGTCCCGGGGCTCCGGCGTCGCCGCGTCAGACGGCAGGTGCGACGCCAGCGCGCCGTACGGCACGGCCTGTGCCGCGGAGCTGGCCAGCACGGGCAGCACCGTCCGGGCGTCGCCCAGCCAGCGCCGCCCCACCTCCCGTAGCAGCCGACTCTTCCCCACGCCGGCGGCGCCGGTGAGCACCACCGGCGGCCCGTCCGGTGTCTCCAGCTGCCGCAGCACCTCGCGCAGGGTGTCGTCGCGACCGGTCAGTGGTGCCGTGCGCCAGTCCGTCACCGGGGCGGCACGGGTCGGCCGGCCAGCCGGCGGGCCAGCGGCCAGTGGGGGCGGCGTACGGGTGGGCGGCATGGTGCAGTCAGAGTACGCCGGACGCCCCGGTCGGCCGATTCCACGCGGCACGACACAGTCACTAGCCTCGTACCGTGCCGCCCACCGCACCTGTCACCGTGCCGCCCACCGCGCCCGGAACCGCTGCCGGGGTGGCGCTGGTGGGCCCGGCAGGCGCGGACACCTCGCGGCTCGCCACCGAAACCGTGCGACAGCTCACCACACCGGGCGGGACCGCGCTGCGCCTACGAGGCCGCGGCCGCACCCCGCACGCGCCGGCCGTGACCGATCTGCTGACCGAACCGGTGCCCCCCGGGGCGAGCGGGCTCACCGTGCTCCGGCAGGCGCTGCACGCCCTGGCGGTGCGGGCGGGCGGGCAACCGCTGGTGCTGTGGGTCGAGGACGCCCACCTGCTCGACGACGTGTCGGTGGCAGTGCTGTTGCAGGCACTCGAGCGCCGACTGGTGTTCCTGGTCGCCACCGTGTGCACGGCCGACGCGGCGCCGGCGCATCTGGTGCCACTGTGGAAGGACGGCCTGGTCGAACGGATCGAACTGGCGCCCCCGGGTGGGCGACCGCGACCCGTACCGGAGCCCGACGGCTCCACGCATCAGTGTTGGACGCTGCACCTGCGGGGACGCCTGGCGGACGCCGAACGGGCGGCACGCCTCGCGAAGCACCGCGCGACGGCGCGGCAGCATCCCGCGGCCGCTGGTGCGTTCGCTGTCTTCCTGGCCCATCACCTGCTGCTGCGGGGGCGACCGGCCGCCGCGGCGCGGTACGCCACCGAGGCGGTCGACCTGCTGCGCGGGCGCGACGAGGAACGGACGCTGGTGGCGCGTGCGTGCCTGGTGGTCGCGCACGCGGTGCGCGGCGACCTGTCAGCGGCGCGCACCGGGCTGGCGGCGCTGCACGCCGAGCATCGCCCACCCGGACCCGCGCGCTCGGCCGTGGCCCGGGCGCGCGCCTGGACCACCGCGCAGGTCGGCTCACCGGGCGCGGCGGTGCCGATCCTGACCGACGCGGCCGCGGAATCCGACACCCGCGGCGACCTGTCGTGGCAACTGCCGCTGCTGCACGACCTCGCCCGGCTCGGATGCGGCGCGCACGCCGCGGCGCCGTTGGGCGCACTGGTGGACCGCCTCGCCGGTGGGCTGGTAACCGCCATGGCCGATCACGCCCGGGCGTTGGCCACAGGCGACGCCACCGGCCTCGACGCCGCCGCCCGGGCACTATCCCGCACCGGCGCGGACCTGCCCGCTGCTGAGGCCTCGGCGCAGGCGGCCGCGGCACACCGGCAGCGGGGCGCGACCGACGCGGCAGCGGTGTCCTCGGCCCGCGCGCAGCTGTGGGCGACGCTGTGCCAGGGTGCGTCCACACCGGCGCTGGCGGGCCTCGTCGCCGTCCTGTCCGCACGCGAGATCGAAATCGCGCGGCTCGCGGCCACCGGAGCGCCGAGCCGCGCGCTGGCGCAACGCCTGGGCGTGTCGGTGCGTACCGTCGACAACCATCTGGGCCGCTGCTACGCCAAGCTCGGTCTGGCCGATCGCGCCGGGCTGCGGGAGCTGCACGCGGCTGGGGCGCTCACCTGACGAGCATCCCGCGCACTGCGGCGGTGACCGCGTCCGCCCGGGTGGCGATGGTCTCCGCTCCGGCCGCGACCGCGGTCAGCCGTTCCTTCTCCCCCTCGTCCGCGACCCGGTGGAGGTTGACCTCGATGCTCACCCGGCAGGTGGCGGCGGCGGCCCGGACCGCCTCGGCGGCGGTGGCCACGTCCGCTACCACACGGGGATGGCTGGCGGGCAGCAACTGCTCGGCGAGGACCACCAGCCGCGCTGCGGCGGCCATGACGGCCACCGGCGGCTCCGCCGCCGCGTCCTCCTCGGCAAGGTGCAGGGACTCCTCACGCAGCGCCTCAGCCTGCTCGCGCACCCGGTCGACGAGTGCCGTGTGTCCGGCGTGGTCGGCGTGGTCGGCGTGGTCGGCGTCGCCGCTGTAGCGCGCGACCATCACCAGCAGCGCCGCCGCCTCGGCGGCGTGCAGCCCGGCGACCGCTGCCCCGCCGGTGGGCGGCGGATGTGCCGACAACTGCCCCAGGAACTGCTCGATCGGCTGGTTACGCACCAGTGCCTCCCCGGACGGTCCACGTTGCCGTATTCAACGACCAGAGCGTATCCAGCGGTGCGGACCTCACACCCGGGGCGCGCCGCGTCGGCGCCTGGACGCCTTGGGTAGCCTGCACCCGGGGCGTACCAACCGGTAACACAAAGGCGACGGGAGATCCTTCGTGTCCACCTACCTTGATCGGCTCGGCCGTTTCGCGTACCGGCGTCGCGCGTGGGTCCTCACGGTATGGCTGGCGGTGCTGGTGCTCAGCGTCATCGGCGCGGCGGCCCTGGCCGGCGAGACCGAGGACTCGCTGGAACTTCCCGGCACCGAGTCGGTCGAGGCGATGGAGCTGCTGCAGGAACGCTTCCCGGCCGCCGCACCGTCGGCTTCCAGCGCCCGGGTGGTCTTCGCCGCGCCCGAGGGGCGGACGCTGGCCGAGCCGGACCACCAGGTCGTGATCGCCGAGAGCGTCTCGCGGTTGGGCGCGTTGCCGGACGTGACCGGGGTCGACGATCCGTTCCAGGTCGGCACCGTCTCCCCTGACGGCAGGATCGCCTACGCCGAGGTCGAGTACGGCGTGGCCTGGCCAGAGGACACGCTGTCCGACCTGCGGGAGGCGACCGCATCGGCGCAGGATGCCGGCCTGACGGTGGAGATGGGCGGCGCCGCGCTGCAGGGCGAGATCCCGGACGACCTGTACGCCCAGGAGGCGATCGGCCTCGGCATCGCCGCCCTGGTGCTGATCATCACCTTCGGATCGTTCGTGGCGGCCGGGATGCCGCTGGTGAACGCGATCATCGGGGTGGGCACCACCATCGCGCTGATCGCGGTCGCCAGCCGGTTCTTCGACCTGGGCACGTCCACGCCGATCCTGGCCACCATGCTCGGGCTCGCCCTGGCCATCGACTATTCGCTGTTCATCGTCTCCCGCTACCGGCATGAACTGGCCACAGGCCGTAGCGGCCCCGATGCCGCGGGCCGGGCGCTGGGCACGGCCGGGTCCGCCGTCGTCTTCGCGGGCCTGACCGTCATCATCGCGCTGTGCGGCCTGTGGGTGGTCGGCATCCCGATGCTGACGGAGATGGGCTTCGCGGCCGCCTTCGCGGTGGCGATGGCGGTGCTGATCGCTCTGACCATGTTGCCGGCCTTCTTTGGTTTCGCCGGCCGCCGTATCATCGGCGGCCGCATCCCCGGGCTGCGCGCGCGTGACCCGGAGGCGGACGAGGGCCGGCGTGGCTTAGCCGTCCGGTGGTCGGCGCTGGTGACCCGTCGGCCGGTGCCGGTGGTGCTCGGCGTGGTGCTGGTGATGGCGGCACTGGCGGTGCCGGCGCTGGACCTGCGGCTGGGCATGCCGGATGACGGGGCGCTGTCGGAGGAGAACACCCAACGGCGGGCGTACGACCTGATCGCCGAGGGGTTCGGCGCCGGCTTCAACGGTCCGCTGCTGGTGGTGGTCGACGCCACCGGCACCGACGCGCAGGCCGCCGGTGGCGCGGTGGCCCAGACCGTCAACACGCTGGACAACGTCGCGATGGTGACACCGCCGGTGGCCAACCCGGCCGGCGATGCCGCCATGCTGACGGTGCTGCCGGTGACCGGACCCAGCGCGGTGGAGACCGAGGACCTAGTCACCGCGATCCGCGACCGCGCCGGCGAGCTCGTCGACGCCACCGGCGCGACGTCGGTGGCGGTCACCGGCATGCCGGCGATCATCATCGACTTCAACCGGTCCATGGCCGAGGCGCTGCCGCTCTACCTCGCCCTGATCACGGCGTTGTCGTTCCTGCTGCTGATGCTGGTGTTCCGATCGGTGCTGGTGCCACTGAAGGCGGCGCTGGGCTTCCTGTTGACCATGGGCGCCACCTTCGGGGTCGTGGTGGCGGTCTTCCAGTGGGGCTGGTTGAACGGGCTGCTCGCGGTGAACCAGACCGGGCTGGTGATCAGCTTCCTGCCCATCGTGCTGATCGGCATCGTGTTCGGGTTGGCCATGGACTACCAGGTCTTCATGGTCACCCGCATGCGGGAGGAGTACGTCCACGGGGCGGCGCCGGTGCCGGCGGTGGTCACCGGGTTCCGGCACGGTTCCCGGGTAGTCACCGCGGCGGCGATCATCATGATCAGCGTTTTCGGCGCGTTCGCGTTCTCCGGCGACGACTTCATCATGCAGATCGCGTTCGCGCTGGCGATCGCCATCGCGCTGGACGCCTTCGTGGTGCGAATGACGCTGGTGCCGGCGCTGCTGACGCTGCTGCGCCGCGCGGCGTGGTGGCTGCCACGGTGGCTGGACCGGCTGCTGCCGCATGTCGATGTGGAGGGTGACAAACTGCGCCGGGCCGAGCGGTCACCCGAACCGGTCAGCGCCGGCGCGGGAACCGCCGCGCACTGAACAGCCGCCGGAAACGGTGCCGGGTACCTGCGCGCAGGTACCCGGCACCGTCGGACCACCCCTCGCGGTTGTGTCGTGACGTCAACTGATCATGGCTGCTGCGGCGCCGTAACCCTCGACTCAGCGCGACGAGGCGGACAGCTGGCCGCGGATGGCACCGGGCGGAAACTCCACGTTATGGACGTTGAAGTAGTAGCCCTCCGGGTTTCGCAGGATGTCCAGCGCCACGTCCCGGTCGACGTCCACACATCCGCTGGGCGGCACCACACCGTCCGGATGATCGGTGAAGAAGTCCACCACGACCGGGCCGTTGGTGCCGGCCTCACCGACGTGAATGTGGAACATTGTGGGCTCCGGCGTCAGGTCGTGGGTCAACTCGTAGCACGCCACCCCCGTGCCCAGGTTGATCGTGGTGACTGCGAAGCCGGTGGCCTCCAGGTCGCCTGCCCCCGGCTCACCGGTGACCGGATCGATCTCCTGGAGACCGTCCAGCTCGGCCGAGAACGGCGCCCCTCCGGGGCCGTCGTCGATTCGGTTCGCCGCGGCAGTGCCGGCGGTGACGGTCACCGCCAGCGCCCCGGCGGCGGCCACCACGAGCAACGTTCGGATTCTCCGCATGCTGGTCCTTTCCTGAGGCGTTTGTCGACAGTTTGTCCAACCCTCCCGTTCTGCTGTCACGTCGCACCGAACTGTTCGGTTCAATCAGGGCGTGTCAACTTGTGATTGACAAAGGCTGCCCGACCGTGCTCGCCCGCCCCGGCCTGCAGCTGCACCTGTAGCTGGAGCTGCCGCACTGCCGCTTGGTTGGGGTGTGCGGGCAGTTAGGCGGTCGAGGCCAGGAACTCCAGGCGGTTGCCGTGTACGTCGTCGGTGTGGAAGCGGCGAAACCCCGGCGTCTCGACGGGATCGGCCCAGCGCACCGGGTAGCCGGCAGCCTCGAGCCGTCCGGCCAGCTCGTCCAGCTCCGGCCACAGCAAGCCGGGGTGCGCCTTGCGGGCTGGCCGGAACTCCTCCTCCACCCCGAGGTGCAGCTCGATACCGTTCCTGACGAACCAGCAGCCACCGCGACCGGCCAGTGCCGGAGGCTTGGGCTTCTCGGTCATGCCGAGCACCCCGATGTAGTAGTCGCGCAGGGCGTCCTCGGAGCCGGACGGGCAGGCGAGCTGTGTGTGGTGGATCATGCCGTTGAGGCTAGCGTAGCCTTGACAACCTAGCAAGACGAACGTACGGTTTTATTGCACCCGACGGATTCGCACCCCCGGGGTGCGGGACACTTCTCTACAGACCTCACGACGACCAAGGAGTGCGACGTGGCGAGCCTGGACACCTTCGGCGCCAAGACCCGGCTGCAAGTCGGCGACACGAGTTACGAGATCTTCCGTATCGACACCGTGCCCGGACACGAACGCCTGCCGTACAGCCTGAAGGTGCTGCTGGAGAACCTGCTGCGCACAGAGGACGGCGCGAACACCACCGCCGAGCACATCCGGTCGGTGGCTGGCTGGGACCAGCGCGCCGAGCCCAGTGTGGAGATCCAGTACACCCCGGCGCGGGTGCTCATGCAGGACTTCACCGGGGTGCCATGCGTGGTGGACCTGGCCACCATGCGCGAGGCCGTGCGCGACCTCGGCGGTGATCCCGCTAAGGTGAACCCGCTGTCCCCGGCCGACCTGGTCATCGACCACTCCGTGATCGCCGACGTGGCCGGGCGCCCGGACGCGTTCGAGCGCAACGTGGAGTTCGAGTACGCGCGCAACAAGGAGCGCTACCAGTTCCTGCGGTGGGGGCAGGGCGCCTTCAACGAGATGCGGGTGGTGCCGCCGGGCACCGGCATCGTGCACCAGGTCAACATCGAACACCTGGCGCCGGTGGTGATGGCCCGCCGCGCACCCGCCGAAACCGGAGGCACCGGGGCACTGCAGGCATACCCCGACACGCTCGTCGGCACCGACTCGCACACCACGATGGTCAACGGGCTCGGGGTGCTCGGCTGGGGCGTGGGCGGCATCGAGGCCGAGGCCGCGATGCTCGGCCAGCCGGTGTCCATGCTGATCCCCAAGGTGGTCGGGTTCAAGCTGTCCGGTGAGCTGCCCGAGGGCGCCACCGCCACCGACCTGGTGCTCACCATCACCGAGATGCTGCGCGAGCACGGTGTGGTCGGCAAGTTCGTCGAGTTCTACGGCCCGGGCGTGGCGTCGGTGCCGGTCGCCAACCGGGCCACCATCGGCAACATGTCGCCGGAGTACGGCTCCACCGTGGCGATCTTCCCGATCGACGCCGAGACCGTGCGCTACCTGCAGCTGACCGGCCGCGACGCGCACCAGATCGCCCTGGTCGAGGCGTACGCCAAGGAACAGGGCCTGTGGCATGATCCGGCCGCGGAGCCGGACTACTCCGAGCGCCTGGAACTGGATCTGTCCACCGTGGAGCCGTCACTGGCCGGGCCACGACGCCCGCAGGACCGGGTGCCGCTCGGCAACGCCAAGACGCTGTTCCGCTCGGCACTGAGCGACTTCGTCACCGACCACCCTGGCGCGACCGGGTCTGCCGACGAAGCCAGCGAGGAGTCGTTCCCCGCCAGCGACGCGCCGGCGATCGGGCACGCCGACGATCCGGCAGATGCGCCGCGCGACCTGCTGTCGGCCGCCGCTGGCGCCGACGGGCGGCCCAGCAACCCGGTGCGGGTGGCGATGGCTGACGGCACCTCGTGCGAGCTGGACCACGGTGCGGTGGTGATCGCCGCCATCACCTCCTGCACCAACACCTCCAACCCGCAGGTGATGCTCGGTGCCGCGTTGCTGGCCAAGAACGCCGTGGACCGGGGCCTGGCCCGTAAGCCGTGGGTCAAGACCAGCCTGGCGCCAGGGTCGAAGGTGGTCATGGACTACTACGACCGGGCGGGCCTCACGCCGTACCTGGAGAAGCTCGGCTTCCACCTGGTCGGCTACGGCTGCACCACCTGCATCGGCAACTCCGGCCCGCTGCCGGAGGAGATCTCGATCGCCGTCAACGAGCACGACCTGTCGGTGGTCTCGGTGCTGTCCGGCAACCGCAACTTCGAAGGCCGCATCCAGCCGGACGTGAAGATGAACTACCTGGCCTCGCCACCGCTGGTGGTGGCGTACGCGCTGGCCGGCACCATGGACATCGACCTGACCACCGAGCCGCTCGGGGTCGGCGCCGGCGGACAGCCGGTCTACCTGCGCGACATCTGGCCCACCTCGCAGGAGGTCCAGCAGACCATCGCCAGCGCGATCGCCAGCGAGATGTACACCCGCGGCTACGCCGACGTGTTCGCCGGCGACGAGCGGTGGCGTTCGCTGCCCACCCCGAGTGGCGACACGTTCACCTGGGACGACGAGTCCACCTATGTGCGCAAGCCGCCGTACTTCGACGGCATGAGCCGCGATCCGCTGCCGGTGACCGACGTGGCCGGTGCCCGGGTGCTGGCGATGCTGGGTGACTCGGTCACCACCGATCACATCTCGCCGGCCGGCGCCATCAAGCCGGACTCGCCCGCGGGTCGCTACCTCACCGAGCACGGGGTGGAGCGCAAGGACTTCAACTCGTACGGGTCGCGTCGCGGCAACCACGAGGTGATGATCCGCGGCACCTTCGCCAACATCCGGCTGCGCAACCTGCTGGTGCCGGGGGTGCAGGGCGGGGTCACCGTCAACCACCTCACCGGGGAGCAGACCACCATCTACGACGCGGCGATGGCGTACGCCGAGGCGGGCGTCCCGCTGGTGGTGCTGGCAGGCAAGGAGTACGGGTCGGGGTCGAGCCGGGACTGGGCGGCCAAGGGCACCACGCTGCTGGGCGTCAAGGCGGTCGTCGCCGAGTCGTACGAACGGATCCACCGCTCCAACCTGATCGGCATGGGCGTGCTGCCGCTGCAGTATCCGGTGGGTGTGACCGCGCAGTCGCTGGGCCTGACCGGGACCGAGACCTTCACCGTCAGCGGCATCGAGGCGATGAACTCGGGCACCACGCCGCGCACGGTGAGGGTCTCCACCGACACCGGAGTCAGCTTCGACGCGGTGGTGCGCATCGACACGCCGGCCGAGGCAGACTATTTCCGCAACGGTGGGATCCTTCCCTACGTGCTGCGCAAGATGCTCCGAAGCTGACGCGTTAGTCGGCCTGCTCACCGGACGCCGGCGTCGGCGAGCAGGTCGGCGGCCACCCGCTCCGGATCCGGGTCCGGCAGGCCACGCGCCGCGAACCACTCGCTGACCACCCGTACGTCCCGCGACAGCAGGTCCGGGCCGCGCGGATTGGCTACCACGTCGATAACCTGCGGCAGGTCGA